>DATAYY010000151.1:0-4448 GCA_036272325.1 Caldimonas sp. | reverse complement strand
CCGGCGTCGGGCTCGGGCTTCCAGCCGTGGCAGAGCGTCCGGCCGCCTTGCAGCATCCAGTCCCATTCGACGCGTTCGTAGAGCTGCTTCGCGAGGACGCGGATCTCGGTCTCGTCGGCGTCGGCGCCGTCGAAGTATTGCGCCGCGGTCAGCGCGCCGGCAATGAAGATCGCCGTGTCGATGCTCGACAGCTCGCTGCGCCAGGCCCGCCTGCCGCTCGTCATGTGCAGGAAGTGGTAGTAGAAGCCGCGGTAGCCGGTCGCATCCTCGGCCGTGCTCTGCTCACTCGCGGCGAAGAAGCGCAGCACGAGCAGCGTGCGTCGGACCGCATCGGCGCGCTCGATAAAGTGGCGCGCGACGCCGACCGGATAAACCGTGAGCGCCATGCCGACGGCGGCGATGCTGCATGGCCAGTCCTCTTCGGTCTTGTCGAGGACGAGCCCGTTGTCCGGGTTGACCTCGTGCAGGAAGTACTCGAACGAGCGCCGCTGCAGATGGCGCAACAGCTCGCTGTCGCCGGCCTTCTCTTTCATCGCTTCGCCGCGCCCGCGAGCACCCTGCGCGCCTCGTCGGCGACGTGCTCGACCGTGAACCCGTATTCCTTCAGCAGCACTTGCGCCGGCGCCGACGCGCCGAAGCGGTCGACGCCGATCATGCCGCCGTGCTCGCCGACGTAGCGGCTCCAGCCTTGCTCGACGCCGAGCTCGACGGCGAGCCTGGCGGGCACTGACGGCGGCAGCACGGCGTCGCGATACGCCCGCGGCTGGGCTTCGAAGAGGTCCCAGCTCGGCATCGAGACCAGACGCACAGCGACGCCCTCCCGGCGCAGTGTCTCGGCGGCGTCGACGATGAGGCCGACCTCGGAGCCGCTCGCGATCAGGATCAGCGCCGGGCTGCCGCCGTCGGCGTCGCTCAGGACGTAGGCGCCGCGGCGCACGCCCTCGGCGCTCGCGAAGCGGCTGCGATCGAGTGTCGGCACGTCCTGGCGCGTCAGCGCCAGCAGCACCGGTCGGTCGCGCGTCTCGATCGCGATTCGCCAGGCGACCGCTGTTTCGTTCGCGTCGGCGGGACGCAGCAAGGTGAGCTTCGGGATCGCACGCAGGTTCGCGAGCTGCTCGACCGGCTGGTGCGTCGGCCCGTCCTCGCCGAGCGCGATGCTGTCGTGGGTGAAGACGTGGACGACGTGCAAGCCCATCAAGGCGGCGAGCCGGATCGGCGGCCGCATGTAGTCGGAAAAGATCAGGAACGTCGAGCCGTAGGGCGTGAAGCCGCCGTGCGCGGCGAGGCCGTTGACGATCGCGCCCATCGCGTGCTCGCGAACGCCGAAGTGGACGTTGCGACCGGCGTAGCTCCAGCCGGCCGGATCGGAGCCCTCGACGCTCGGCCCCGGCGTCGGCGGGTTGAAGTCGCCGAGGCCCTTCAGCGCGGTGTGCGTCGACGGGTCGAGGTCGGCCGAGCCGCCGAAGAGCGAAGGCAGCTTGGCGCCGATCGCGTTCATCACCTTGCCGCCGGCGACACGGGTCGCGATCCCCTTGGCGTCGGCCGGAAACGTGGGCACGTCGGCGTCCCAGCCGGCGGGCAGCTCGGCACCGAGGCGGGTGTCGAGCTCGCGCGCGAGCTCGGGGAATGCCGCGCGATAGCGATCCATGCGCGCGCTCCACTCGGACTCGGCGAGCGCGCCGCGCTCGATCGCGGCGCGGAAGTGCCGCGACGCCTCGGGCGGCACGAGGAAGGGCGGTTCGCCCGGCCAGCCGAGCGTCGTCTTGGTTTTCGCGACATCGGCGACGCCGAGCGGCGAGCCGTGTGCCTTGAAGCTGTCCTGCTCCGGCGAGCCGAAGCCGAGATGCGTGCGGACGAGGATCAGCGACGGCCGATCGGTGTCGGCGCGGGCGTCGGCGAGCGCCTTGGTGAGCGCCGCGACGTCGTTGCCGTCGGCGACCTCGATCGTCTGCCAGCCGTACGCCGCGAAGCGCCTCGCGCGGTCCTCCGAGAACGTGATGTCGGCGCCTGCCGCGAGCGTCACCTCGTTGTTGTCGTACAGGCAGACGAGCTTACCGAGCTTGAGATGGCCGGCAAGCGAGGCCGCCTCGGAGGCGACACCTTCCATCAGATCACCGTCGCTGGCGATCACCCACGTGCGATGGTCGACGACCGCGTGGCCATCGCGGTTGTAGCGCGCAGCCAGGTGCGCCTCGGCGACCGCCATGCCGACGGCGTTCGCGAGGCCCTGGCCGAGCGGGCCGGTCGTGATCTCGACTCCCGGCGTGTGACCGCGCTCGGGATGTCCCGGCGTCTTGCTGCCCCACTGCCGGAAGTGCTCGATGTCATCGAGCGAGACGTCGTAGCCGGTGACGTGGAGCAGGCTGTAGAGGAGCGCCGAGCCGTGCCCAGCCGAGAGCACGAAGCGGTCGCGGTCGGGCCAGAGCGGGTGGTTCGGGTTGTGCTTCAGCTGCGTCGTCCAGAGCGCATAGGCCATCGGCGCGGCGCCGAGCGGCAGCCCGGGATGGCCGCTGTTGGCCTTCTGCACCATGTCGACCGAGAGGAAGCGCAGCGTGTCGATGCAGAGTTGGTCGGGCGTGGCGGGCATGGGGTCCTCTCTTCGATGTCAGGACGCGCGCGGCGCGTCGGTGGCGGCGTCGTACTGGCCGCGACGCGCGGCGCGGTTGCAGTCGGCGCGATGGAAGAGGGCGCGCTGCGCGGCCGGCACGTTCTCGGCCGCGCCGCGCCACGCCTCGAGCGCAGGCTGCTGGATCGCGCGCGCGAACGAGAACGCCAGCGCCCAGGGCAGCCGCCCGCGCCAGCGCACGTTCATCGCGTTCAGCCGCGCCGATGCGAGCTCGGCGCTCTGGCCGCCGGAGAGGAAGGCGACTCCGGGCACGGCCGCCGGCACGTGGCGCCGGAGACACTGCACCGTCGCATCGGCGATCGCGTCGAGATTGGCCTGGTCGCTCGCCGCGAGTCCCGGCAGCACCATGTTCGGCTTCAGCAGCATGCCTTCGAGCAGCACGCCTTGCTCGACGAGGGCGTCGAACACCGCGTGCAGCACGTCGGCGGTGACGTCGGCACAGCGGGCGAGGGTGTGGTCGCCATCCATCAGCACCTCGGGCTCGACGATCGGCACCAGGGCCGCCTCCTGGCACAGCGCCGCATAGCGCGCGAGCGCGTGCGCGTTGGCGACGATGCAGGCCCGGCTCGGAATCGCGTCGCCGATCCGGATCACGGCGCGCCACTTCGCGAATCGCGCCTTGAGGCCCGCGTACTCGGCAAGCCGGTCGCGCAAGCCGTCGAGGCCTTCGGTCACCTCCTCGCCGGCATGGCCGGCGAGCGCCTTGGCGCCGGCGTCGACCTTGATGCCGGGAACGATGCCGGCGCGCACGAGCGCCTCGGCGAACGGCACGTCGGCGTTCGTCTTCTGGCGCAGCGTCTCGTCGAAGAGGATCGCGCCGCTGATGCAGCTTCCCAGCTGCGGCGTCGTCACGATCATGTCGCGATAGGCGCGCCGCATCTCGACCGTCAGTGGAATGCCGAGCGCGGCGAAGCGCTTGTTGCAGGTCGGCGTGCTCTCGTCCATCGCGAGCAGGCCCTTGTCGCCGGCGACGAGCGCGGCGGCGGTATCGACGAGTGCTTGCTTGTCCATCTCAACCCACCTTCGCGTCGGCCGGCGCGGCAATCGCCTTGTCGACGATGCGCTGGGCTTCGTCGAGGATGCGACTGAGGTGCGCATCGCCGGCGAAGCTTTCGCCGTAGATCTTGTAGATCTCCTCGGTGCCCGACGGCCGTGCCGCGAACCAGCCGCTCCTGGCGACGACCTTGATGCCGCCGATCGGCGCGCCGTTGCCGGGTGCCTTGTCGAGCACCTGCTCGATCGCCTCGCCGGCGAGCTCCTTCGCCGCGAGCGCGCCCGGCGCGAGCGCGGCGAGTTGCCGCTTCTGCGCGACCGTGGCCGGCGCATCGATGCGATCGTTGACCGGCTCGCCGAGCTCGCGCGCCAGCGCCGCATAGGCGTGCGCGGGATCGTGGCCGCAACGCGCCGTGATCTCGGCCGCGAGCAGCGCCGGCACGATGCCGTCCTTGTCGGTCGTCCAGACACTGCCGTCGCGGCGCAGGAACGAGGCGCCGGCGCTTTCCTCGCCGCCGAAGCCGAGCGAGCCGTCGCAGAGGCCCTCGGAGAACCACTTGAAGCCGACCGGCACCTCGTAGAGCTTGCGGCCGAGCCGCGCGGCGATGCGGTCGATCAGCTGCGTGCTGACGATCGTCTTGCCGACGGCGGCCGCCTGCGCCCACTGCGGGCGATTCCGGAACAGGTAGTCGATCATCGTCGCCAGGTAGGCGTTCGGTGCGAGCAGGCCGGCCGGCGTCACGATGCCGTGCCGGTCGTGGTCGGTGTCGCAGGCGAACGCGACGTCGAAGCGGTCCTTGATTGCGAGCAGCCGCTGCATCGCGTAGCG
>DATAYY010000150.1:0-7901 GCA_036272325.1 Caldimonas sp. | reverse complement strand
CCATGTGTTTTGCGAGAAGCTGTAGAACTCGTCGACCGCAAATGGTCCCGCGCGAGCGGTTCCGATCAACGCCAGCGCCCACACTGCGATCCAGCTGCGGATGCCTCTCCTCACGGTTGATCTCCTCGATGTGATTGGCAGCGGCGTACGACGACGCCCGGCAGCGCAACGGGCGGAAAGCCAGCACGACTGAACTCCATACCAAATAAAGCGTGAAGCGGAGACAAGAACGGACAGCGACGTGGGATCTTTACAGCCGTCAGAGGAATGCCTCGCTGGCGGAATCGACACGCTTGTCCGGCGTAAATCCGGCCAGTGGGTGTTAAGTTCGACAACAGGCGCGGGCCGAGCTCACGACTATTGCGAGCATCCGGGCCGCCTTCGCTGAACGGTCGGGGACAGTCCGCATCAAGCCCTCTTTCCCATGTCTTGCCGTCCACAAGCACGAGGATCGCTCGCAGACGGCGGTCGTGGAGGTGCGTTCGGTGCTGGAGGAACTCGGAGCCGAAATGACGAAGCGCCGTCTCGAGCTCGTGGCCCCGAAAACCGTCGAAATCGCCTGGAACACGCTGCGCTCTCTGCCGGCGAGCAACGTGCTGGTGGGCGCGGGCGCCTTGGCACTCGTCGCCGCACTGGTCGTCGGCGGCCGACGCCGCCGTCGTCTGCCGCTCGCGCGGCGCTTGGCATAGGGATTGCCGAGACGAGGCGCAGGCTGGCGGTCCGAGGTCTGTGTACCTGGGAGCGCCTCTTGGAACATCGTCACGCAGCGACAGCCACTTCTCTTCGGGCCCATGGCCGCGCCGGCTTCGACACCCTCGTCGTCGGCGCCGGCTTTGCGGGCAGCGTGCTCGCCGAACGGCTCGCCAGCGTGCTCGGCCAGCGCGTCCTGGTCGTCGACAAGCGTCCGCACATCGGCGGCAATGCGTATGACCGGCACGACGATGCCGGCATCCTCGTGCATCCGTACGGGCCGCACATCTTCCACACCAACTCGGTCGATATCTTCGAGTACCTCTCGCAGTTCACCGATTGGCGTCCGTACCAGCACCGGGTACTCGCCAGCGTCGACGGCCAGCTGCTGCCGATGCCGATCAACCTCGACACCGTCAATCGCTTGTACGGTCTGCACCTCACCTCGTTCGAGATGCAAGGCTGGCTCGAGTCGATCGCGGAGAAGGTCGACCGGATCGAGACCTCGGAGGACATGGTCGTTTCCAAGGTCGGCCGCGACCTCTATCTCAAGTTCTTCCGCGGCTACACGAGAAAACAGTGGGCACTCGATCCGAGCGAGCTGGACGCGAGCGTCACGGCGCGAGTGCCGACGAGGACGAACCGCGACGACCGCTACTTCGCGGACACCTTTCAGGCGATGCCGCGCCAGGGCTACACCCGCATGTTCGAAAAGATGCTCTCGAGCCCAAACATCAAGGTTCTGCTCAACTGCGATTACCGCGAAATCGTCGACCTCGTGCCGTGGGCGCACATGGTCTACACCGGGCCGATCGACACATTCTTCGACCATCGCTACGGCAAGCTGCCGTATCGAAGTCTCGAGTTCGAGCACGTCAACTTGCCGCAGCGTCAGTTCCAGGCAGTCGGCACCGTCAACTATCCGAACGACTACGCCTACACGCGGATCAGCGAGTTCAAGCACATCACCGGGCAGCAGGCCGAGAGCACGTCGATCGTCTACGAGTATCCATGTGCCGAGGGCGACCCCTACTACCCGGTGCCAAGAAAGGAGAACGCCGAGCTTTACCGGCGCTACGAGCACGATGCCGAGCAGCTGCCGAACGTGACTTTCGTGGGCAGACTGGCAACCTACAAGTACTACAACATGGACCAGGTGGTCGGCCAAGCGCTCGCGGCGTTCAAGCGGCTACAAAAGGCCCTCCTGGCGCCAGTCGAAGCGCTCGATGCCGCCGCCTAGCGGCGGCGAAGGGCGCCCGAGATTACGCCGGCAGCACCGGCGGTGCGAGCAGGCGGCCGCGCCCGCCGAGGCGGCGGTAGTCGCCGAGCACCTCGGTGGTGACGTCGCCGACCCGGCTGCCAACGCAAACCGCGACGCAGGCGCCGCCGAAACCGGCGCCGGTCAGCTTGGCGCCGAACACCGCCGGATGCTCCTGCAGCAGCGAGACGAGCTGGTCCAGCTCTGGCGTCGAGACCTCGTAGTCGTCGCGCAGGCTCGCGTGCGATGCATTCATCAGCTCGCCGAGCGTGTCCGCGTCGTTGCTGGCGACGGCGCGCAGCACGCGCGCGTTCTCGGCGACGACGTGGCGCGCCCGCCGACGCCAGGGGTCGGGAAGCGTGTCGACCTGCTCGACGCGGCGGATCTCGCGCAGGCTCTGCACGCCGAGCAGCCGGCACGCCTCCTCGCATTCGCTGCGCCGCTGGTTGTAGCCGCTCGCGACGAGCGAGCGCGGCGTGCCCGAGTCAAGGACGAGGACCGCGGCGCCGGCGGGCAGCGTCCAAAGTCGCGTCGCCAACGTCCGCGCGTCGAGGAAGAGCGCGTGTTCGGTGTCGGCGAGGCTCGACGCCATCTGATCCATGATCCCGCAGCGCACGCCTGCGTAGTCGATCTCCGCGCGTTGCGCCAGCTTCGCGATCGCGACGTCGTCGAGCGGCAGCGCGAGCAGTGCGCGGACCGCGCGCAGCGTCGCGACTTCGAGCGCTGCGCTCGACGACAGCCCGACGCCCATCGGCAGCTGGGAGCCGACGTGGATGTCGAGCGGCGGCACGTCGTAGCCGATCCGGCCGAGCGCGGCCATGCAGCCGAAGACGTAGCGGCCGAACGGCTCGTCGGGCAGGCGGTCCAGGCGAAACGAGAGCGGCTTGGCGAACCCGTCGGAGCGCAGGCTGAACTCCCCGCTCGCGGCGCGGCCCAGCGAGACCGTCGTCTGCTGCGGCAGGGCGATCGGCAACACGAAGCCGTCGTTGTAGTCGGTGTGCTCGCCGAGCAGGTTGACGCGCCCTGGAGCGCTCGCCGCGACGTCGGGCGCGCGACCGAACGCGGCATGAAAGCCTCGGCTCACGTCGGCTCGACCTCGACCGCCTGCAGCTCGCGTGCCTTGTCCTCGGGAAGTGCGTCCATGGCGAAGAACCCGGCGCCGAGCTCGGTGCCGGCGAGAAACTTCAGCCGCCCGCGGCTGCGGTACGGAGGTGTGATCTGCGCGTGAAGGTGTGCGCCCGGGTGCAGGTCGCCGTCGCACGGCGCCTGGTACCACGCCATCAGGTATGGCATCGGGCTCTGCCAGAGGCCGTCGAGCTTGAGCAGCACCGTCTTCAATGCCCGTGCGAGGTCGGCGCGCTCGGCGGCGCCGAGGTCGGCGAACTGCGCCGCGGCGCGAACCGGCGCGACCCAGCACTCGTATGGATAGCGCGCGCAGACCGGGACGAACCCGACCGCGTGCTCGCCTTCGTACAGCATGCGCACACGATCGTCGCGCTCGGCCGCGATCATCGCTTCTAGAGGACCGAGCCCGTGCGCCTGGACGTGCTCGCGCGCGAGCGCATCCATCCGTGCCGGCACCGGTGGCACGACTGGGTAGGCGTAGATCTGGCCGTGCGGATGGTGCAGCGTCGCGCCGACCTCGACGCCGCGGTTCTCGAACGGGAACACGTAGCGGACGTCGTCGCGCGCGCCGAGCCGCCGCGTCCGGTCGCCCCAGACCTCGAGCAGCAGCTCGATGTGGCCGAGCGCCAGCGCGCCGAGCGACGTCGTCCGCTCGGGCGAGTAGACGACAACCTCGCAGTGACCACTGGCAGGAGCCGTCGCGACGTGCAGATCGGGCACGAAGGCCGTGCCTTGCCCGCCGAGCGCAGGGAAGCGGTTGTCAAACACCGCGACTTCCCAGTCGCCCGCGGGAAGCTCGGTCGGACGGTCGGGATCGGTCGTCGCCGCGAGCGGGTCGTACTCGGGAGGCGGCTGGAACGTCCGGTCCTGGCGATGCGCCGCGTACGTGACCCATTCGCCGCGCAGCGGGTGCCAGCGCAGGTGCGATTTGCTCGCGAGCGGCCCGGTGAACGGGCTCGGGGCCTGCGCTACCGCTGCGAGCGGCGCCCGTGAGTAGAGCGTCAGCGAACGACCGTCCGGCTTGGTCAGCACGATTGCATGCATGTCGAACGGGTCAGGCGGCGCCCGGGATGTAGGTCCGCGAGGCGGTCGTCGCCCGTGCGATCCGCGCGAGCGGAACCTTCGGCGTGCGGTCGGCGCGCAGCAGTCCGTTCGCTTCCTGGAAGGTGTCGGTGAACTGCGTGTAGCAAAAGCCGCTGAAGAGCGCGGTGTGGACGACGGTCTCGACGAGCCGCTCGAACAGCACCGCCAGCTCGTCGTTATCCTTCGCCGTGCTGTAGCCCCAGGTGTGCGGTGCGGTCGGCGAGCCGCTGCGCGCGAGCGCGATGCCGCCGAACTCGGTGAGCATGATCGGCTGGCCGCGGTGCGGATAGCCGTCGAGCGTCAGCACGCGGCCGCCGGGACGGCGGCGGTCGAACAGCTGCTCGGTCTTGATCTCCGGGCCGTAGCGCTGCCGCAGATGCTCGGTGTTGGCGTCGTAGTCGTGGATGCCGATGATGTCCGTCGCGCTCGACTCCCAGCCGTCATTGCCGATCACCGGCCGAGTCGCGTCGAGCGTCTTCGTGAGGTGATAGAGCGCTTCGACCGCATGGCGCTGCGCCTGTTGCGCGGTCAGCTCGGGAACGCCCCACGACTCGTTGAACGGGATCCAGGCGACGACGCACGGATGACTGTAGTCGCGCTCGATCGCCTCTGACCACTCGCGCACCGTCCGCTTGATCGCGGTGCGCGTGAAGCGATACGCCGAAGGCATCTCCTCCCAGACCATCAGGCCGAGCTTGTCAGCCCAGTAGAGATAGCGCGGGTCCTCGATTTTCTGGTGCTTGCGCACGCCGTTGAAGCCCATCGCCTTGGCGAGCTCGACGTCCTTCTTCAGGGCTTCGTCGCTCGGCGCGGCCATCAGCGTATCCGGCCAGTAGCCCTGGTCGAGCACCATGCGCAGCATGTACGGCCGGCCGTTCAGCATGAAGCGGTCGCGCAGGGTCGAGACCGAGCGCAACGCCGTGTACGTCGTGAACTCGTCGATCACGCGCTCGCCGGCGAGCAGCCGCACCGTCGCGTCGAGCAACGTCGGCCGCTCCGGGCTCCAGAGCAATTCGTTTCGAAAGTCGTCGATCCCCGGGTCGGCGAGCACGATGACGCGGTTGGCCTCGCAGTCGATCACCTGGTAGCGGTCACGCGCGAGCAGACGCTTGCCGTGGCAGAGCGTCACCTCGATCGCGAGGTCGTCGACGCGGTCGCCGGCGACGCGCGTCTCGAAGCGCAGCGCGTAGCTCTCGACGTGCGGCGTCCAGCGGATCTTGTCGACGTAGGTGCGGGCGACGCGCTCGATCCAGACCGTCTGCCAGATGCCGGTTGTGCGCGGATACCAGATCGCGTGCGGCTCCTGCTGCCAGTCCTGCTTGCCGCGCGGCTTGGTGAGATCGTGCGGGTCGTCGACGGCGAGCACCGTCACCTTCTGGCGTCCCGACGGGTCGAGCAGCGACGTAATGTCGGCGAAGAACGGCGTGTGGCCGCCTTCGTGCGTCGCCGCGAGGTGGTCGTTGACCCAGACCTTGGCCGAGTAGTCGACGGCGCCGAAGCGCAGGATCGCGCGACCGTCGTCCGGCAGCAGCTCGAAGTCGCGCTCGTACCAGCAGCAGGCATGAAAGCCGCGCTCGGCGATTCCGCTCGCCTCCGACTCGGGCGGGAAGGGAACCTGGATCGTGCGGTCCCAGGTATCGATCTCGAGCGGGTGGTGAAGCGTCTGCTCGTCGTCGAACAGGAAGCGCCAAGGGCCGTTGAGCGAAATCCAGCGCTCGCGCTGCAGTTGCGGATCGGGATGGGCTCTCTGCGGATCGGTCACCGTCTTTGCGCTCCTCTAGGCATGCACCGATTCTGAGGCGCGTGGCGAAGCCCCCGTCCCGCGCGTGGCCGGTTGCCGGCAGTTTTTCGCGATCGGGCCGCGCGGCGGCTCAGCGTGCCGTTGCGACCCTGCGAGGGTCCGTCGCGCCGTCGGCCACACAGTCCGCTGCCTCCCTCGCCGAGCCCGACGCCGACGTGCGCGCGTCGGCCAGGGCAAGCGCCGCCGCGAGCGCCTCGCCGACCTTCGCCGCGGCGGCATCCCACGAGTGCTCGAGCACGCGAGAGCGCATGCGCTCCTCGCGGGAGGCGCGCCGGGCGTCAGACTCGGCGAGCGCGGCGCGGCACGCGGCGACGAACGATTCGGTGCTGTCGGCGATCGCGACGAGGTCGCCGAACATCCTGCGGACGTCGTGGATCGACGTCGAGACGATGGGCTTGCCGGCCGCCATGTATTCGAGCGTCTTCGTCGGGCTGATGAACTCCGTCGACTCGTTGAGCGCGAACGGCATCAGGCAGACGTCCCAACCGGCGACGAGTTGCGGCAGGAGCGCATATGACTGCTGGCCCAGCCAGTGCAGGTTCGCGCGACGCGGCAGGGCGTTCGAATCAATCTTCGCGACCGGGCCCACCATCACGATCTGCCACGCCGGATCGGCGTCGGCAAGGCGCGCGACGAGGTTGAGGTCGAGCCGCTCGTCGATGACGCCGAAGAAGCCGAGCCTGGGCTTGGCGATCGCGCCCTGCACGGCATCGGCGTTCGCCATCGCGCCGGCGTCGGAGGTCGCGCGTTGCGCCGCATAGTGGTCGGCATCAACTGCGCTCGGAACGCAGAGGACGTTCGGATTGGTCTCGCGTTTCGCTTCGTACAAGCGGGGTCCGCCGGTGACGACGAGGTCGGCACACTTCAGGAGCGCTGTCTCGCGCTGGCGCATCTGCCGCGGTGCACCCTTGAAGGCCGACAGCTCGTCCATGCAGTCGTAGACGATCGCGCGCGGCGCCAGCTCGCCGAGAATCGGGAGCGCCATCGGCGTATAGAACCAGACCAGGTAGTCGTTGATCATGTGCTCGGCGAGGTAGCCGGTGATCATCGGCTGCAGTGCCGAGAGCTGTTCGTCATGGAAGCCCCCCTGCTCGACCGGCGTGTGCGCGCGGAGCACCTCGATTCGCGGCGCCGGCGCTGTTCGTTCGAGGTAGGCCTTCCCCTTCGTGCGGACAGGCTCTTCGACAAAGACGACGTGATAGCTGCGCGCGAGCCTCGACAGGAGGTGCTGCGGCCGCTGGAAGACGAACTCCCAGCGCAGGTGTGAGAAGACGATGAGATGTGGCATGGTCGCTGCGAGACTTCCGGGAGCGAGGACGGCAATTGAGATGTCCCTCGCGGGGCAACGGACGTGCCGCATCCCGAAACCGTCGCGGCACCGCGCAGGCAGTCGGCCCGATGCGCGAGTCAGCCGGCAACGGCACGCTGCGTCGCCCGCACGGTCGCCTGGCTGGACAGTGGCAGCGGCGGGACGAGGTCGATGCCTTCGGCGACGAAGCGCCCAAGCGCGTCGTCGAGCGGCGTCATCAGGGCGGCGCGCTCGCTCGCGAGGACCGAGTGGCGCGGCCGTGGCGCGAGCTGGGCGAGCGCGGCGGTCGTGCACGGTTGCAGGCTCGACGCGTCGATGCCGGCGAGCGCGGCGGCGCGCGCGGCGAGCTCTGCCCAACTGACATCGCCGACGTTGGCGAGATGCCAGACGCCGCTCTCGCCGTCGATCAGGAGGTCGAGGCAGACGTGGACCAGGTCGGGAACATAGGTCGGCGAGAGGCGCACGTCGGTGGCGGCACGAAACGGCTCGCCGCGTGCCAGTGCGGCGAGCGCGCGATGGACGAAGTTGTGCGTGTCCCAGGGGCCGAAGAGGGCACTTGTCCGCACGACCATCGCCTGCGGCAGCAGCGCGAGCGCGTCGCGCTCGCCCTGCGCCTTGCTTTGGCCGTAGACGTT
>DATAYY010000149.1:0-7833 GCA_036272325.1 Caldimonas sp. | reverse complement strand
GCTCGACCGCTTCCGCATCGAGCGGCTCGTCCTGAGCGGCATCGCCGGCGGCATCGATCCGGCGCGCCACGTCGGCGACGTCGTCGTTCCCGAGTCGTGGTCGATGCCGATGGAGGTCTACTGGAACCACGATGCGTCGCTGCCGTCGCCGTGCGGCGCGCCTGGCGAGCTGGCATGCCTCGGCCTTCGTCTCGCCCGCCCCGACGGCCGCGCGCTGCCGTCGTACATGCTGCCGGGAGGCGCAGCGAGCGGGCTCTTCATGCGCGAGAACCAGGTGACGTCGGCAGAGAGCGCTCCGGCCGGCGAGTTCGTCTTCGACTATCGCGCCGACCCGGCGATGCTCGAGGTCGCCCGCAAGATCGCGCCGGCGCTCGAGCGCTGCGGGCCGAAGGCGCGCAGCGCCGGCAGTATCGACCCGAAGCTCTGCGTCGGCGGCCAGCCAGAGCTCGTCGTCGGCGGTCGCGGCGTTTCCGGCACCGCGTTCCTCGCCAATGCCGCGTACCGCAGCTACCTGTTCGAGCAGCTCGGCGCGCGAAGCATCGACATGGAGACGGCGGCGCTGGCGCACGTCGCCCGCGCCAACGGCGTTCCCTTCATCGCCTTTCGCAGCCTCAGCGACCTCGCCGGTGCAGAAGGATTCAACGCCGACGTCGCCGCCCTGTTCGCAAGCGGACTCGCCGAGCGCAACGCGTCGGCGGTGACGCTGTCGTTCCTGGCGGCCTGGGCGCGCCGCGGTCCGGCGTCCGCAGGCGGGCGCTGAGCGTGGCCGATCGTCGCTTCGGATTGGAAGCGCGATGAACACCGCGGCAGCGAGCACGGCGTCGATCGACCGTTTCGTCGATGCGATCTGGATCGAGGAGGGCCTCGCCGCCAACTCGCTCGCCGCGTATCGCCGCGACCTGACTCTGCTCGCCGTCTGGCTCGACCGCGAGAGCGGGCGCGTGCTGCTCGACGCGAGCGAGAGCGACCTGCGCCAGTATGCGATCGCGCGCCACGCCGGCAGCGCCGCGACGACGACGAACCGCCGCCTCACGGTCTTCAAGCGCTTCTTTCGCTGGGCGGTGCGCGAGCGCCTGCGCGAGACCGACCCGACGCTCAAGCTCGACTCCGCGCGCCAGCCGCTGCGCGTCCCGAAGACGTTGAGCGAGGCGCAGGTCGAGGCCTTGCTCGCGGCGCCCGACGTCGAGACGCCGCTTGGCCTGCGCGACCGGGCGATGCTCGAGCTGCTCTACGCGAGCGGGCTGCGCGTCAGCGAGCTGGTGGCGCTGAAGACGGTGCACGTCGGCTTTGCCGAGGGCACGCTGCACGTCACGGGCAAGGGCTCGAAGGAGCGACTAGTGCCGTTCGGCGAGGAGGCGCTGCGCTGGCTCGAACGCTATCTGGGCGAGGCGAGACGCGCGATCCTCGCCGGGCAGGCGAGCGACGCCGTGTTCGTGACCGCACGCGGCGGCCCGATGACGCGGCAGATGTTCTGGAAGCTGGTCAAGGCGCACGCCCTGCGCGCCGGCATCGCCGCGCCGCTCTCGCCGCACACGCTGCGCCACGCGTTCGCGACCCACCTTCTCAACCACGGCGCCGACCTGCGCACGGTGCAGATGCTGCTCGGCCATGCCGACATCTCGACGACGACGATCTACACGCACGTCGCGCGCGAGCGGCTGAAGCAGCTGCACGCGCGCCACCATCCGCGCGGCTGAACGCAGCCGGCGCTGGCGGCCAGCGTCAGCGCGCCTGGCCCGAGATCGCGCGACTGCTGTACGCCTGGTACGCCGGCAGGGCGACCGCGGCGATCACGCCGACGATGACGAGGACAGGCAGGAGCAGGCCGAAGACGCGGACCGCGAGGCCGTTCGGCGGCGGCGGCGCTCCCCATCGATTGACGCCGCGCGTGCCGCCCTTGAACACCCAGAAGAGCCCGATCAGCGGGATCATCGCTGCGATGCTCCACCAACCCGAGAGGTCCAGGTCGTGCGAGCGCTGGATCATGAGGGTGACCTCGGCGGCGAGGTAGACGACGAAGCCGAGAACCGCGATCGTGGTGGCGAGGACGGAGCCGCGCCCCAGGAGTGCGGCGACGACGCCGAACACGAACGAGGCGACGACGAACACGATGTAGCAGCCGAGACCATAGGCGAGAAAGCGCAGGCGTCCGATGCGGCCCGTGGGCGGCCAGAGTCGGATCGGTTGCTCGCCGGTGTCGACGATGTCGGCGACCGCCGTTGCCGGCGGTGCGAAACGATTGCCTTCATCCATCCTGCCTCCCGTCTGTCGCTATCGCCGGCCTCGTGCGGGTCGGTCGCGGGCACCATCATCGGCCGTTGCGGCCGTCGATGAGACGCGGGTTTGCGCGCATGACGTCGCGCAACGTCACGCTCGTCACAATCAGCGGATGCGACCGCGATCCGTGGGCATCGTCGGCGTCGGCAACATGGGCCTGGCGATGGCGCTTCGCTTGCGCGAGCTCGGCCATGATCTCCACGTTCGCGACATCGATCCGGAGCGCGAAGCGCTCGCGGCTCGTGCCGGCGGACGCACCGCCGCGACGCCCGGCGAGGTCGCGGCGCGTTGCGATGCGCTCATCGTTGCCGTGGTCGACGCGGCGCAGACCGAAGCTGTCCTGTTCGGCGGCGATGGCGCCGCCGCGGCGCTCCGGCCCGGCGCCTGCGTCCTGCTCTGTCCGACGATTGCGCCGGCGAGCACCGAACGGGTCGCCGCGCAGCTCGCCGCGCGGTCGATCGACGTCATCGACGCGCCGATGTCGGGCGGCCCGGCGCGGGCGCGCTCGGGAACGATGAGCATGATGGTCGCTTGCACCGACGCCACGTACGAGAAGCAGCGCGATCTCGTCGAGGCGCTCGCGAATCCGGTGTTCCGGCTCGGCGAGCGGGTCGGCGACGGCGCCCGCGCGAAGCTCGTCAACAACCTGCTCGCCGCGATCAACCTCGCCGGCGCGGCCGAGGCGCTGGTGCTCGCCGAGCGCGTCGGGCTCGACCCGGCGCGCATGCTCGACGTCATCGAGCGCTCGAGCGGGCAGAGCTGGATCGGCAGCGACCGCATGCGGCGCGCGGTCGCCGGCGACCTTGCGCCGCGCGCGCACACGACCTTGCTCGCCAAGGACAGCGCGCTGGCGATCGCGATGGCGTCGTTCGCCGGTATCGCCCCGCCGCTGGGCAGCGTTGCGGCGGAGACGTTCGCCGCCGCGGTCGCCGCCGGCCATGGTGGCGAAGACGATGCGAGCCTGCTCGCGTTCCTGCGTGGTCGCTGCAGCGGCGCCGGCTAGGTCGCGAACACGGCAGCCCAGTGCGGACGCCGATCAGGCAACGGCGACCGGGATCCGGCCGATCCGTGCCTTCCACTCCGCCGGCCCGGTCTCGTGCACCGACGTGCCGTTGGCGTCGACGGCGACCGTCACCGGCATGTCCTGCACCGCGAATTCGTAGATCGCTTCCATGCCGAGATCGGCGAAGCCGACGACCTTGGCCGCCTTGATCGCCTTCGAGACGAGGTACGCGGCACCGCCGACCGCCATCAGGTAGGCGCTCCGGTGCTTCCTGATCGACTCGATCGCGACCGGCCCGCGCTCGGCCTTGCCGATCATCGCGATCAGGCCGGTCCCGCCGAGCATCGTCTCGGTGAACTTGTCCATCCGCGTCGACGTCGTCGGGCCGGCTGGCCCGACCACCTCGCCCCGCACCGGGTCGACCGGGCCGACGTAGTAGATGACGCGGTTCGTGAAGTCGACCGGCAACGGCTCGCCGTTGTGCAGCATGTCGGCGATCCGCTTGTGCGCGGCATCGCGGGCGGTGAGCATCCTGCCGTTCAGGAGCAGCCGGTCGCCGGGTTGCCACGACGCGACCTCTTCCTTCGTCAGCGTGTCGAGGTTGACCTTCTTCGATTGTTGGTCGGGCGCCCAATGGACGTCGGGCCAGAGGTCGAGGCTCGGCGGATCGAGGTAGACCGGGCCCGAGCCGTCGAGGACGAAAT
This sequence comes from Caldimonas sp., assembly GCA_036272325.1. Classification (GTDB taxonomy): domain Bacteria; phylum Pseudomonadota; class Gammaproteobacteria; order Burkholderiales; family Burkholderiaceae_C; genus Schlegelella_A. The sequence goes on along the minus strand of DATAYY010000149.1, from coordinate 3,849 downwards.
GGGCATGGCGCGTTGCCGCGCAGTTCGGGATCAGCGCCACCGGTTTGCTCGCCGCGTGCGTCGGCGCCATCGCGATCTTGATGTCGAGCACCGTCGTCAGGCCGCCGAGGCCCTGGGCGCCGATGCCGAGCGCGTTGATCTTGTCGCACAGCTCGATGCGCAGCGCCTCGGTCGGATTCGCAGGCCCGCGCTTCTTCAGCTCGGCCATGTCGATGTCGTCCATCAGGCTCTTCTTGGCGAGCAGCATCGCGCGCTCGGCCGTGCCGCCGATGCCGATGCCGAGCATTCCCGGCGGGCACCAGCCGGCGCCCATCGTCGGCACCGTCTTCAGCACCCAGTCGACCAGGCTGTCGCTCGGGTTCATCATCGTGAACTGCGACTTGTTCTCGCTGCCGCCGCCCTTGGCGGCGACGATCACGTCGATCGTATTGCCGGGCACGAGCGTCGTCTCGACGACGGCGGGCGTGTTGTCCCTGGTGTTGCGGCGCTCGAAGTGCGGATCGCCGACGATCGACGCGCGCAGCGGGTTGTCGGGGTCGAGGTAGGCCTTGCGGACGCCGTCGTTGACGGCATCCTCGACGCTGCCCGGGAAGTTAGCGAAGCGGACGTCCATGCCGACCTTCAGGAACACGTTGACGATCCCCGTGTCCTGGCAGATCGGCCGCCGACCTTCGGCGCACAGGCGCGAGTTGGTGAGGATCTGCGCGATCGCGTCCTTCGCCGCCGGGCTCGCCTCGAGCTCGTAAGCGCGCGCGAGATGGGCGATGTAGTCGGCCGGGTGGTAGTAGCTGATGTACTGCAGCGCGCCGGCGATGCTGTCGACGAGGTCGGCGTGGCGGATCGTGGTCTCGGTCATCGGATGCTTCAAATTGCGGCGCCCAAATTGTAGGCTTTGCACATGAGGTAAAAAGGCCGGGGTCATGACCTGGAGAGAAGCAGCATGAGCGCAGAACAGCACGTCTACCCGCCGCCGGCAGACGCGGTGAAGAACGCCTGGGTCTCGGGGATGCCCGCCTACCAGGCCCTGTGCGACGAGGCGGCGCGCGACTATCAGGCGTACTGGGGCCGGCTCGCCCGCGAGCTGATCTCGTGGCGGACACCGTTCAAGCGCGTCCTCAACGACGACGACGCGCCGTTCTTCAAGTGGTTCGAGGACGGCACGCTGAACGCGTCGTACAACTGCCTCGACCGCAACGTCGAGCAAGGCCGCGGCGACAAGACCGCGATCATCTTCGAGGCCGACGACGGCAGCGTCGCCAAGGTCAGCTACCGCGAGCTGCTCGAGCGCACCTGCAGGCTCGCCAACGCGATGAAGTCGCGCGGCATCGTCAAGGGCGACCGGATCGTGATCTACATGCCGATGTCGATCGAGGGCGTGGTCGCGATGCTCGCCTGCGCTCGCGTCGGCGCCACGCACTCGGTCGTGTTCGGGGGCTTTTCGGCGCAGAGCCTGCGCGACCGCATCGCCGACACCGGAGCAGTCCTCATCATCACCGCCGACGAGCAGATGCGCGGCGGCAAGGCGCTGCCGCTGAAGGCGATCGTCGACGAGGCGCTCGCGGCGCCGAACGTGGCGGTGCGCGACGTCATCGTCTATCGCCGCACCGGCGGCAAGGTCGACTTCACGGCACCGCGCGACAAGTGGCTGCACGAGCTGCTCGCAAAGGAGCCGGCAACGTGCGAGCCGGAATGGGTGCTCGCCGAGCATCCGCTCTTTCTGCTTTACACGTCGGGCTCGACCGGGAAGCCGAAAGGCGTCCAGCATTCGACTGGCGGCTATCTGCTGCACGCCGCGCTGACGACCAAGTGGACGTTCGACCTGAAGCCCGACGACGTCTTCTGGTGCACCGCTGACATCGGCTGGGTCACCGGCCATACCTACATCGCCTACGGGCCGCTCGCGCTTGGCGGCACCGAGGTCGTCTTCGAAGGCATCCCGACCTATCCCGACGCCGGCCGCTTCTGGCAGACGATCGCCAAGCACAAGGTCTCGATCTTCTACACCGCCCCGACCGCGATCCGGGCGCTGATCAAGACCGCGGAGAGCAACGACAAGGTCCACCCGAAGAGCTATGACCTGTCGAGCCTGCGGATCCTCGGCTCGGTCGGCGAGCCGATCAACCCTGCCGCGTGGGAGTGGTACCACGCGAACGTCGGCGGCGGGCGTTGCCCGGTCGTCGACACGTGGTGGCAGACGGAGACCGGCGGCCACATGATCACGCCGCTGCCGGGCGCGACGCCGCTCGTGCCGGGCTCGTGCACGCTGCCGTTTCCTGGCATCGACGCTGCGATCGTTGACGAGCAGGGCCACGACGTTCCCGACGGCACCGGCGGCATCCTCGTCATCAAGAAGCCGTGGCCGGGCATGATCCGCACGATCTGGGGCGATCCGGAGCGCTACAAGAAGAGCTACTACCCGGACGAATTCCAGGGCAAGTACTACCTCGCCGGCGATGGCGCGAGCCGCGACGCCAAGACCGGCTACTTCACGATCACCGGCCGGATCGACGACGTCCTCAACGTCAGCGGCCACCGCATGGGAACGATGGAGATCGAGTCGGCGCTGGTCGCCAACACCGAGCTCGTCGCCGAGGCAGCGGTGGTCGGCCGGCCGGACGAAACGACCGGCGAGGCGATCTGCGCGTTCGTCGTTCTGAAGCGCCCGCGGCCGACCGGCGAGGAGGCGAAAAAGCTCGCCAACGAGCTGCGCAACTGGGTCGCCAAGGAGATCGGCCCGATCGCCAAGCCGCGGGACATCCGCTTCGGCGACAACCTGCCGAAGACGCGCAGCGGCAAGATCATGCGCCGCCTGCTGCGCTCGATCGCCAACGACCAGGCGATCACGCAGGACACGTCGACCCTCGAGAACCCCGCGATCCTCGAGCAGCTCGCCGAGAAGAACTGACGCTCGTCGTTGCAGCCGATGTCCGAGCGCGAGTTGATCGACGACGTTCGTCGCCGCATCGAGGCGGCGGCGCGCGTCGTCGTCCTCACGGGCGCCGGCATCTCGACCGAGTCCGGCATCCCGGACTTCCGCGGCCCGCGTGGGGTCTGGACGCGAAATCCGGCGGCCGAGAAGCAGTCGACGATCCAGCACTATCTTGCCGAAGTCGACGTGCGCAAGGCGGCGTGGCGCGCGCGCGTCGATTCGCCGGCGTGGACCGCTGCGCCGAACGCCGGCCACCGCGCGCTCGTCACCCTCGAACGTCGCGGCAAGCTCCATGCCCTCGTGACGCAGAACATCGACGAGCTGCACCAGCGCGCCGGCAGCTCGCCCGAAAAAGTCGTCGAGGTGCACGGCAGCATGCGGCGCGTGATGTGCTGGGAGTGCGGCCGGCGGGCGCCGATGGAAGAGGCGCTGGCGCGCGTCCGTGCCGGCGAAGACGACCCGCCATGCCCGGACTGCGGTGGCATCCAGAAGAGCGACACGATCTCGTTCGGCCAGTCGCTGGTCGCCGCGGTGATCGATCGCGCGCTGCGCGTCGCCCGCGAAGCCGACCTGCTGCTCGCGATCGGCACGACGCTGCAGGTGCAGCCGGTCGCCGGGATGGTGCCGATCGCGGCCGGTGCCGGTGCCGGGATCGTCATCGTCAACGATCAGGCGACGGCGATGGACGCGCTCGCCGATGTCGTCGTGCGCGCGCCGATCGGCGAGGTGCTGAGGGAAATCTGCGGTGTCACCGCTGCACCGCCCGCTCACTAGAGCCGAGCGGAAACGGCACGGGCCCGCCGCCTGACAATGAACGCGCCAGCCATGGCCTTGGAACCCACTGCGTTGTCCCTGCTCCGGATCGTCGGTGTCCTGTCCTGCGCCGTGCTCGTCGCGAGCATGACCCCGGCGTCTGCACA
>DATAYY010000148.1:0-32251 GCA_036272325.1 Caldimonas sp. | reverse complement strand
CCGCGCATTTTGGCGCTGCAAAGCGGTCGGTCGCGAGGGACCGCTCTTGGCCAGGAACGTGAGTTGACAAAGTTGCCAGTAAGCTGCCCTTCGTAGCCAGAGCTTGCGTTTCCGGTGGCCTCGCGACCGACGAAGCTCGTCAGCTGATAGGGCAGATTGTGCTTCGATCTCCATGCGCGATCGGCTTGCTCGCTGCCCTTTGTAGCCGCCAGCGTGAATTGGTAGCCTCGTCCGGACACCGTGGTGATGGCGTCGGCGCCGAGGACCTTCCGCAGTGCCGACACCTGCACGTGCAACGCAGCTTCCTCGACCACCGTCTTCGGCCAAACGCGGCTGAGCAATTCGTCCTTGGTGACGAGATGCCCGGCGCGATCGACGAGCGCGACCAGCAGATCGAACGCGCGCGGGCGCAGTGCAATCGTTGCGCCGTCCTTCAGCAGCCGTCGTTTGTCGATCTCCAGCTCGAAGGGGCCGAAGCGGTAGTGCTCGGGCGGTCCGGGAGAGGTCATTCCCGAGTGGGCGTCGTCAACAACGGGTGAAAGTCTACGCTGCTACGGTGGCGATGCTCCCTTTCGTGCGATGCCGTCGATCTTCACTGTCATGTCAGTGAACAGATGCACATCGAATGGCCGCTTTGGCCTGCCGCCTATGACTGCAATGGGTCGACAGTTCCAGTTCGCGGACTTCGAGACCGGTCGCTGACCGGTCTGTTTCGGCGGCGTACAGACTGTCATCCGTGCGACCGCTGGTGAACGACAGGTTCAGAGTGCAGCGGACGGCCGCACGGAGAGACGGCCAACGACCGGTCTCGGCAACTGCAGAGGCACTCTTTGTCGTGCGTAGGGCAGACATCGAAGCGAGTCTCCAATCCGGTTTTGATGCTCACGTCACGAAGCCAGCGCCGTTCGATGAGATCATTCGCCTCGCGCCAGGCTTATGGATCGGCTGTCACGGTTTATGACGACCGGATGTTGAAGAGGCGCCACTCGCGGCCCTGCAAGCCGTCGCCTAAAGCGATATGGGGCGGTCGGCGCCGATGCGGCGCGCCGACCGATCCAGTAGATAGGAAGCACTTGTGAATCAACCGCGTAGCGCATGGCGTTTGTGCACTGCCCCTATGATGGACTGGACCGACCGCCACTGCCGGTTCTTCCATCGCCTGCTGACCCAGCGCGCACGGCTGTATACGGAGATGGTGACGACCGGCGCGCTGCTCCACGGCGACGTCGGCCGTCATCTCGACTTCGACGCTGTCGAGCATCCGCTCGCACTGCAGCTCGGCGGAAGCGAGCCTGCCGATCTCGCCGCCTGCGCTCGGATCGGCCAGCGTTGGGGCTATGCCGAGATCAACCTCAACTGCGGCTGTCCGAGCCAGCGCGTCCAGCGCGGTGCCTTTGGCGCCTGCCTGATGGCCGAGCCGGCGCTCGTCGCCGACTGCGTGCGGGCGATGCGCGATGCGGTCGCGCTTCCGGTCACGGTCAAGCACCGGATCGGGATCGATCGCCTCGAAAGCTACGCGTTCGTGCGCGACTTCGTCGGTGCCGTCGCCGAAGGTGGCTGCGAGGTCTTCATCGTCCACGCGCGCAACGCCTGGCTGCACGGCGTGAGCCCGAAGGAGAACCGCGAGCTGCCGCCGCTGCGGCAGGCAGTCGTCGCGGCGCTGAAGCGGGACTTCCCCGATCGGACATTCGTTCTCAACGGCGGCGTCACCAACAACGACGCAGTGGCCTCGCATCTCGCCGAGGTCGATGGCGTCATGGTCGGCCGTGCCGCCTACCACCACCCGTGGGACCTCGTCGAATGGGACGCCCGCTTCCTCGGCGCGAGCAGCGAGCGGCCAGCGCGCGACGATGTCGAGGCGGTGATGGTTGGCTACCTGGAGCGGCTCGTCGCCTGCGGCGAACCCTGGTCGCATGCGTCGCGCCACATGCTCGGCCTGCGCAACGGCGAGCCAGGGGCGCGCCGCTGGCGGCAGGTGTGGAGCGATCCGCGTTTGAAGGGCGAGGCGCCGGCGACGGTGTCAAGGTTCGCGCGCGAGGCGATGACAGGCGGGCTCTGCTCCGCCGACGCGTCGGCCACGTCGCGAGCACCAGCCGGCCCGGTGCCAGGGCGAACGGCGCGAGTCGCGACGTCGTGACCCGCTCGTGGTCGAAGAAGAAGCCGGTCGCCGCTGTGCCGGCCAGCGCCATGGTCGCCGACGCGGTCTGCCTCATCGATCGCGCCGGCGGATGTGGTCGGTCGCCGATGGGCGGTCGACCGGAGGCGTGCGCCGCGGATATGCTTGCTCCCCACCCACCCCAACGACAACGGCGAATGAAACCAGGTTTCTTGCTTCATGCTTTGGTGTTCCCAACGTCGATCCTCGCCGCGTGCGCTGTCGATCCTCCGGCGACGCCAAAGGACTCGCCAAGTACTGCCACAGTGGCTTCGAGCGAGATGATCTGCGCCAAGGAATATCCAACGGGCTCGAATATCGCTGTCATGAAGTGCCGGACCCGGGAACAGGTCGAGGCGGAGAGACTGGGCGCCGCGCGAGGATTGAGCCGCGCCCAGACTGGCGGCCCGAACGCGCAGGCGGGCGGCGCCGGCAACTAGCGTCGAAGGGTGGCGCCTTGGACATCGACCGTGCGTTGCGGCGCGCGCGGTCCCCGAGGAGCCCGATAGGCGACTGAAGGGTGAGGCGCGGCGGCGCGCGCGGGGTCGCGCGCGCGATGATTGCTAGCGGGCTCAGCGTCACCGCCGCAGCGGCCAGGTCGCCAGCACCACGCCGCCCAGCGCCAGCGCGAACGCCGCGACTTGCGACGTCGTGAACCGCTCGCCGTAGAAGAGGACGCCGACCGCGGCGGCGCTGACCGGCAGAAAGACGGTGAAGATTCCCGCCGACGCGGCGGGAACGTGCTTGAGGCCGGTCATCCAGAGCCAGACGGTGACGACGCTGGCAGCGAGCGAATAGACGACGAGGAGCAGCCACGACGAGGCCGGGATGAAGGCGGGCGAGAAGTCGCGCAGCTGCCAGAGCGCGAGCGGCGCGACGAGGACGAGTCCCCAGAGATTGATGAGTGCGCTGATCCGCTTCGGGCCGAGCGACTCTGACAGCGTCTTGCCAATGACGACGTAGAGTGCTTCGCAGGTGACGGCGGCAAGAAGCAGGGCGCTGCCGGCGAGCGAGCCGCTCGCAAGTTCGCCTTCGGCGTCGCGCGCGAGCGCGACCAGCGCGATGCCGGCGATCGCGCACGCGATTCCGGCCGCGGTCCGGGCGCCGACGCGCTCGCCGAGCCACAGCCACGACAGCAGGGCGACGACTGCGGGCAGCGCCGCCATGATCACGCCGGCAGCGAGCGCGGAACTCTGGCCGACGCCGTACAGCATGCAGATCGAGAACAGGAAGTTGCCGAAGAACGACTCGAAGAAGAGCAGGCGGCGAGTACTGCCATCGAGCGTCGCCTCGCCGGCCGGACGGCGCAGCCATGGCGCCATCGCGACTGCGCCGATCGCGAAGCGCATGCCGGCCAGGAGGAAGACCGGGAAGACGATGACGAGCGCCTTCGAGAAGCCGACGTAGGTGCCGACGGTCGCCATCGACGCCGCGAGCGCCAGGTAGGCGAGCGCGGTGCGCACGACCGACGTCTCGCTCATGAGGTCTTCCGCTGGGCAGCGGCGGCGTCGAGGACGCGTCGCCGCTCGTTGCGGGCGATGACAAAGCTGGCGACGACGACGCCGACCGCGACGAACGAGATGATGATCGTCGCCACCGCGTTGACGCTCGGGTTCAGGCCGAGCCGGGCGCGCGAGAAGATGACGAGCGGCATCGTCGTCGCTCCCGGCCCGGAGAGGAAGGCCGAGAGGACGACGTCGTCGAGCGAAAGCGTGAAGGTGAGAAGGAACGCCGACAGCAGCGCCTGGCCGATCATCGGCAACGTCACCAGCCAGAACACCTGCCACGGGCGCGCGCCGAGGTCGAGCGCGGCTTCCTCGAGTTGCGGATTGAGCGTCTGCAGGCGGGCGCGGATGACGACCGTCGCATACGCCAACCCGAGCAGCAAGTGACCGAGCCAGATCGTCAGCATGCCGCGTTCGGGGAAGCCGACGCCGAATGCCGCTTCGGTCATCCGCTGCAGCGAGACGAGCATGAGCAGCAGCGACAGGCCGATGATCACCTCGGGCATGACGAGCGGCGCCGCGACCATGCCGGTGAAGAGCGTGCTGCCGAAGAAGTGCCGATAGCGGACGAGGGCGAACGCGGCGAGCGTGCCGAGGATGACCGAGGAGCATGCGGTCGCGAGCGCGACCTTGAGCGACAGCGCGAGACCGGCGAGGAGCTCGCTGTCGTCGGCGAGGCGCGCGTACCAGTGCAGCGTGAAGCCGCGCCAGACGTTGGCGACCGGCGAATCGTTGAACGAATAGACGACGAGGGCGACGATCGGGACGTACAGGAACGCGTAGCCGAGCGTGAGCCACGCGCGGGCGAAGCTGCGATGGGCGGCGGTCGAGCGCATGTCGGTCAGGCTGGCTGCCGCGTCGCCTCGGCCTGGTAGCGGCTGAAGACCGCGAGCGGAACGATGACGAGCAGGATCATCGTCACCGCGACCGCGCATGCCATCGGCCAGTCGTTGTTGCTGAAGAACTCGTCCCAGAGGGTGCGGCCGATCATCTGCGTCTGCGGGCCGCCGAGCAGCTCCGGAATGACGTACTCGCCGACACAAGGGATAAAGACGAGCATCGCGCCGGCGACGATGCCGGCGCGCGAGAGCGGCACGGTGACCTTCCAGAACGCGGTCCATGCGCTCGCGCCGAGGTCGGCCGCCGCCTCGAGCAGATGCAGGTCCATCTTGGCGAGGTTCGTGTAGAGCGGAAGGATCATGAACGGCAGGTAGGTGTAGGTCATGCCGAGGATGAGCGAAAACGGCGTGTTCATCAGCTGGCCCGGTCCGGGAATGAGGCCGAAGTAAGCGAGCACGCGGTCGAGATGGAGCCGTTCGATCGCCTCCGCGGCCAGGCCGTTCTCGGTGAGCAGCGCCTTCCAGGCGTAGACACGCAGCAGGAATGAGGTCCAGAACGGCAGCATCACGAGCATCAACAGCGCAGGCTGGAGCGCACGACGCGTGCGCGCCATGAAGTACGCGAACGGGTAGCCGATCGTCAGGCAGAGGACGGTTGTCACCGCCGCGTAGACGAGGCTCGACGCGTAGGTGCGCAGGTAGAGATCGTCCTGCGCGATCAGCAGGTAGTTCCCGATCTTGGCCGATACCGCGAGCGCACCGTTCTGCCATGACACGATGTCCTTGATCGTCGTCGCTTCCATCTCGGAGACGCTGATCCGCGCCACGACCAGGAACGGGAGCAGGAAAAAGACGAGCAGCCAGGCATACGGGATCGCAATCACCGCGAATCGACCGCGCCGCGCCGGGGCTTTCATTGCGTCAGCACCACTTGGGCGAGATCGGTCCAGCTCGCCCAGGCGGCATCGCCCCAGGTCAGCCGCACGCCGGGCTGCCGCTCGACGTTGCTCTGGCTGACCTTCAGGACGCGGCCGCTCTTCAACTGGAGGTGATAGACCGTGAAGCTGCCGAAGTACGCGATCTCCTTGATCGTGCCGAGCGCCTGGTTGACGCCTCCATTCGCCTCGGCGGGCGACGACGGAAGATCGCGCCGGAGCGTGATCTTCTCCGGCCTGAGGGCCACCGTCACCGGCATGCCGCGCGTACCGGTGATGCCGTGGCCGATCCGATGCCGGACGTCGCCGCAATCGACGACGACGTGGTCGGCTTCGTCGACGACGAGCGTTCCGTCCATCAGATTGACGTTGCCGATGAAGTCGGCGACGAAACGACTCGCCGGCGTCTCGTAGATTTCGGCCGGCGCGCCGATCTGCAGGAACCGTCCCTCGCTCATGACCGCGATGCGGGACGCCATCGTCATCGCTTCCTCCTGGTCATGGGTGACCATCACGCAAGTCACGCCGACGTCGTGGATGATGTTGGCGAGCTCGAACTGCGTCTCCTCGCGCAGCTTCTTGTCGAGCGCGCCGAGCGGCTCGTCGAGCAGCAGCAGTTGCGGCTTCTTGGCGAGGCTGCGCGCAAGCGCGACGCGTTGCTGCTGGCCGCCCGAGAGCTGGTGGGGCTTTCTCTTCGCGTACGCGCCGAGCTGGACGAGCTTCAGCATCGCGTCGACGCGCTCGCGCACCTCGACCGGCGGCAGCGCGTCGCGACGCAGGCCGAACGCGATGTTGTCGAACACCGTCAGATGCGGGAAGAGCGCGTAGCTCTGGAACATCATGTTCATCGGCCGCACGTACGGCGGCAAATCCGCAAGATCGCGGCCGTCGAGCGTGATGGTTCCCGAGGTCGGCGTCTCGAAGCCGGCGAGCATCCGCAACAGCGTCGTCTTGCCGCAGCCCGACGAGCCGAGCAGCGCGAACACTTCGCCCCTGGCAATGGCGACGGAGACGTTGTCGACCGCGCGGTGGCCGTCGAACTCCTTGACGATGTTCTTGATCTGCAGGAAGGCTTCTGCGCTCATCGGCACACAGCGACGTCCGAGCGCCGCTCTTCAGCGTCGCGCACGAGGGCGCCGGACAGGGAGGCTCAGCCCTGGGTCTTCAGCACGTCGGCGATCGTGCTGATCGCCTGGTCGATGTGCGATTCCTCGACGATCAGCGGCGGCGACAACGCGATGATGTCGCCGGTGGTGCGGATCAGGACGCCGCGCTCGAAGCATTCGCGAAAGACGTCAAAGGCGCGCTTGCCAGGACTGCCCGGAACTGAGTCGAGCTCGATCGCCCCGACGAGGCCGATGTTGCGAATGTCGATCACGTGCGGCGATTCCTGCAGCGAATGCACCGCGTGCTCGAACGCCGGGGCAATCCTCGCGCCTCGCGTCAGCAGCCCTTCGTCGGCGTAGGTCTCGAGCGTACCGAGCGAGGCTGCACACGCGAGTGGGTGCGCCGAATAGGTGTAGCCGTGGGGGAACTCGACCACGTGCTCGGGCCCGGTCATGAAGACGTCGTGGATCGCGTCGCGCGCGAACACCGCGCCCATCGGCACGCAGCCGTTGCTGATGCCCTTGGCAACGGTCATGAGGTCGGGAGTGACGTTGAAGTGCGTCGCAGCGAACGGCGAGCCGAGGCGGCCGAACCCGGTGATCACCTCGTCGAAGATGAGCAGGATGCCGTGCTTGTCGCAGATCGCGCGCAGCCGCTCCAGGTAGCCCTTGGGCGGGATCAACACGCCGGTCGAGCCGGCGATCGGCTCGACGATGACGGCGGCGATCGTCGACGCGTCATGCAGCGTGACGATCCGTTCGAGGTCGTCCGCGAGCTCGGCGCCGTGCTCGGGAATCCCGCGCGTGAACGCGTTGCGCTTGAGATCGTGCGTATGGCGAAGGTGGTCGACGCCGCCGACCATGGTGCCGAAGCTCTTGCGGTTGCCGGCGATGCCGCCGACAGAGATGCCGCCGAAGTTGACGCCGTGATAGCCGCGCTCGCGGCCGATGAGGCGGGTGCGCTGGCCCTCGCCGCGCGCGCGGTGGTAGGCGATCGCCATCTTGAGCGCAGTGTCGACGGCCTCCGATCCCGAGTTGGTAAAGAACACCTTGTCGAGACCGTCGGGCGTGAGGGCGATGAGCTTTTCCGCCAGCTCGAACGCCTTCGGGTGTGCCATGTTGAACGGCGGCGCGAAGTCCATCTCGGACGCCTGGGCGGCAATTGCGGCGACGATCTTCGGCCGCGCATGTCCCGCGTTCACGCACCAGAGGCCGGCGACCGCGTCGAGGATCTGGCGCCCGTCGGGCGTCCAGTAGTGCATGTCCTTCGCCTTGGCGAGCAGGCGCGGCTTGCTCTTGAACTGCCGGCTTGCGGTGAACGGCATCCAAAAGGCGTCGAGGCTGGCCGGGAGAGTGCCGCCCGCGAGGGCTGCCGCCGGCGCCGCGGCGGGGTTGAGGTCCTTGTGCATGTCCGACTCCTCCGCTCGCTGGCCGGAACGGTCAGCAAAGAAGGAGCAAGTCTAGAAGAACTGTGCAGCCAGGCCGCCTTTCGCATGAGAAAACCGTCATGTCGCAATGCGGAAAGTATTCATGTTGCAGTGCCGCATAATTTCTCATTGCGAAGAATGATCTACCGCCATGCGATATCACCGTGCAACTTGTTGTTTTCGTTGCGGATTTTTGAGTGTTGCGTTTCACGCATAAATCGCAGAGCGGTCGCGGGTCTGGCTACGCTGATCGCGATCGCTTCGTCACGTCAACTGGAGGATTTCATGCAAGCACCACGCCGAGAAGAGCAGATCCGCGCCCTCGAGCAGGACTGGTCCCAGAACCCGCGCTGGAAAGGCGTTCGTCGAACCTACTCCGCCGCCGATGTCGTCCGCCTCTCGGGCTCCGTGCGTGTCGAGCACACCCTGGCCAGGCGCGGTGCCGAGAAGCTCTGGAATCTGGTCAACACCGAGCCGTTCGTCAACACGCTGGGCGCGCTCACCGGCAACCAGGCGATGCAGCAGGTCAAGGCCGGGCTGAAGGCGATCTACCTGTCCGGATGGCAGGTCGCCGGGGATGCCAACATCGCTGGCGAGATGTACCCGGATCAGTCGCTCTACCCGGTCAATTCTGTGCCGTCGGTCGTCAAGAGGATCAACAACACCTTCACGCGCGCCGACCAGATCCAGTGGTCGGAGGGCAAGAGCGATATCGACTACTTCGCGCCGATCGTCGCCGATGCCGAGGCCGGCTTCGGCGGCGTCCTCAATGCATTCGAGCTGATGAAGGCCATGATCGAGGCAGGCGCTGCGGGCGTCCACTTCGAGGACCAGCTGGCGTCGGTCAAGAAGTGCGGCCACATGGGCGGCAAGGTGCTCGTGCCGACGCGCGAGGCGACCGCGAAGCTGACTGCCGCGCGTCTGGCCGCCGACGTGATGGGAACGCCGACGCTCGTCATCGCACGCACCGACGCCGAGGCCGCCGATCTCGTGACGAGCGACGTCGACGACAACGACAAGTCGTTTCTGACCGGCGAGCGCACGGTCGAAGGCTTCTATCGGACCCGACCCGGTCTCGACCAGGCGGTGTCGCGCGGTCTCGCCTATTCCGAAGTCGCCGACATGGTCTGGTGCGAGACCGGCAAGCCCGACCTCGCCTATGCGAAGGCGTTTGCCGAGGCGATCCACAGGAAGTTTCCGGGCAAGCTGCTGGCGTACAACTGTTCGCCGAGCTTCAACTGGAAGAAAAACCTCGACGACGCCACGATCGCGAAGTTCCAGCGCGAGCTCGGCGCGATGGGCTACAAGTTCCAGTTCATCACGCTCGCGGGCTTCCACAGCCTCAACTACTCGATGTTCCACCTGGCGCACGGCTATGCAAGGAACAGCATGAGCGCGTTCGTCGAGCTCCAAGAGGCCGAGTTCGCGGCGGCAGAAAGGGGCTTCACCGCCATCAAGCATCAGCGCGAGGTCGGCACCGGCTACTTCGATGCGGTAACGACGACGATCGAGCGCGACGCCTCGACAGCGGCGCTCAAGGGCTCGACCGAGGACGAGCAGTTCTTCGACCGCAAGCACGCTTGACCTGCAGCCGGGCCCTCCGCGTCGTCGGGTGGCCCAGGCCCCTCTCTTGCCTCGCCCGCGGTCCGCGGGCGATTTTCTTTGTGGCCCCCGCGGACCGGGCTGGCATTCACGCGACAGCCCAAAAGTGAGAAAGTTGACCGGTTGGGCTTGCCGGTCAACTTTTCGACGGTTCGCCCTTTGCCGACGCACAAGAGAGATGAACGCCCACCCCCTTCGCCTGTTTCGGCACTTCGCTAGCCTGGTCCTGCTCCTGGCGTTGCCGGCCGCCTGGGGCTTCGCCTTCGACGACGTCGCGGCACGCGCCAGCAGCCTCGCGGCGCGTCCCTACAAGCCGGCCGCGGTCAACCTTCCGGCCGAGCTGCGCGAGCTCGACTACGACGCCTACCGCGACATCCGCTACCGGCCCGAGAAGGCGCTCTGGCGCGCCGAGAAGCTGCCGTTCGAGCTGATGTTCTTTCCCCAGGGGAGGGCAGTCACGGAGCCGGTCACGATTAACGTCATCGAGCCCGCCGGCGAGCGCGTCGTCGCATTCGACCCGGCGCTGTTCGACTACGGCAAGAACAAGCTCGACCCGAAGGCGCTGCGCGGCCTCGGCTTCAATGGCTTTCGAGTCCACTACGCGATCAACAGGCCAGGCTACAAGGACGAGGTCCTCGTCTTTCAGGGTGCCAGCTACTTTCGCGCCCTGGGCAAGGACGAGTCGTACGGCCTGTCCGCGCGGGGACTCGCCATCGACACCGCCGAGGCCGGGGGCGAAGAATTTCCGCGCTTCGTCGAGTTCTGGATCGAGCGGCCGCGCCCTCGTGCGACGTCGCTCGTCCTCTATGCGCTGCTCGACTCGCGCCGTGTCGCCGGCGCCTACCGCTTCGTCCTGACGCCGGGACCGGAGACGGTGATGCAGGTGACGGCACGGCTCTATCTGCGCGACAAGATCGGCAAGCTCGGCATCGCGCCGCTGACGAGCATGTATTCGTTCGGCGAGAACCAGCCCGGGCGCGACGACTATCGGCCCGAGGTCCACGATTCCGACGGGCTCTCGGTCCAGCTCGGCGACGGCGAATGGATCTGGCGTCCGCTGGTCAATCCGCGACGGCTCCTGGTCACGTCGTTCGCGACGACCAACCCGCGAGGCTTCGGCTTGATGCAGCGCGACCGCGCCCCGTCGAGCTACGAGGATCCGGAGGCGCAGTACGAGCGGCGGCCGAGCGCCTGGATCGAGCCGGTCGGCGACTGGGGTGCGGGGCGCGTCGAGCTGGTGCAGATCCCGACCCCCGATGAGACGAACGACAACATCGTCGCCTTCTGGGTCCCGCAGCCGGCACCCGCCCCGGGCAAGGCCTTTGACTTCGCCTACCGCATCCGTTGGCAAAACGCGGGCACAATGCCTGCCGGCAAAGGCTGGGTCGTTCAGTCGCGGCGGGGTCGCGGCTTTGCCAGGAAGCCTGATGGCGACATCAACTACGTCGTCGATTTCGACGGCCCGGCCTTGCGCTCGCTGGCCGCTTCGGCCGACGTCGAGCCTGTCGTCTGGGTCGACTCGAACGCCGAGCTGCGCGAGCGCAACCTGTTCAAGAGTCCCGTCACCGGTGCCTGGCGGATGACCGTTCGCTTCAAGCGTAACGACGCCGCCAAGCCGGTCGAGTTGCGCGCCTATCTCAAACAACAGCAATCAATCCTGACCGAGACATGGAGCTACATCGTCCCGCCCGAAGCCGACAAGCCGTGACGACGGCGGTGGCGCAGCCGCCGTTGGCCCGCCGTTCCATGCCCGCCTGGCCATGGGCCGGGTCGCCGCTCGGACGGCCGCTGGGCCGTCTGCTCGGGCGCGCGCCGCGCAGGCCGGAGCGATGTGCCGACGACCCGCGCCCGCTGATGGCGAGGCGGCTTCTCCTGCTCGTTCTCGTCCTCTTCTGCGCCGGCCTCGGTACGCAGGCGATGGCCGAAGTCCTGCCGCAACGCGGCGCGACGCTTGCCGAGCGCGGCCTGCTCGTTCTCTTCGGTGTCCTGTTCGGCTGGATCTCGGCCGGCTTTTGGACTGCCGTCATGGGCGCAGGCGTGCTCCTGTTCAGGCGCCGGCTGAGCCCGTTGATGCACCGGCTCGGGCAGCAGCCGGTGCGCCCGCTCGACCCGGCGGTGCGCACCGCCATCATCATGCCGATCTGCAACGAGCACGTGCCGACGGTCTTCGGCGGCCTCTCGGCGACGATCGACTCGCTCGTCTCGACCGGCGAGTCGGAGCATTTCGATGTCTTCGTCCTGAGCGACACGTCCGATCCCGACATTCGCGCCGCCGAGCACGCCGCATGGAGCCGGCTCGCGGCGCGCATCGCCGCGGAGGCCGAGGGCGACGAGTTCGCACTTCGCGTCCACTACCGCTGGCGCCAGCGGCGCACGAAGCGCAAGGCCGGTAACGTCGCCGATTTCTGCCGCCGCTGGGGCGGCGCTTATCGCTACTTCGTCGTTCTCGATGCCGACAGCGTCATGGCCGGGGAGACGATCACGACGCTGGTCCGGATGATGGAGGCGAACCCCGACACCGGAATCATCCAGACGGCTCCGCGCGCGGTCGGTCACGAGACGCTCCACGGTCGCATCCAGCAGTTCGCTGCGCGTGCCTACGGTCCGCTCTTCACCGCGGGCATGCGCTTCTGGCAGCTCGGCGAATCCCACTACTGGGGCCACAACGCGATCCTGCGCATGCAGCCTTTTCTCGCTCACTGCGCTCTGCCGCCGCTTCCCGGCAACGGCGCGCTCGGTGGCGAGGTGATGTCGCACGACTTTGTAGAGGCGGCGCTGATGCGTCGCGCTGGCTGGAAGGTCTGGGTCGCCGACGAGCTCGACGGCAGCTACGAACAGGTGCCGCCGAATCTGCTCGCCGAGTTGCAGCGCGACCGCCGCTGGTGCCAGGGCAATCTGCAGAACTCGCGCCTGATGTTCGAGCCGCGACTGCACACCGTGCACAGGACGGCGTTCCTCACCGGTGTTCTCGCCTATGCGTCGTCGCCGCTCTGGCTCGGCTTCCTGCTGCTGTCGACGCTCCTCTTCGCCGAGCATGCAGGGAGCGATCCGACCTATTTCTTCGAGTCGTACCAGCTCTTTCCGGTCTGGCCGACCGCGAACGTCGGCCTGATGCTGACGCTTTTCGGCGTGACCGGCATCCTGCTGCTCGCGCCCAAGGCGATGGCGCTGGTCGCGATCGTCGGCCGCGGCGAGGCCGGGCGTTTCGGCGGCGGAGCCCGCCTGCTGGCGAGTGTCTTCGTCGAATTCCTGCACTCGCTGCTGCTCGCACCGGTGCGGATGCTCTTTCACACCCAGTTTGTCGTCGCTGCGCTCACCGGTTGGCGGCTCGACTGGAAGTCGCCGCCGCGCGATGACGCGGCAACGTCGTGGCGCGAGGCAACTCTTCGTCACGGCGTGCACACGATGCTGGCGGTCGCGTGGGCCGTCGCCATCGTCGTCACGAGCGCGACCTTCCCATGGTGGCTGTCGCCGATCCTGGGCGGCCTGCTGGCGGCGATTCCGCTGTCGACGCTGACGAGCCGCGCCCGGATCGGGCGGGCGCTACGCGAACGCGGCCTGATGCTCACGCCCGAGGAGTATCGGGAGCCACGCGTGTTGCGGGAAGCACGGCGAGCCGCCGACGAGGTCGTCGCCACTGGCGATGCGACGCTCCAGGCTGCAGTCGCGGACCCGGTGGTGCACGCAGGTGTCATCGCCGCGGTGCCGGCGCGGCCGACCGCCGAAGGCGAAAAGGCTGCCGCGGCAGCGCGGCTGCTCGAGCGTGCGCTGCGCGACGGACCGACGGCGCTTTCGCCCGGCGACCGCCTGCGACTGCTCTCAAGCCGGGCCGCGCTCGCGACGCTTCACGGCGAGGTGCTTGCGCAACGTGCGCACCCCGGATGGACCGAAGGTGTCCGTGTGCAGCGTCAGGCGTGGCCGGCAACGATGCCTCCCGAATCCGCCGAGCTCGCGGACGCCTCCGCTCCGCTCGTGACCGAGTCGCTCTAGCGATCGCTAGACACGGTTTCGGGTAAGGTCGCGCGCAAGCGGCACCTGTGCGCCGCTCCCGCGTTGCATGGCTGACGACATCGCGACCCTTCGCCGCCTCCTGCGCACGAGCCGGACGATTGCCATCGTCGGCCTCTCGGCCGACTGGTTCCGGCCAAGCTACTTCGCCGCCAAGTACATGCAAGAGCACGGCTACCGGGTCATTCCGGTGAACCCGCGCTACGGCGAAATCCTTGGCGAGCGCTGCCACGCCGCGCTGGCGACGATCGGCATTCCGGTCGACATCGTCGACGTCTTCCGCAAGACCGAGGACGTGCTGCCGATCGCCGAGCAGGCGATCGCGATCGGCGCCAAGTGCCTGTGGCAGCAGATCGGCGTCAAGAATGAGCAGGCAGCGGCGCTCGCGGCGGCGGCCGGCCTCGAGGTTGTGATGGACCGTTGCGTCAAGATCGAGCACGCACGACTGTTCGGCGGCCTGAACTGGGCCGGCGTCAACACCGGCGTGATCTCAGCGCGGCGGCCGGTCTGAGGCAGCGATGGCCGACCGGCGCTTCCACCCCGAAACGCTCGCGATCCACGCCGGCCAGATCCCCGACGCCGCGACCGGCGCTCGCGCGCTGCCGATCTACCAGACGACGAGCTTCGTCTTCGACAGCGCCAATCACGCCGCCAGCCTGTTCAACCTGCAAACCTTCGGCAACGTCTACTCGCGGCTCTCGAATCCGACCGTCGCCGTTCTCGAGGAGCGCGTCGCCGCGCTCGAAGGCGGCCGCGCCGCGCTCGCGTCCGCGAGCGGCATGGCGGCCGAGGCGATCGCGCTCTTGACATTGCTCGCGCAGGGCGACCACGTCGTCGCCGCCGGCGCGCTCTATGGCGGCAGCGTCAGCATGCTCGCCGTCAATCTCGCCAAGCTCGGCATCGAGACGACCTTCGTCGACGGCGCGACGGCCGAAGCCTTCGCCGCGGCGATGCGGCCGACGACGCGCGCCGTCTTCGCCGAAAGCCTCGGCAATCCGAGCCTCGCCGTGCTCGACATCGCCGCCGTCGCCGAGGTCGCTCACGCGCACGGCGTTCCGCTCATCGTCGACAACACCGTGCCTTCACCGTACCTGTGCAACCCGATCGCGTTCGGCGCCGACATCGTCGTCCACTCGGCGACCAAATACCTCGGCGGCCATGGCACGACGCTCGCAGGCGTCATGGTCGAAAGTGGCCGCTTCCCTTGGGACAACGGCAAGTTCCCCGGCATGACCGAGCCGTCGAAGGGCTACCACGGCGTCCGCTTTCATGAGACCTTCGGCGACTTTGGCTTCACGATGCGCGCGCGCATGGAGACCTTGCGCGTCTGGGGCGCCGCGCTGGCGCCGACCAGCGCCTGGCAGATCCTGCAGGGCATCGAGACGCTGCCGCTAAGGATGGAGCGCCATTGCACGAACGCGCTCGCGGTGGCGCGTTTCCTGCAGTCCGATCCGCGCGTCGGCTGGGTCAATTACCCGGGGCTTGCCGATCATCCGCAGCACGCGCGGGTCGCGCGCCAGATGCGGCCGGTGGCCGGAGCGCCGGGCGCCTCGGGGCTGCTCGCGTTCGGCGTCCACGGCGGCTTCGACGCCGGGATCCGCTTCATCGAAGCGGCGCAGCTGATGAGCCATCTCGCCAACATCGGCGACACCCGCACGCTCGTCATCCATCCGGCGTCGACGACGCATCGGCAGCTCGACGAAGCGCAGCAGCGGGCGGCCGGAGTCGGCCAGGACATGGTCCGCCTTTCAGTCGGCCTCGAGCACGTCGACGATCTGCTCTGGGACATCGACCAGGCGCTGGCTGCGACCGGGTCGTGACCTGATCGTCGCGGTCAGGCGTGCTTCGCCGCAGTGTCAACGGTCCGTGTCCAGCCCGGAGTCCTCTGCGTCTGCTGGACTCCTTGCCGCCACGTGCGGGACCTGCGCGAGGGCGGCGAGTGCGAGCACGGTAGCCGAGATCGCCGACCGATACCCGGCCATGCTGGGGCACGGCGACGAAGAGGGCCGATCCGATCGCGATCAACATGTGCGTGCGCTTGCCGGCCGACTTGCCGCTTCGTTCGCGCTGATAACCGAACGCACCACCGAGAAACGCCGCGGGCAGAAGGCGAACGAAGATGGCGGTGACCCGGGCTGGATTGGCGAGGCCCGAGAGCTGCGAACGGAGCGCGTCAAGCGCGGCGTTGGTCATCTCGTTCTCCTCGATGGCTTTCTGGTCGATCGCGGCTGCGCCGCCGCGGTCGGTGCCGCGCGTAACATGGTCGCGCAAGGACGGGGCAGATGACCATGGGCATCTACGATCAGGGTCTGGGCAAGGCAGCGGCGAACTACGTCGCGCTCTCGCCGACCAGCTTCGTCGAGCGCAGCGCCGAGGTGTTCGGCGACCTCGAATCGGTCGTCCACGGGCGCCGCCGCTATCGCTGGCGCGAGACGCGCGACCGCGCGGCGCGGCTGGCGAGCGCGTTGCGCGCGCTCGGCGTCGGCCGCGGCTCGACGGTGAGCGCGATGCTCCACAACACGCCGGAGATGGTCGAGGTGCACTACGCGGTGCCGGCGTTGAATGCGGTTCTCAACACGATCAACACCCGGCTCGATGCCGCGCTGATCGCCTGGCAGCTCGACCACTGCGAGAGCGCCGTCCTGATCAGCGACCGCGAGCTCGCGCCGACGATCGCCGCCGCGCTCGCGATCCTACGCGAGCGGCACGGCCGGGCACCGATCGTGATCGATGTCTGCGACAGCGAATACGGAGGTCCCGGCGATCGCCTCGGCGCGCACGAGTACGAAGCGCTCCTCGCCGGCCACGCTCCGCTTGCGCAGCTCGCAGGTCCGGCCGACGAATGGGACGCGATCGCGGTTTCGTACACGTCGGGGACGACCGGCGATCCCAAGGGCGTCGTCACCCACCACCGCGGCGCGTACCTGAACGCCGTCTGCAACGCGGCGACCTGGACGATGCCGCACTTTCCGCGCTATCTCTGGACGCTGCCCATGTTCCACTGCAACGGCTGGTGCTTCCCATGGACGGTGGCGCTGCTCGGCGGCAGCCACGTCTGCCTGCGCAAGATCGAGGCACAACCGATCTTCGACGCGATCCGCAACGAGCGCGCCGATCACTACTGCGCAGCTCCGATCGTCCACAACCTGCTGATCGCCGCGCCCGAGTCGATGCGCGCCGGCATCGAGCATTCCGTGCGCGCGATGGTCGCCGGCGCTGCGCCGCCAGCTGCCATGATCGAGGGCATGGCCCGGATTGGCTTCGACATCACCCACGTCTACGGCCTCACCGAGGTCTACGGGCCGGCGGCGGTCGCGGCCAAGCGCCCGGCGTGGCAGGACGAGTCGCCCGGCGAGCAGGCGCGCCTGAACGGCCGCCAGGGCGTCCGCTACGCGCTCGAGGAAGCGATGACGGTTCTCGACCCGGAGACGATGGCCGAGGTGCCTGCCGACGGTCGGGCGATGGGCGAGATCATGTTCCGCGGCAACATCGTGATGAAGGGCTACCTGAAGAACGAGCAGGCGACTGCGCAGGCGTTCGCCGGCGGGTGGTTTCACACCGGCGACCTGGCCGTGCTCGAGGCCGATCGCTACGTCAAGATCAAGGACCGGAGCAAGGACGTCATCATTTCGGGCGGCGAGAACATCAGCTCGATCGAGGTCGAGGACGCGCTCTATCATCATCCCGCGGTCCTCGCCTGCGCGGTCGTGGCGAGGCCCGATCCGAAGTGGGGCGAGGCGCCGCTCGCCTTCGTCGAGCTGAAGACCGATGGCAGTGCCAGCGCCGGCGAGCTGATTGCGCACTGCCGTCAGCTCCTCGCCGGCTACAAGGTGCCGCGCGAGATCCGCTTCGAGGCGATCCCGAAGACCTCGACCGGCAAGATCCAGAAATTCCAGCTGCGCGAGAGAGCCCGCTCGGCGTCGGCGATCGAATAGGAGAGCAGCGAATGAACGACCGCGCCGCGACCGAGCTTCTTCCTTACCTCCGCCGAGACGTCGATCGTCGCGGCGTCGTCACGCTGACCCTCGACCGACCGCAGTCGTTCAACGCGCTGAGCGAAGGCATGCTCGCCGCGCTGCAGGCCGAGCTCGACGCGATCGCTGCCGACGACGCCGTGCGCGCCGTCGTCATCGCCGCCGCCGGAAAGGCGTTCTGCGCCGGTCACGACCTGAAGGAGATGCGCGCCGAGCCGTCGCAGGCCTACTACGAGCAGCTGTTCGCGCAATGCGCGCGCATGATGCTGACGATCCAGCGCCTGCCGGTGCCGGTGATCGCGCGCGTCCAGGGCATCGCGACCGCCGCTGGCTGCCAGCTGGTCGCGACGTGCGACCTCGCAGTCGCCGTCGAGAGTGCGCGCTTTGCCGTCAGCGGCGTCAACCTCGGCCTCTTCTGCTCGTCGCCGAGCGTCGCGCTGTCGCGCAACCTCGGCCGCAAGGCCGCGTTCGAGATGCTCGTCACCGGCGACTTCATCTCGGCCGACGAGGCACGCGCCAAGGGCCTCGTCAACCGCGTCGTTGCCGCCGATGCGCTCGACGCCGAAATCGAGTCGATCGTCGCCGCGATCGTCGCCAAGCCGCGGGTCGCGATCGCGCTCGGCAAGGAGCTTTTCTACCGCCAGCTCGAGGTCGGCATCGAGGCCGCCTACGAGGACGCCGGCAGGACGATGGCGTGCAACATGATGGACCCGGCCGCCCTCGAGGGCGTGCAGGCCTTCATCGACAAGCGACAGCCCGACTGGCCGGCCTAGCGTCAGCGTCCCACCCCATCACGGCGAAGTTGTCCGGACAACTCCGCCAATCCCGGATTGAGAAGGGCAGCGCCATGGGGTATGTTTTCCCCAGCGCGGCTGCGAGCCGCCGGGCATGAAACCAAGGAGACGAGAATGAGGAAATTGATCGCCGGCGTCGTCGCCGGCTGCGCGCTCGCCTTCTGCGGCCAGGCGCTGGCGCAGGAGAAGCTCACCGTCTGGTGGGTCAAGGGCTTCTACAAGTCCGAGGACGACGCGCTGTTCGAGGCGATCAAGAAGTACGAGGCGAAGAGCGGCGTCAAGGTCGAGCTCTCGCAATATCCGATCCAGGACATGATCCCGAAGACGGTCGCTGCGCTCGACGCCGGCTCGCCGCCCGACGTCGCCTACGCCGACGTCTACGACTTCCAGGTCACCGGCAAGTGGGCCTTCGACGGCAAGCTGGAGGACATCAGCGACGTCCTCACGCCGATGAAGTCTCGCTTCCTGAAGAACACGATCGAGACCACCTACCTCTACGACGACAAGACCAAGAAGCGCGCCTACTTCGCGTTCCCTCTCAAGCAGCAGACGATGCACATCGAGATCTGGCTCGACATGCTGAACCAGGCCGGCTTCAAGGAAAGCGACATCCCGACCAAGTGGGCCGACTACTGGTCGTTCTGGTGCGACAAGGTGCAGCCGGGCTCGCGCAAGGCGACCGGCACGCGCACTTTCGGCATGGGCGTGCCGATGGGCGTCGACTCGAGCGATTCGTTCTATTCCTTCCTGACCTTCATGGACGCCTACAACGTCAAACTGGTCGACGACAACGGCAAGCTTCTGGTCGACGATCCGAAGGTCAAGGCCGGCCTGATGGGGGCGCTGAAGGACTACACCGATCCGTACGTCAAGGGCTGCACGCCGCCATCGTCGACGAGCTGGAAGGATCCCGACAACAACGTCGCCTTCCACAACAAGACGACCGTGATGACCCACAACGCGACGATCTCGATCGCCGCCAAGTGGCTCGACGACGCCAACAACGAGGCGCTGAGCGCCGATCAGCGGGCGACGGCGAAGAAGAACTACTACGAGCTGATCCGCACCGCGGGCTTTCCGAACAAGCCCGACGGCTCGAAAATGGTCTATCGCGCTGCGGTGAAGACCGGCGTCGTGTTCGAGCAGGCCAAGAACAAGAAGCGCGCCAAGGAGTTCGTCGCCTTCCTGCTGCAGGACGAAAACCTCACCCCCTACGTCGAAGGCGCGCTCGGGCGCTGGTACCCGGTGATGACCGCGGCGACCAAGAGCGCGTTCTGGCAGGCCGATCCGCACCGCCGCTCGGTCTATAACCAGTTCAACAACGGCACGGTGACCTTCGAGTTCACCAAGAACTACAAGTTCACGATCGTCAACAACGAGAACGTGTGGGCCAAGGCGATGAACCGCGTCGTCAACGACCACGTCTCGGTCGACCAGGCCGTCACCGAGATGATCGCGCGCATCAAGGCGATCGCGGGGTAGCCGCTTGCCGACGATCGCGCTCGACGGCGCCGGCCCCGACCGGCACCTTCAGCCGGTCGGCCCGGCGAGGAAGGGCCTCACGCTCTGGCAGGCGTGGGGGCTCGTCCTCGTCGTGCCCTATGTGCTGATCTTCGCGATCTTCGTGCTCTATCCGGTCGGCTACGGGCTCTGGCTGGCGCGCCATCCGTCCAGCTACGTCAAGCTGGCCGAGGACCCGGTGTTCGTTCGCTCGGTCGTCAACACGCTGGTCTTCCTCGTCATCGGCATCAACGTCAAGATGGTCGTGGCGCTCGTCCTGTCGGGCTTTTTCGTGCGCACGCAGACCTGGATCAAGTGGCTCTCGCTGCTGTTCATCCTGCCGTGGGCGGTGCCGTCGATCCCGACCATCCTGTCGCTGCGCTTCATGCTCAACCCTGAGTGGGGCGTCATCAACTCGACGATCTTTCGCCTCACCGGTGGCGACGGCCCGAACTGGCTCAACAACCCGCAGCTCGCGCTCGGCCTGGCGATCCTGGTCCACATCTGGAAGTCGCTGCCGTTCTGGACGCTGATTCTCGTCGCCGGCCGGATGGCGATTCCGGGCGAGATGTACGAGGCCGCCTCGGTCGATGGCGCGACAAGCTGGCAGAAGTTCAAGTTCATCACCTGGCCGTCGCTGCGCACGCTCTACCTGACCTCGACGATCCTGTCGATGATCTGGACCCTCGGCGACTTCAACAGCGTCTATCTGCTGACTGGAGGTCAGCCGGCCGACCAGACGCACGTGCTGGCGACGCTCGGCCTGCGCTACCTGCGACTCGATCAGGTCGACATGTCGATGGCGACCGTGGTCTGCGCGATGCCGCTGATCCTGCCGCTGGTCTATTTCATGATGAAGCGGCTGTCGCGGTGAGCGCGCTGACCTTCAAGAAGGTCTCCGGAGAGGCCAAGCTCCTCCTGATCGGCATTCCGGTCGCGATCTGGACGTTGCTGCCGATCTACCACCTGGTGCTGTTTGCGCTGTCGCCGAGGGAGCAGGCAGTCTCGGGCAAGCTCTGGCCCGAGCACCCGACACTGAAGAACTTCTCGATGGTCTTTCACGAGCAGCATCACTACCTCAGCCACTTCTGGCTGCAGATGTGGAACTCGGTCCTGATCGCGGTCGCGGTCGGGGCGATCACGCTCTTCATCGCCACGACGGCGGCGTTCGCGATCAGTCGGCTGCGGGTGAGGGGCGGGCGCACGATCATGAACCTTGCGCTCTTCACCTACTTCATCCCGGCCGCGTTCCTCGCGGTGCCGATGTACAAGTCGATGAGTGTCTATGGCCTCTTGAACAGCCAGTGGGCGCTGATTCTGGCGATGGTGACGATCGCCACGCCGTACTCGATCTGGGTCCTGAAGCAGGCCTCCGACAAGCTGCCGCTCGAGCTCGACGAGGCTGCGCGCATCGACGGCGCGACGCCGCTACAGCTGTTTCGCCTGGTCTATCTGCCGCTGATGCTGCCGTCGCTCGTCGCCGTCGGTACCTATGCCTTGCTGCTGGCCTGGAACGAATACCTCTACGCCTTCCTGCTGCTCTCCGACGACAAGAGCACGACGCTCGGCGTCGCTCTCGGCAGCTTCCTCTCGGCCGACGACTCGCCCTGGGAGCTGCTGATGACGACCGGCCTCATCTACGCGCTGCCGCCGGCGGCGATCTACTACGCGTTCAAGCGCTACATGGTGGGCGGCCTGACGGCCGGCGCCGTGAAGAGCTAGGCTGACCGGGGACCGGGTCGCATGGCGTCGCTGTCCTTTCGCAACGTCGAGAAGAGCTTCGGCTCGGCCAAGATCATCCGCGGTATCGGCTTCGACATCGCCGACGGCGAATTCACGGTGCTGGTCGGGCCGTCGGGCTGCGGCAAGTCAACGCTACTGCGCATGCTCGCCGGTCTCGAGGAGATCAGCGGCGGCACCATCGCCATCGACGGTCACGTCGTCAATGACATCGAGTCGAAGGATCGCGACATTGCGATGGTGTTCCAGAGCTATGCGCTCTATCCGCACATGACGGTCAGCGACAACATGGGCTTCAGCATGAAGCTGAGGAGGGCTGAGCCGGCGCTGATCAAGGAGCGCGTCGCTCACGCTGCCAAGATCCTCAATCTCGGCCCGTACCTCGAGCGCTACCCGCGCGAGCTTTCGGGCGGCCAGCGCCAGCGCGTCGCGATGGGGCGGGCGATCGTCCGCGACCCGAAGGTGTTCCTGTTCGACGAGCCGCTTTCGAATCTCGACGCGAAGCTGCGCGTGGCGATGCGCGCCGAGATCAAGGCGCTGCACCAGCGGCTGAAGACGACGACGGTCTACGTCACGCACGACCAGGTCGAGGCAATGACGATGGCCGACCGGATCGTCGTCATGCAGGACGGCAGGATCGAGCAGATCGGAACGCCGCTCGAGCTCTACGACCATCCGGCCAATCTCTTCGTTGCCCAGTTCATCGGCTCGCCGGCGATGAACGTGATCATGGGCACCCTGCGGCGCGGCAACGGCCAGGCGTGGCTCGAAGCCGAAGGCGGTGTGCGCTGGCCGCTCGCCGCAGCGGGCCCGGGCAGCGACGGCCAGCCCGTTGCCTATGGCGTGCGGCCGGGCGATCTTGGCGTCGTCGCCGCCGAGGACGCGGTGCCGGCCGAGGTCATCGTCGTCGAACCGACGGGCGCCGAGACCGAGCTGCTGGTGCGCGTCGGCACGAGCGAGATCGTCGTTGTCGTCCACGGTCGTCCGCAAGCCGAGCCGGGCGCGACGATCCCGCTCGCGGTCGAGCCGGGCGCGGTGCACCTGTTCGATCCGACCAGCGGCGCCACGCTCACCTGAGACAACTCCGGTTACCGATGACACCGTGACGCAGGCCACGGTCACCCCCTGCTGACGGCCGACCGGTCGCCATCTCGCGACACGGCGTCCGAGCGATCTCCTACGCTGCCTTGCGGCGGCTGATTGCGCCATGACGGCTGCGAAGCCGCGTCGCTCAGCGGCTGCACGGCCGCGCGGAGATCGTCATGAAGCGTCTTCCCTTCGTCATCGCCCTGTGGCTCGTTGTCGTCCCTTGCGGCGCGGGCGCAACCGAGGTCGCCTTCCTGACCGAGCCGGTGCGGGCGAGCGCGCAAAAGGTGTCGGTCGCGACCGACGCCAAGGCGTACCGCATTGATGCTGCGCGCCACATCTACGCCGCCTATGCGCCGCGCATCTACAAGGGCCGCCTGCCGCCGCTGATCCACGGAGTCGTCGTCGTCGAGACGACCGTCGACAGCAGTGGCTACCCGCGCGACGTCAAGCTCGTCCGCGGTCCGTCGCACGCGCCTGACGTGAGCGCTGCCGTGATCGAGATGATCAAGCGCGCCGGGCCGCTGCCCGCGCCAAGCCGCTTTGGCGGCGGCCTGCGCTTCACCGAGATCTGGCTCGTCCACAAGGACGGCCGCTTCCAGCTCGACTCGCTCACCGAAGGCCAGGACTGAGCGGGCGCCGCTGCGGCGCTTACATGCCGGCGGTGAAGCCGCCGTCGACGTAGAGGACCTGCCCGGTGACGTAGCGCGCCGCCGGCGACGCCAGGAACACCGCCGCGCCGGCGATCTCGTCCGGCTCGGCCCAGCGGCCGGCGGGCGTCCGCCGCTCGACCCACGCGGTGAATTCCGCATTGGCCATCAATGCTGCATTCATCTCGGTGCGAAAGAATCCGGGCGCGATCGCGTTGACCTGGATGTCGTGCGGTGCCAGCTCGACCGCGAGGCCACGCGTCAGCATCGCGATGCCGCCCTTGCTGACCTGGTACGGCACCGTCGTCGGCCGCGCCAGGCTCGACATCAGCGAGCCGATGTTGATGATCTTGCCGGCGCGCCGCGCCTGCATCGCCGGGATCACGGCGCGCGCCATGTAGAACGGCGCATCGAGGTTGGTCGCCATCAGGCGGCGCCAGTCGGCGTCGGCGAACTCGACGATCGGTGCGCGGTGCTGGATGCCGGCGTTGTTGACGAGGATGTCGATCGGCGCGATCCGCTCCTGCACCGCGACGACGCCCGCCCGCACGGCATCGGGATCGGCGACGTCGAACGCTGCCAGCTCGGCCGCGAGGCCGTCGCCGCGTAACGCTGCCATGGCGGCTTCGAGCTTGGCGCGCGTGCGGCCGTTGAGGACGACCCGTGCGCCCGCGGCGGCAAGGCCACGCGCGATCGCGAACCCGAGGCCCGAGCCGGCGCCGGTGACGAGCGCGGTCTTGCCGGCGAGATCGAACGAGGCCATGCTTGCCGTGGCCCCTGCGTTGTTCGCGGCGCCCGTCATGGCACCGGCGAGAGCAATGGCTTGCCGGCGAAGTGGGCCTGCAGGTTGCCGAACGCGAGGTCGGCCATCGCCTGGCGCGTCTGCCACGTCGCGCTGCCGACATGCGGCGTGACGACGACGTTGTCGAGCGAAACGAGCTCTGCCGGAACGTTCGGCTCGTTCTCGAACACGTCGAGCCCGGCGCCGGCGATCGTGTCGTCGCGAAGCGCCTGCACGAGCGCCTGCTCGTCGACGACCGAGCCGCGCGCGACGTTGACGAGATAGCCCTTCTTGCCGAGCGCGGCGAGCACGCTGGCGTCGATGAGCTTCCTGGTGCCGGCGCCGCCCGGCGTGATGACGACGAGGAACTCGACCTCGCGCGCGAGCGCCTCGGCGGTGGCGAAGTACGGATAGGGCACGTCGGACCGGGCGGTGCGCGACGTGTAGGCGATTGACATCCCGAACGCTTCGGCGCGGCGCGCGATCGCCATTCCGATCCGGCCGAGGCCGACGATTCCCATCCGCGCGCCGCTCACCTTGCGCGCGAGCGGCATCGGCCCGTTGGCCCAGGCGCCGCTGCGCACGTAGCGGTCGGCCTCGACCAGGCGGCGCGAGACGGCGAGGACGAGCGCCATCGCCAGGTCGGCGACCTCGTCGTTGAGGACGTTCGGCGTATGGGTGACGGCGAGGCCGCGCTCGCGCGCAGCGGCGACGTCGACGCCGTCGTAGCCGACGCCGAACACCGAGACGATCTCGAGCGCGGGCAACTGGGCGATCAACTCGCGTGGCACCTTCGACTCGCCGCTCGCGGCAATGGCACGGATGTGCGGCGCGGCGGCGGCGAACGCGGCCGGATCACCCTGGTGGATGCGATCGTGGACGCGAAACGCGCCGTGGAGCGCCTCCATCATCGGCGGCCAGAGGCGCGCCGCGGTCAGGACATCGATCGGTTCGGATCCAGCAGCAACCATCGTGGGTCCTTGTTCACATGCCGACGTAGTTGGGCCCGCCGCCGCCTTCGGGCGGCACCCAGACGATGTTCTGGGTCGGATCCTTGATGTCGCAGGTCTTGCAGTGGACGCAGTTCTGCGCGTTGATCTGCAGCCGCTCGCCGCCCTGTTCGTCGGCGACGAACTCGTAGACGCCGGCCGGACAGTAGCGGCTCTCCGGGCCCGCGAACTTCGCCAGATTGATCCGGACCGGGACGGTCGGATCCTTCAGCGTCAGGTGGGCCGGCTGGTCTTCCGAGTGATTAGTGTTGCTGACGAAAACGCTCGAGAGGCGATCGAAGCTGATCACGTTGTCGGGCTTCGGATACGCGATCGGCTTGCACTCGGCCGCCGGGCGCAGGTAGAGGTGGTCGGCCTGCTTGCGATGGATCGTCCACGGTGGCGAGTGGATGCCGAGTCGCGGCAACAGCCACTGCTCGATTCCGGTCATCAGCGCGGCGACGAGGAAGCCGTTCTTGAACCACTGCTTGAAATTACGCGACTTCTGCAGCTCGGTGTTCAGCCAGCTCTTCTCGAACGCTTGCGGATAGGCGGCAAGCTCGTCGTGCTGGTGCCCGGCGGCGAGAGCCTCGAATGCCGCCTCGGCCGCGAGCATCCCCGACTTGATCGCCGCATGGCTACCCTTGATCCGGCTCGAGTTGAGATAGCCCGCTTCGCAGCCGACGAAAGCACCGCCCGGGAACACGGTCTTCGGCAGGCTGAGGATGCCGCCGGCGGTGATCGATCGCGCGCCGTAGCCGAGGCGCTTGCCGCCTTCGAGCGTCTTCCTGATCTCGGGGTGTGTCTTCCAGCGCTGGAACTCCTCGAATGGGCTGAGGTAGGGATTCTGGTAGTCGAGGCCGACGACGAAGCCGAGCTCGACTTGATGGTTGTCGAGGTGGTAGAGGAACGAGCCGCCGTAGGTCGAGGTGTCGAGCGGCCAGCCTGCGGTGTGCAGCGTCAGGCCAGGCTCGGCGCGCTCGGGCCGCACTTCCCACAGCTCTTTCAGGCCGATGCCGTAGCTCTGCGGATCGCGGCCTTCGTCGAGCTTGTAGCGGGCGATCAGCTGGCGGCCGAGGCTGCCGCGCGAGCCTTCGGCGAAGATCGTGTACTTGCCGTGCAGCTCCATGCCGAGCTGGAAGTTCGCGGTGGGTTCACCCTCCTTGCCGATGCCGAGGTTGCCGGTCGCGACACCGCGCACGGCGCCGCCTTCGCCATACAGCACTTCCGCGGCCGGAAAGCCCGGGAAGATCTCGACGCCGAGCGCTTCGGCCTGCTGCGCCAGCCAGCGCACGACGTTGCCGAGGCTGATGACGAAGTTGCCGTGGTTGCGGAAGCAGTCCGGTAAGAGCGCCTGCGGCGTCGCCGTCGCGCCAGTCTCGGTGAGGAACAGGAACTTGTCGGCCGTCACCGGCTGCGTGAGCGGTGCACCCTGAGCCTTCCAGTCGGGGATCAGCTCGTTGATCGCGCGCGGATCCATGATCGCGCCCGAAAGGATGTGCGCGCCCGGCTCCGAGCCCTTCTCGAGGACGACGACGGAGACCTCGCGCGAGCGCTCGGCGGCGAGCTGCTTCAGGCGGATCGCGGTCGCCAGGCCGGCAGGGCCGGCGCCGACGATCACGACGTCGTAGTCCATCGACTCGCGCGGCCCGTGCCGGGCGAGGATCTCGTCAGGGGTCATGCCGTCTCGCTGTTCTTGCCGGCGCGGGTGCGCGTCTACACTCGTGGTCGATTCTACGGAGCGAACCCGCTGCACGAGCCATGAGCTACCAGATCGATCTTTCGGGGCGCGTCGCCCTCGTCACCGGCGCATCGAGCGGGCTCGGCGCGCAGTTCGCCCGTACCCTCGCCAAGGCGGGCGCCGGCGTCGCCCTTGCCGGCCGGCGCGTCGAGCGGCTGAAGAGCCTGCGCGCCGAGATCGAGGCCGAAGGCGGCGACGCCCACGTCGTGCCGCTCGACGTTACCGATCACGATGGCATCCGCTCCGGCATCGCGCACACCGAGACAGAGATGGGAACGATCGACATCCTGGTCAACAACTCCGGTGTCGCGACAACGCAAAAGCTCGTCGAGGCGACCCCCGAGGACTTCGACTACGTCTTCGACGTCAACGTCCGCGGCGCCTTCTTCGTCGCCCAGGAGGTCGGCAAGCGGATGATCGCGCGCGCCCAGGGCGCGGCGCCGGGCACCTTTACTGGCGGACGGATCGTCAACATCGCGTCGATGGCGGGGCTGCGCGTGCTCGGCAAGATCGGCATCTACGCGATGAGCAAGGCGGCGGTCATCCACATGACCAGGGCGATGGCGCTCGAGTGGGGGCGCTTCGGCATCAACGTCAATGCGATCTGCCCGGGCTACATCGACACCGAGATCAACCATCACCGCTGGCAGACCGACTCGGGCAGAAAGTTCATCGAGAGCACGCCGAGGAAGCGAATCGGCAGCCCGGCCGACCTCGACACAGCGCTGTTGATGATGTGCGCCAACGAGAGCCACTTCATCAATGGCGCCGTGCTCGAGGCCGACGACGGCTTCTCGCTTTAGGCGGCGCCGACGCGATCGCGCCGATGCGACCGCTGTCCCTGGTCGAGGCGCGCGCGCTCGGCGTGCTGATCGAGAAGTCGCTGACGGTCCCCGACAGCTATCCGCTTTCGCTCAACGCCCTGACGCTCGGCTGCAACCAGAGGACCGCCCGCGATCCGGTGCTCTCGGCGAGCGAGGGCGAGGTGCAGGTCGCCGCCGATGCGCTGAAGGCGTTGGCGCTGGCATTCGAGTCGAGCGGCTCGCGCGTCGCCCGCTACGAGCACAACCTCGGCCGTGCGCTCGGCGTGCCGTCGCAGTCGGTCGCGCTGCTCGCGACGCTGATGCTGCGCGGGCCGCAGACGGCGGCTGAGCTGCGCACCGCTACCGAGAGGCTGCACAAGTTCGCCGACGTCTCGGCGGTCGAGGGTTTCCTCGACGAGCTGGCCGCGCGCCCAGCGGAGAAGGGCGGGGCGCTCGTTCTCAAGCTGCCGCGGGCGCCGGGCGCCCGCGAGCAGCGCTGGGCGCATTTGCTGTCCGGGCCCGTCGACGTCAGCGCGTTGCCGGTCGCGGTCGACGACGAGTCAATCATTCCGGCAAGCGAGCTGGCGGCGTTGAAGACGCGTCTGTCGGCGGCCGAAGCCGAGGTCGCGCGCCTTTCTAGCCTGGTCGAGCGGCTGTGCCGTGAGCTCGATGTTCGCCCTTGAACGAGTTGCAGGCGCCGTGCGGTTCGACATCCCCGAAGTCAAGAAGCTGACGCTCGAGATGGTGATCCCCATCCGGTGGGGCGACATGGACGCGATGGGCCACGTCAACAACACCCTCTACTTCCGCTATCTCGAGATCGTGCGAATCGAGTGGCTGCACTCGATCGTCGGCGCTCCCGACCCGGCAGGCGAGGGGCCGGTGATCGTCAACACCTTCTGCAACTTCCTGCGCCAGCTGAAGTATCCAGGAGACGTGCTCGCGAAGCACTATGTCGCCAATCCGGGGCGCAGCAGCTTCGAGGCGTATGTGACGCTGGAGCGGATGGATCAGCCGGGGGTGCTGTACGCGACTGGTGGGGCGAAGACCGTGTGGGTGAACTATCGCCAGGAGGTATCGGTCGCGCTGCCGGAGGCGCTGCGGGCGCTGATCGGTTGAAGACCTCGAGCGCTCACGTACTCGAAGGAGCGCGACTCCTTACGCGTGTCGGGCAACTCATCATGACAACATTGAATCGCCTGCGGCTCGAAACGTTGAACGCGGCCGTGCCGTCGTTCGCGAAGTCGGCTTGTCGAGGTAGGGCCTGCCAAACGTGACATAGGTGATCCCGGCGCTGGTCGCGAAGTCAAACTCACTTTGCGAGACACAGTCGTTTGCAAAACTCTTGATCCCCAGGTTCGCGGACAGTGCGACGATGGCGTCGAGGATCGACGCTGCGCCCGGATCGCCTGCTGCGTTCGACAGCAAACCGGGTTCAATCACGATGCCGTCAATGCAGTGGTCGGCTATGTCGCTGAAGCGTGAATTCGATCCGACGCCGCTGAGCAGAGTTCGAATTCCCGCGTGTCGAAGTTCCTGGAAGATCGTCGAGCCGGCGCGCGGCGGCGCTACTAGACACAGCTTGTTGACCAAGCCTTCCGCACTCGCGCATCGAGCTATCTGTTGGATTTCGTGGATTTGGGCGCGCCTTGGCAAAGCCATCACAACGAAAGTCAGTTCGTTGATGAACGCCTTCGATCGCCCTAGCCAACGTAGGGCCGCGATGACCCCCTGAAATCCTCTCGCTTCCCTGGGCCGTACCTCTACCCCGAACACGCGAGGCTCGTTCGACTGGTATTCGAGCAGGATGTACGGCTCTCGTGTCGAATGTGCCTGCATGTCCCTGACACCAATCCGCGCCCGTGCGAGCAGCGGCACCAGGAGATCCATGGTGACCCACTCGGGCGATCGAATCGCTGGGCTTCAGGGGCTTTCGGCAACTTCGCGGCAAGCTTGAGGGGGGCGATTGGTCGTTCAGTGCTATCGCGCGTGATTGCGCGACGCCACACGCCCGTTCGACCAGCCGGAGCTAGGTCTCGACTGACTGGAGCTTCATTGCGGCCGCGCGATCGAGTTGCCGTTTGGCATGCGCATGATCGAGTTGGATGTCTGGATGATTCGTACTCAACATGAAGTCGAAAAGCGGACGATTTCGTGAGCGCCAGCGCTCCACCGCGTCCTTCATCGGAAGACAAAGCACCTTGTGCTTTACGCCCGGGGAATACGGCAGATCAATCATCTCTCCCGAAAGCAACTCGTCGAACTGGTACGCCCGATACATCAAGTTGACGGGTTCCCGGCAGGTCACGATGACATGCGAGAAGTCAAAGTAGAGGCAGAGGAGGAAGCTTGCCTTCGCAAGACTGGCCGAAACCATCCGGCCGGCCGTGCCGTTGCTGATGCTGCCGCGCATCAGTTCGACGGGATTGGCGTTGGCGACTTCATACGGAAGCTGCATCGCCCCTTCGACCATCAGCGGCTTGCTCACTCTCGTCTGAACCCGTACGGATCCCACCGCCATCGCATCTAGCTTCGATCGCGCCAGCAGCACGATCGCGTCCGCGCCGCGATCCTGCTCCTCGAGAGACTTCAGCCGTCCCGCCGCCGGCGCATTGTGCCGGGCGTACGCCTGCGAGCGCAGGCTAACGACATCGATCAGGTCCTGTTGGGACGTGGCGATGGAAATCCTGAAAGGAAGTGCCCGCGCCTCGATCAATTCGTGGGCGCCTAGGGAAGTTCGCGGCTGGTCTGCGGTCAACTTTCGCCTCGAGGTGCCGATAGTGATGGGTCGATCTCTGGCAGGCCGCTTCGGTCTCGGTATATGTCCGTCGTTGCGAGAGTATTCCGAGGGGTTGCCCGGGGCCATCGGTCCCGGCCGTTTCGCGACAGCGAATTCGAGCAAGAGTTCACGGCTGCGTTTCGGTCGGCCGGCGTGCGCTTCATCTACGTCGCATCGATTCTCCTCGCGGCGTCCATGGGTTGCTTCATCGTAATCGGCTTGGCCGAGGGCAAGGGACTCCTGGAAAATCCTCAGCCCACGCGAACGGCTCTGGTTCTGCTTCTCATTGCGTTCGCATACTTCAGCCAAAGGCGACGACGCCATTTCCTTGCGAACTACGACTTCTTTGCCAGCCTCATCCTAGTCGTCGGTATCTCGATCGAAAGATACATCGCCTTTAAGGCGAGCGCCAACGATCCGGTCCCGATGTTGTATTGGAGCCTCACGTCGTCATCCGTGCTTATCGCCATTGTCATCTACGGGTTCATGAGACTCGGGCCGCGGACGACGATTCTCCTCGCGGGCTTTAACGTGGGTGGTGCTTTGCTTGCGGCGTTCTTGGGGCCGGGTGAGTTGAAGCTGATCTATCGCATGACGGTGCACATACTGGCCGCAAATGTCGCCTGCTATGCACTTTACGGGCTCGTCATCGGCCGGGAGCGAAGGTTGTTTCTGCAGAGCAAGCGCGCCCAGAACATCATCGAACTGCGTCGCGCCAAGGAGCAGGCTGAAGCGGCGAGCCGAGCAAAGTCGGCGTTTCTCGCCAACATGAGTCATGAGATACGCACGCCGATGAACGGGATCATCGGCTCGTTGGCGCTCCTCGAGTCCAGTGACACCGCCGAGCGCAAATCGACATTGATTCACGTCGCTCGTCAAGCGGCGGATGGGTTGCTCCAGACGCTCAATGAAATTCTCGATTTCGCGAAGCTCGACGCCAAAGGCGGAGCATTGAACATTGCCACGCTCGATTTGAGACGGGTATGTCAAGTCGCGGCCCAGACCTTCCAGGCCAACGCGACGGCCAAAGGAATCATGCTCAAGTTTGATGCAAGCCGTTTCCCTAGCGATCTGCCGATGGTTCTCGGGGACGAGGAAAAGCTGCGTCGAATCGTGATGAACCTAGTGAGCAACGCAATCAAGTTCACAGCGCAAGGAAGCGTCACACTGCGCATTCGTGGGAGTCGAGGACAAAATGGCGTGCGGCTAACGATCCACGTTGCCGATACCGGTATTGGCATACCACCGGACAAGATTCCGCTTCTGTTCGATCCCTTCTTTCAGGTCGAGTCGGGCATGTCGCGCAGCTATGGAGGGACTGGTCTCGGTCTTGCGATCTCGCGTCAGCTCACGCAGGCCATGGGCGGAAGCGTGCGCGTTAGGAGCATTGTCGGACGCGGGAGTGTGTTCACCCTGCGCTTCCTGCTGGCTGAGAGCCTTGAAGGAGCGATCGTCCAGCGGCCGGAATCGATCGTCCCCGCAGGTGCGCTGGCGGCCGCCCGCGGCAAGACGGTCCTCCTCGTGGAGGACAACGCGGTGAATGCGTTCATCTCTGCCGCCTCGCTCGAGAGCATGGGAATCATCTCCTTGCACGCGGCGAATGGACTAGAGGCGGTCGATCTGTTTTGCAAGCGCCGCTTCGACGCCGTGCTGATGGACTGCGAAATGCCGGTGATGGACGGATTCGCGGCGACATGCCTCATGCGGGACCATGAAGGCCGCGCCGGGTGGGCACGAACGCCGATCATCGCTCTCACTGCGAACGCCCTGAGTGGCGATCGGGAAAACTGCATTGCCCATGGAATGGACGACTACCTCAGCAAGCCCATCGAGCTTC
>DATAYY010000147.1:0-21810 GCA_036272325.1 Caldimonas sp. | reverse complement strand
ACGGCGGCGTGGCGGTTGCGCAGGGTCGTCAGGCCGAACGAGCGATTGGCCCGCGCATATTCCTCGTTGCCGATGCGAACGAAGGTCGTGTCGAGCAGGCGGACGATCGTCGCCAGCACGGTGTCGCGGCGCGGCATCGTGCCGATCGGTGCCGCGAGGTCGCTTTGCACGCGCTTTCGAAGCCGCGGCAACGCGGTGCCGAAGTCGAGCATCCGCTCGAACTTGTCTTCGTCCTTGGCGAGCCGCCAGGCGGCGTGATAGCGATACTGCTTCCGGCCACGCGCATCGCGACCGGTCGCCTGCAGGTGCCCGTTCGCGCGGGTGCAGATCCAGACCCGCTCGTACGCCGGCGGGATCGCAAGCGAACGGATGCGCTCGAGGTCGACGGCGCGGCGAAGGCGCTTGCCGTCGGGGCAGACGTAGACGAAGCCGTCGCCCTGGCGCACGCGCCGGATCCCCGGCATGTCGTCGCTGACCCAGACGAGCCCCGGCGGCGCCTCCGCCACTGCGTTCTGCGCGGCGGTCGCCGCGCGTTTCGTTGCGATCGGGCGCTTGGCCGCTGCGCCGTTCATCCGGCCGCGACCGCGGGCGGCGCCGGCGTGCGCGGCTCGCGCACCGGCGAAGGCCGGGATGGCTGCGGATCGTCGATCGGCGGCGGCACGCCTTGCGGTTGTTGCGGCGTCGGCGGCAGCGGCGTCGGCGGTTCTGGCTGCGGCGGGCAGGGGTGGTGCGACAAGGATGATGGCTCGACGTGGCGCTCGCCCGCGGCAAGGCTCGTGCCGCCGGGCGGCTGCGCTGCGTCGCGGCGACACCGCGAAAGCACCCCGCGGTCGGCAAGAGTTGCCGCAAGCGCTGCCCAAGGCGCGCCGCCAACGTCAGCGCGGAACCCGGAACGACGCACGTCCACCGGGGAGAAACCGGCCTTCGGAAGATTTGGCACGGGTGTTGCTCCCAAGCCGCTCGCTCGAGTGCCGCGCGACTGCTGCGCCCTTCCTTCGATCCAACTTTCGACCGCATCGACCCATGACCTTTCAGACCCTGCAAGCCCGTCAGCGCCAACAGCACACCGTCACGCCGCGACTGCAACACGCCGTCCGTCTCCTGCAGCTTTCGTCGCTCGACTTCGCGCAGGAAGTGCAGGACGCGATGGGCCGCAATCCGTTCCTCGAGGTCGAGGATTCGCCGCCCGATGCCGGCCGGGTCGACATCGCCCCGATAGGCAACGAAGGCGAGCCGCGTGGCATCGATCTCGAGGCGAGCGCGCCGATCGTCGATGCGCCGTACGAACGCGAGAGCTGGCAGCAATCGTCGAGCGGCCTGCGCCAGCCGAACACCGACAGCGACGTCGCCGCGCTCGACATGATCGCCGCCGACGTCGGCCTGCGCCAGCACCTGCACGGCCAGATCAACGTCCTGCCGCTCGGCGAGCGCGACCACGCGCTCGCCTGCGCGATCATCGAGTCGCTCGACGACGACGGCTATCTCCGGGTCGAGCTCGACGAGCTCGCCGCGACCGCCGGCATGACTCCGCCGGTCGAGCCGTCGGAGATGCAGATCGCGCTGAAGCACGTGCAGGCGCTCGATCCGCCGGGCATCGGCGCGCGCAACGTCGCCGAGTGCCTGCTGCTGCAACTACCGCAGGTCGAAGACGCCGAGGAACGCGCGATCGCCCACGCCATCGTCGCCGATCACCTGGACCGCCTGGCCCAGCACGACGTCAACGGCCTGGCGCGACTGCTCAAGCGGACCCCGGCGCAGGTCGAGGCGGCGTGCGAGCGGATCCGCCACCTCAGCCCGCGGCCGGGCTGGAACGTCGAGCCGACCGCGACCCAGTTCATCACGCCCGACGTGATCGTGCGCAAGGTCCGCGGCCGCTGGACGGTGACGCTCAACCGCGCCGTCGTGCCGCGGGTCAAGCTCAACCAGGCGTATGCGTCGATGTTCCAGGAGCATCGCGACAGCCAGCACGGCGAACTCGCGCAGCATCTGCAGGAAGCACGCTGGACGGTCAAGAACGTGCAGCAGCGCTTCTCGACGATCCTGATGGTCGCCGAGGCGATCCTCAAGCGCCAGCAGCACTTCCTCGAGTTCGGGCCGATGGCGATGAAGCCGCTCGGCCTGCGCGAGATCGCCGGTGAGCTCGGCCTGCACGAGTCGACGGTCTCGCGCGTGACCAACAACAAGTACATGGCGACGCCAGTCGGCGTCTTCGAGCTCAAGTACTTCTTCTCGCGCGAGATGGCGACTGCGAGCGGCGGCGCCTGTTCGGCGACCGCGATCCGCGGCGTCATCAAGGGCATGATCGACGCCGAGAATCCGGCCGATCCACTCTCCGACGCGCAGATCGCCCGCCTGCTCGTCCGCCAGGGCCTGAAGGTGGCACGGCGGACGGTCACCAAGTACCGCCAGCTGCTCAAGGTCGCATCGGTCGAGCGACGTCGTCGCATCGGCCGGCCGGCCAACGCCGAAGCGGTGACGTGATGGCGCCGCCGGCGCGTGGCATGCCGATTGCCGCCGTTGACTCCGGAGTTGCCCGACGTCGGCGCAACGGGGACCCCAGGCTGGCCGTGGCAGGCGAATCGCGACCTACTTCCATCGAGGCGGACCCGGGGGTCGATCGCGCCGCTGCGCCGTCCGCGAGGGACGATTCGGTCAGCGTGCTCGAGGCGGCGCCGGTCCTGATCTGGAGCGCCGGGCTCGATCGTTCGAACGACTGGTTCAGCCCGTCCTGGACCGCCTTCACCGGCCGCAGCATGGAGCAGCTCGTCGGCGAGGGCTGGTTGCTCGCCGTCCATCCGGAGGACCTCGACCGCTGCGTCGGCATTCGCGCGACCAGCTTCGACGCCCGCGCTCCGTTCTCGATGGACCTGCGGCTGCGCCGTCACGATGGCCAGTACCGCTGGATGCTCGACAACGGCGTGCCTCGCCTGGGCGCCGACGGCGCCGCGATCGGCTACGTCGGCAGCTGCGTCGACATCCACGAGAGAAAGGAGCTCGAGGAGTCGCTCGCCGAGCGCACTCAGCAGCTGCGCCTCGCCGAGCGTCGCCAGGGCCAGTTCCTGGCGATGCTGTCGCACGAGCTGCGCAACCCGCTGGCGCCGATCGCCAACGCCGCGAGCGTCCTGCGCACCCTCGAGGACACCAATCCGATCCTGGTCCGGCTGCGCGAGATCCTCGAGCGCCAGGTCGCAAAGCTCGGCCACCTGATCGAGGAGCTGATCGACGTCACCCGCGCCGCGCAGGGGCAGATCACGCTCGTTCGCGAGCGGACCTCGGTCGAGAGCGTCGTCCAGGCAGCGGTCGCGAGCAGCCATGACAAGTTGACCGCAGGCGGCCACCAGCTCGCAGTCGACGTCCCCGACGAGCGTCTGTTCGTGCACGGCGACCGCGACCGGCTCGCGCAGGCGCTTTCGCACCTCATCGTCAACGCGGCCAAGTTCAGCTTCGAGCCGGGCACGATCTCGATCTGCGTCCGCCGCGCGGCGCAGACCGTCCACATCTCGGTCAAGGACAAGGGCTCGGGAATCGATCCTCAGTTCCTGCCGCACGCGTTCGAGCTGTTTGCGCAGCAGGACCAGACGCTCGCCCGCACGCTCGGCGGCCTCGGCGTCGGCCTGACGCTGGCGCGTCGGATCGCGCAGCTGCATGGCGGCGACGCCGAGGGATTCAGCGAAGGCCCCGGCCACGGCAGCGAGTTCGTCCTTGGGCTGCCGCTGATGGCGGCCGACGCAACCGACAGCGACACCGACGGCGAGACGCCGCGCCTGAGCGAGAGCTACCGCGTCCTCATCGTCGAGGACAACGCCGACACCCTCGAGAGCCTGCGCCTGCAGATGGAGCTCTGGGGCACCGAGGTCAGCACGGCGAAGAGCGCGGAGGAGGCGCTCGGCATCGCCGAGGCGGTGCGGCCGCAGATCGTGCTGTGCGACATCGGGCTGCCTGGCATGGACGGGTTTCGCCTCGTCGCGCCGATGCGCGAGAAACTGAGGGGCGCGCCGGTCGTCTTCGCCGCCGTCACCGGCTATGCGAGCGCCGACGATCAGCGGCGAGCGCTCGAAGCCGGCTTCGACTCGTTCTTCGTCAAGCCGCTCAACCCCGGCAGCCTTGCCAACCTGTTGCGCTCGTACCCCGGAGGGCCGGGCTGAGCCGCCGGCGCACCCGCGTCAACGGATTTCGTCGAGAGCGCTGGGCTCGCTGACTGGATCGCCGTCGTCGGCGGCGTATTCCTTGAGGCGGTTGTAAAGCGTCTTCAGGCTGATGCCGAGCGCCGCCGCCGTCTTTTCCTTGTGCCGGCCGAGATGCTCGAGCGTCGCCAGCGTCAGCATCCGGTCGGCCTCGGCCAGCGTGGTGCCGACGCGTACCGTGATGCTCGCCACCGCACTCCCGGCGGCGGCGCTCTCCGGTGCGATCGGCAGGCCGTCGTCGTGGATCGTCGTCCCGGTCGTCATCACGTAGGCGCGATAGACGACGTTGCGCAGCTCGCGGACGTTGCCGGGCCAGCGGTAGACGGCGAATCGCTCGAGGACGTCGTCGCCGAGCCGCTTGGCCGCGCCTTCGCGCTCGCCGATCTGCTCGAGGAAATGGCGGGCGATGAGCGGGATGTCCTCGGCGCGCTCGCGCAGCGGCGGCAGGTGGATCGGGAAGACATTGAGGCGATAGAGCAGGTCTTCGCGCAGCTTTCCCTTGGCGACCGCGTCGGCAGGACTGCGATTGGTCGCAGCGATGATGCGGACGTCGGTTTCCTGGATCTGGGTCGAGCCGACCCGCATGAAGGTGCCGGTCTCGAGGACACGCAGCAGCTTGACCTGGAGGTCGAGCGGCATCTCGGTGATCTCGTCGAGCAGAAGCGTGCCGCCGTTGGTGCGCTCGAAGAAGCCCAGGTGTTGGCGGTCAGCTCCGGTGAAGCTGCCCTTCTCGTGGCCGAAGATCTCGCTTTCCATCAGGTGCGGCGAGATGGCGCCGCAGTTGAGGCCGAGGAAGGGGTGGCTGCGCCGGCGGCTCAGATCGTGCACGGTGCGCGCTACGACCTCCTTGCCGGTGCCGCTCTCGCCCGTGATGAAGACCGAAACGTTGGTCGCGGCGACGCGGACGATCTGCTGGTAGATCCTTCGCATCGGCGCGGCGCGGCCCCAGAGCGCCCCGAAGTGGCCCTCGGCTTCGAGCATCGACTGCATGTCGCCTGCGGCCGCCTGCAGCGCCGAGGGCTTGGTGACCCGCGACAGCACGCCCTGGAGCTGCTTCAGGCTCATCGGCTTGACGAGATAGTCGGCGGCGCCGAGCCTGAGCGCCTGGATCGAGGTCTCGAGACTGGCGTGACCGGTGATCAGGATGAGCTCGGTGTTGCTCAACTGCTTGGCGTCGTTGAAGAGCTCCATCCCGCTGCCGTCGGGCAGCATCAGGTCGAGCAGCACGATGTCAGGCTCTTGCAGCGCGATCTGGCGCCGCGCGTCGCGCAGCGACCCCGCGGTAGCGACGGTGAAGCCTTCGTTGGCGATCAGCATCGCCATCGTTTCCGCAGCGTCGGAATCGTCATCGACGAGCAGAGCGTGAGGCACTCGGAACCCTCTCCCAGGCAGATCGCGCTATGGTACCCAGCGGCAGCGCGATTGATCGTTGCCGGACGCTACTCCCAAACCGCCGCGCCCGTTCGCCGTCGATCGTAGGTGGCGCCGGAGCGGCGTTCCAGCCGGCGCGGCCGATTCACTCGTCGGACGTTGCCTACGCGAGCCGACGTGAGGGCGCTCGTCGCCCGCGAACGAGGACGCTTCGCCTAGTGCGGCCGGTCCGGCACCCAGCCGAGGACGAACAGGAGAATGAAGAAGCCGAGCACGTAGG
The DNA here is from genome assembly GCA_036272325.1 of Caldimonas sp. GTDB lineage: Bacteria > Pseudomonadota > Gammaproteobacteria > Burkholderiales > Burkholderiaceae_C > Schlegelella_A. The sequence goes on along the minus strand of DATAYY010000147.1, from coordinate 15,975 downwards.
CGACCGCGACGTGCCATCCGCCCGCGATCCACGCCTTCGCCGAGCGCGCCTCGGGAAACTGGCTCGCGAGGGCGACGCCCGCCGACGATCCGAACCAGATCATCGAGCCGCCGAAGCCGACCGCGTAAGCGACGAAGCCCCAATCGTAGCCTCCCTGGCGCAACGCGAGCGCGGTCAGCGGGATGTTGTCGAACACGGCGGAGACGAAGCCGAGCCCGAGCGTGACCGGCCAAGACGCCGCGGGGAGCGCCTCGATCGGCATCATCGACGCGCACAGCACGAGGCTGATCAGGAAGATGCCGCCGCGCGTCGCCGAAGGCAGAACGCTCCAGTCGGGCGGCACGCGCGGCGCCGCAAGGAGCAACGCGAGCCAGACCGCGATCCCGATCGCCGGCACGTGATCGAGAACGCTGCCGTGGTTGAGCTGGCCGACGACGTTGGCGAGGATCGCTGCCGCGAGCACGACAGCGACGACGAAGAGGCGGCGCAGGTCGGCCGACACGCCCGGCGGCGCGTCCTTGGTGATCGGCTGGTAGGCGTGCTGCTGGCGCGACGCGACGACGCCGAAGAAGACCAATGCCGGCACGGCGGCGACGTACGCTTCGACTACAGCCTTCGGCGACACGCCGTCGATCCACATCATCGTCGTCGTCGTGTCGCCGACGACACTTCCCGAGCCGCCGCCGTTGGAGGCGGCGACGATCGCGGCCAGGAAGCCGACGTGGACGCGGCCGCGATAGATCGCCGTCGCCATCGTGCCGCCGATCAGCGCGGCGGCGATGTTGTCGAGGAAACTCGACAGGACGAACACGATCACGAGCATCGCGAAGCCACCCTTCCAATCGTCGGGAAGCAGGCGCGGCAGCAGGATCGGCACCCTGCTCTCCTCGAAATGGCGCGCGAGCAGGGCGAAGCCGACGATCAGCAGCAGCAGGTTGACGACGAGCACCCACTCGCCCGCCAGATGCAGGCCCAGCCCGGCGACGCCGGTGTAACCGCGGAACGACGAGAAGACGAGCTTGTAGAGCGTGATCGTCGCGACGCCGATCAGGCTGACGCGCAGCGAGTGGTGGTGCAGCAGCGCGACGCCCGCGAGGACGGCGGCGAAGAGAAAGAACTCGATCGGAATGCCGGCGACGGCAGGGATCTCGGTGTGCATCGGCGTTTTCCGCGAAGCGCCAGCGCCCGCGTCTTCCAAGAGGTGCGGCGATTGGAAGCGAAATCCGGCGCGGCGCGAACGAGGCTTAGCCCTGATGCTCGAGCCTGGCCTTCAGGAAGCCGCTCGCCGCGTAGCGCGTGACGCGGCCATAGTAGAGCCGGGTCACGCGGTCGACCATCGCGGTGTAGGCATCGACCAGCTCCGGGCGGATCGTGAAGTGGTCGTAGTTGACGACGACGTCGACGCGCTTGCCGGCCGCGCCGACCGCGCGCGCGACCTCGGCCTCGATCGCCTCGATGTCGCTCGCGTCATCGACCGCGTGGCCCTCGAAGTTGACGAAGAGGATGTTGTGGCTCTCGTCATAGGTGATCCGCTCGACGAGCGGCAGCGCCAGCATTCGCTCGCGCAGCTTCATCGGCGCGGCGTCGAACAGGGCCGCGTCCATCAAGCGCAGCTCGGGGCTGATCGCCGGCGCGAAGTCCATCAGCTCGAGGATCTGGCGCTGGAGATCGATCCCCGGAGCGATCTCGATCAGCTCGAGGCCGCCTCCTTCGGCGAGCCGGAACACGCACCGCTCGGTGACATAGAGGACGCGCTGCCCGCGCGCAAGCGCGCGCGCGCCACTGAAAGTGCGGTGCTCGACCTCGCGCATGAATTTCGTGCAGTTGCCTTCGCTGTCGATCCGGACCCTGCCGTCGCTGATATGGACCTGCAATCCGCCGGTCGTGAAAGTGCCGACGAACACGACCTCGCGCGCCGACTGGCTGATGTTGATGAAGCCGCCGGCGCCGGCGAGGCGCGGGCCGAACTTGCTGACGTTGAGGTTGCCCTCGGCGTCGGCTTGCGCGAGGCCGAGGATCGCGATATCGAGACCGCCGCCGTCGTAGAAGTCGAACTGGCTCGGCTGATCGATCACCGCCTGCGTGTTGACGGCGGCGCCGAAGTTCAGGCCGCTCGCCGGAATGCCGCCGATCACGCCCGGCTCGGCGGTCAGCGTCAGGAGGTCGAAGACGTGCTCCTCGGCGACGACGTCGGCGACGCCCTCGGGCATGCCGATGCCGAGGTTGACGACAGCGTTCCTCTTCAGCTCGAGCGCGGCGCGGCGCGCGATCACCTTGCGCGCGCCGAGCGCCAGCGGTGCGAAGCTGCTCATCGGCACCCGCATCTCGCCTGCGAATGCGGCGCTGTACTGGGTCGCGAAGGTCTGCATGTGGTGCTCGGGCCGCTCGGCGACGACAACGCAGTCGACCAGGACGCCGGGAACCTTGACCTGGCGCGGATTGAGCGAGCCGCGCTCGGCCATCCGCTCGACCTGGGCGATGACGATGCCGCCGCTGTTGTGCGCCGCCATCGCGATCGCCAGCGACTCGAGCGTCAGCGCCTCGTGCTCCATCGTCAGGTTGCCGTCCGCATCGGCGGTGGTCGCGCGGATGATTCCGACCTGGATCGGAAACGCCTTGTAGAAGAGGACTTCCTCGCCGTCGATCTCGAGCAGGCGCACCAGCTCCTCGCGAGTCGCGGCGTTGACCTTGCCGCCGCCGTGGCGCGGATCGACGAAGGTGCCGAGGCCGATCCGGCTGAGCGTCCCGGGCTTGCCGGCGGCGATGTCGCGAAACAGGTGCGAGATCACGCCCTGCGGCAGGTTGTAGGCCTCGATCTCGCCGCTGACCGCGAGCTCCTGCAGCTTCGGCACCAGGCCCCAGTGGCCGCCGACAACGCGCTTGACAAGGCCGCGGTGACCAAAGTGGTTGAGGCCGCGCGTCTTGCCGTCGCCCTGCCCGGCGGCATAGACCAGCGTCAGCGCACGCGGCGCGCCGCCGCCGGTTTCGGCCATGGCGGCGAGAAAGCGCTCCTCGAGGGCGAGCGCCACGCCCTCGGCGAAGCCGATGCCGACGAAGCCGCTGGTCGCAACGGTGTCGCCGTCGTGGATCAGCCGGACCGCCTCGGCGGCGCTGACGACCTTGTTGCGCGGCGCCGAGTGCGACCCGGCCGGAAAAGACGCATGGAGCTGCATGGCATCGACCATCTGGCGCAGCCTCGCTGCGACGCCCGACTGTGCCGCGGCGGCGACGGGATGGCTACCGGGCGCACCCGGAGCGTCCGATCACGAGCGGCCCCGCCTCGACCCCTCGGGCCGCGTTCACGCACAATCGGCGCGTCCTGACATCGCGAGGAGCGCGACCCGTGCGACTGGCCCCCTACGTCAAGTTCCGTGAGGAGAATTTCGGTGGCGTCCTGTTCGAGACGCGCTCCGAGAAGGTCTACACGCTCAACCCGACCGCGACCGCCGTGATCCGCGAGATCGCCCACGGCGACGCCGCCGGCATCGCGGCCCGCCTCAAGGACCGCTTCGCCGATCGCGAGGGCGCGATCGATCGCGAGACCGCCGCCTTCATCGCCGAGCTCGTGGAGCGCGGCCTGCTCGCGGAGTGAGGGCATGACCGGCCCAGCCACCGCCGAGGCGGAGGATCTGGCGGCGCCGCTCTACGTCGCCTGGCAGATCACCAACGAGTGCAACCTCGCCTGTCTGCACTGCATCGAGGAAAGCGGCCCGGGCAAGGCGTTCGCCGACGAGCTCGACCGCGAGCAGGTCTTCGCGATCCTCGATCAGCTGCTCGAGCGTGAGGTGCCGTACCTGTCGTTCTCGGGCGGCGAGCCGATGCTGCACCCGCACTTCTTCGCCATGGTCGAGCGCGCGTGCCGCGGCGGCGCGCAGCTGAAGATCGAGACCAACGCGCACTACCTCGACCCGGCCAACGCGGCGCGGCTCAAGTCGCTCGGCGTCAAGGCGGTGCAGGTGAGTCTGGACGGCGCCTCGAGCGCCACCTTCGGCCGCATGCGCGTGCGCGGCGAGTTCGACCGCGTCCTCGACGGCGTGCGCAACCTCCGCGATGCCGGCGTGCCGATCGAGATCAACTTCTCGCCGGCGCGCTTCAACATGCACGAGATCGGCGCCGTGATCGACCTCGCGTTCGAGCTCGGCGCCTACAGCTTCTACACCGGCCGCACGATGTACACCGGCAACGCCGTCAAGGCCTGGCGCCACCTCGAGCCGTCGGAGGAGCAGTACACGACGTTCTTCGACACGCTGCGCGCCAAGGCCGAGGAGTACCGCGGCCGAATGCGCGTGTCTTACCACGAGGCGGGACTGCTCGAGGAGTTGCGCTACCGCGTCCGTCATCCGGCGGCGCTTCTGATCGTGCTGCCGAACGGCCTCGTCAAGCTCATCAACGCGCTGCCGTTCATCTGCGGCGATTTCCGCCGCGACTCGATCGACGGCATCTGGGCGAACTTCCGCCGCGCCTGGCGCGACCCGCGCGTTGCCGGCTTCGTCGAGGAGCTCGCCGAGGACCCGGGCAAGACGCGGTCGCTCCACCAATGGGTCCATCTCTGAGCGGCGCGGCCCTTCCAGCGCCGGACCGGTCGTTGTGGCAGCGCGTCCTCGCGGTCTGCAGCCTCGTTCGCTATCGCTTCTTCCTCTACGCCGGGCTCCTGCCCTATCTGCTCGGCGCGGCCTGGGCGTACGCGCGCGCCGGCGTGTTCGACGCCACGCTCTTCTTCAGCGGCCTTGCCGGCGTCGTGCTCGCGGTCGTCGGCGTCGAGGCGTTCAACGAGTACTTCGATTCACGCATGGGCACCGACCGCGTCTTCAATCCGGCCGACCTGCCGCCGATGTCGGACGCCGTGCTCTGGCTCGGCATCGCCGCGTTCGCGGGCGCGCTCGCCGTCGGCATCCACCTGACGCTGCGCGGCGGCTGGCCGATCCTCGCCTTCGCGCTGCTCGGCGGCATGGCCGCGATCTTCTACGTCGCGCCGCCGATCCGCTGGGCCTACCGCGGCCTCGGCGAGGTCGTCATCGCGCTGTCATACGGCCCATGGATGGTGCTCGGCAGCCTCTACCTGCACGCACGCGCCGTGACGTGGTCGGCACTCGTCGTGTCGCTCGTGCCGGGCTGCCTGATCATGGGTCTCGCGGTGGTCAACGCGATCCCTGATTTTCACCAGGACCGGCTGGTCGGCAAGCGCAACCTGGTCGTGCGGCTCGGCCGCCGCCGGGCGGTGACGCTCTACGTCGCGCTCGCCGCGACCGGACTGGCGGTGGTGCCGATCGGTGTGGGCGCCGGCCTGCTGCCGTGGCCTTGCCTCGCCGCCCTGCTCGCGCTGCCGCTCTTGGTGCGGAGCGGGCGGATCGCGCGTGCCACGTACGAGACGCCGCGCGCCTTCGTCCCGGCGGTGAGCCAGATTGTCGCCTGCTATGTCGTCGCCGTGCTCTTGCTGACGGCGGGCCTGCTGGTGTCGGCCGCATGAGCACGGCGGTCGAGCCTCGCATCGCGCAGCTCGGCGCGCCGCTCTTCGTCTCCTGGCAGATCACGCGCGACTGCGACCTCTGCTGCCTGCACTGCTGCACCGAGTCGGCACCCGGCAAGCGCCTGCGCGACGAGCTCGATGCCGACGAGGCGATGGCGGTCGCCGACCAGATCATCGCGCTCGGCGTGCCGTACGTGATGCTGTGCGGCGGCGAGCCGCTCGTCGTGCCCCACTTCATCGCCCTCGCCGAGCGCCTCGGCGCTGCCGGCGTGCAGCTCAAGATCGAGACCAACGGCCAGCGCTTCGACGAAGCGATCGCCGCGCGCCTTGCGCGGCTGCCGATCCGATCGATGCAGATCAGCCTTGACGGCGATACGCAGGAGACCTACGGACGTCAACGCGTCGGCGGCTCGCTGGCGGCGGCGCACGTAGCATGCCGCGCCGTGCGCGCAGCCGGGATGCCGCTCGAGATCACGTTCGCGCCGACGCGCCTCAACATGCACGAGGTGGAAGCCGTCATCGAACGCGCGCGGTCGCTCGGCGCGTTTCGCTTCAACACCGGTCGCCTGATGCGCCTCGGCACCGCGGCGCGCCAGTGGCGCCGGCTCGAAGTCGAAGAAGCGGATTGGGCGCGCTTTCGCGCTCTGCTCGATCGCGAGGCGCAACGCCTCGAGGGCGAGCTGGAGCTCTGCTACGAGCCGTTCGAGATCGGCGACGGTCTCGCCGCCAGCCTGGCGAGCCCGCCTGCGACGCTGCTCGTGCTGCCGAACGGCTGGGTCAAGGTCGCGGCCGCGCTCCCGCACGTTTGCGCCGATCTGCGTCGCGATCGGCTTGCCGACGCATGGGACGCCTACCGCAGCGCGTGGCGCGGTGATACAGTGGTCGCGGCGGCGCAGCGTGCGGCTTGCGATGCGGCGCAACTCGTCAAGGCGAACCGCTGGCAGGTCTTGCCGCGGGTGATGCAACCCTCAACCGGGAAGAGTCCATGAGCGAACCGAACCAGACGATCGAGCCCGCCAAGGGCATGGATCAGGCCAAGAAGGTGACCCCCACACCGCCCGACAAACCGGTCTGGGAAACCCCCAAGCTCGAAGACGTCTCCGAGCAGGTCATGGCCCAGCCGTACATCCGCTTCACCTGAATCCTGCCCCGAGCCCGACCCGGGGGCGCTCCGTCGATGACTACGAAGCGCCCCTTTTTCTTGCCTGGCAGCTGACCAATCGCTGCAGCGCGCGCTGCCTCGCGTGCTGCGAGGAATCGGGTCCCGACCGGGCCTGGCGCGACGAGCTGACTCCGCGCGAGGCGCTCGATCTCGCGACCGCGATCGCCGATGCCGGCATCGCCTATGTCGCCTTCGGCGGCGGCGAGCCGCTCGGGGCGCCGCATGCCTGGGACATCTTCGCGCGGCTCGCCGATCGCGACGTCGCCGTCAAGCTCGAGACCGACGGCAGCCGCATCGACGCCTCGGCCGCCGACCGCCTCGTCGAGCTTGCTGTCGACTGCGTGCAGATCTCGGTCGACGGCGCGACCGCGACGACGCATGAGCGCGTTCGTCCGGGCTCCAGCCACGCGACCGCGATCGCCGCGATCGAGCGGCTGTCGGCACGCGGGCGTCCGGCTCAACTCGTGTTCGTGCCGACCCGGCTCAACCTGCACGAGATCGTCGCCACCTTCGACCTCGCGGCCGCGCTCGGCTGCAGCGCGTTCGTCACCGGCCCGCTGATGCGGATCGGCCGTGCTGCCGCCGCCTGGGACCGGCTCGGCTGCTCCGATGACGAATGGCGGCGTGCGGTCGACGGGTTGCGCGAGCGTGCCGCGGTGAGCGGCTCGAGGATGGCGCTCTCGATCTACCCGTGGGACATCGTCACCGAGATGGAAACGCGGCTCGAGAGCCCGCAGGCCATGCTGCTCGTCGTGCCCAACGGCAAGGTCAAGCTGCTCAACGCCCTGCCGTTCTCACCCGCGGACCTGCGCCGCGACTCGCTCCGAGACGCCTGGCAGGCCTACCGCGAGGCCTGGCGTGCCCCCGAGGTTCGCAACTTCGTGCGCCGCTGCCGAAGCGAGCCGGCGCTTCTTCGCCACGCCAACGAGACGTGGCCGGTCCAACAAGCGGCCTGACGCCGGGTCGGCGCGCCGGCAGCGACGGCGATTCGGCTCGCCGTGGATCGCGCCATCTCGTTCAACGACTTACTCCGGAGACGGCTGCGGCGCGCTTGACGAACGCATCGATCATCGATCGCGAGACGAAATCGACCGCTGGCCTGGCGAACTGGTCGAGCAGCCCGTCGGAGATCTCGTAGAAGACGTCGAACTCGACCTTGCAGCCGTGATCACCGAGCGGTGTCAGCCGCCAGTCGCCGTCGAAGTGACGGAACGGGCCATCGACCATCCGCACCTGCAACCACTCCGGGCGGCGCTTGGCGTTGCGCGTTCTAAACGAAAAGCGGATCTGCCGGTAAGAGAAGTCGATCTTGCCGGACACCCAATCGTCGCTGCGCTCGAGGATCGTCGCGCCGACGCACCAGGGCAGGAACCGCGGGTAGAACTCGGCCTGCTCGATCACATCGAACATGCTCTCGGCCGGATAGGGGACGAGGACCGAGCGACGGACTTCCACGGCTCCCTCGTGCTCCCGGCGCCCCACTTGAGACCATCGGTCAGCGGCTGAAGGACGCCACCAAGCGCGTCGCCCGTCCGCCGTCCGACTACTTCGGCGCCTCGGTGGGTGTCTCGGGCGGCTTGGGCTCTTCGGGCTCCTTGTGGGCAACGCCCGTGTGGCAGTCGATGCAGGTCGCCTTGCCGGAGGCGAACTTCTTGTGCTGGCTGACCGCGTCCTCCGACTGCTTCTGCTTGTCCATCGCCTCCGGGTCGTGGCAGCTCCGGCAGTTCTTGGAGTTGTCGGCTCGCATCTCGTCCCACACCATGTTGGCGAGGCGCCAGCGTTCGCGGTCGAACTTCTCCTGGGTCGAGATCGTGCCCCGCATCTCGGCATACGCGTCGGCGATGCCTTTCTCTGTCTTGACAATCAGCTTGGCGGGGTAGCTGTGCGGGACGTGGCAGTCGACGCACATCGCGCGCACGCCGGTCCGGTTGTTGTAGTGCAAGGACAGTTGGTGCTCGGGGTAGACGAACTGCTCGTGCGAGTGGCACGTCGTGCCGCAGAACTGATCGGTGCCCGTCACGGCGACGGCGACCTGCGTGCCGATCACCCCGACGGCGCCGATCAGGAGGCCGACAACGACGAGAGCGAACACCGACCAGCGGGCCGATGGCGAGAACAGCCAACGCAGCGCCCTGCGGATCGGACCGGGAGGCTTTGCGTCAGCCATTCAGGCTCTCCCGGCTACTTGGAGGCGAGCACCTTCGCGACGACTGCCTTGATCTCCTCGTCGCTCGCGGCGATCTTCTTGTGGTCCTCCGCGCCGCCGGTCTTCAGGAACTCGACCAGCTTGGCCTCGGCGCCCGCGTCGCCCTTCATCTTCTCGGCGATCGACGCCCAGGAGGGAGCCTTCTTCGTCGTCGTCGCGGTGTGGCAGCTGTGGCACTTGTTTTTCGCGATGAGGTCGTCCGCCGGGTCGGCGAACGCGTAGCCCGCAAACGCAAACGAAAGCGCGGTTGCGGCGAGGGTGGACGAAAGCTTCATCAACATGTCGAATTTCCTCTCGAAAGTCTTGATGACTCTGACCTCGGTCGGCGCAGAGCCCGAGCTGGCGACGAATGGCATGTGTCAAGGACGCCAGGGCGAATTCTGATCCAAGATCGGCGCGTTGGTCCGCCGGAACATAGGGACCAAGGTCCAATAGGCGACGTGCACTCGACATAGGTAGAACGCCCTTAGCAGGATGGCGGACGATGTGGTGCCGATTCTGTAAAGCGCCGGGCAGGAGAGGGACATGGGCAAGCAACGGATTGCGCATTGGCTCGCGGCCGCGGTCGCTGTGACGCTTGCTGCATCGCTGGTCGCATGCGGCGGCGGCGACAGCAATCCGGCCGGCCCCGCCGGCCCGTCCGGGCCTTCAGGCCCTCCCGGCAATCCCGGCACTCCTGGCACACCCGGCGCTCCGGGCGGCAGCGGCACCACCAACGTCGGCAGCAACACGCTGACCGATCCGGCCGCGATCATGGCCAACGCCCAGGCATGGGCGGCCCTGCGGCCGACAGTGACGATCACCAATGTGACGATCGCGAGCCCGCCGGTCGTCAGCTTCACCGTGATCGACAATTTCGGCAAGGCGGTTGTCGGCCTCGGCAACACCAGCCAGAGCTCGACCGCGACAGCCGCGAGCTATCCGAATCTGTCGTTCGCCCTCGCCAAGCTCGTGCCCGGCGAAGCCGGCTCGCCGAGCAAGTGGGTGAGCTACATCGTCACGACGGTGCCGAGCACGACCACGGCCGCCGCGCCGCAGCGCCCGGGCACCGACAACACCGGCACGCTGGTCGACAACGGCGACGGCACCTACAAGTACACCTTCTACCGCGACATCACGACGATCAAGTCGCAGGTCGCCGGGATGACCGTGACCCCGCCGAACAACACCGCCGACCTCGGCGATCTGACGTATAGCCCCGGCCTGACCCATCGCGTGGTGATTGCGCTCTCGGGCGACGCGCCGGCCACTGGCAAGAACACGCCGACCGGTGCCACCTCGAGCGTCGCGTCGGTGGTGATGACGCACCCCGCCAACGCGGTCTACGACTTCATTCCGGCGACCGGCGCGCAGGCCGGCCCAGGCGACTTCTCGCGCGAGATCGTCGCCGTCGAGAACTGCGAGCAGTGCCATCGCCAGCTCGGCGGCGTCCCCGGCTTGAGCGATGCGGACACTGCCGCGGGCTTCCATGGCGGCAGTCGCAACGAAACCCAGTACTGCGTGACCTGCCACACCGACCAGCGCCGCTACGGCCAGACCGAGGCCACCTTCACCGCCAATGGCGCGATCCGGACGTTCACCTCCGACACGCGGATCGTCGATGGCCGGACGGTCGGCAACTTCCCGAACTACATCCACAAGATCCACATGGGGCCGCTGCTCGTCCACGAGAGCTATGACTACGCCGGCGTCCTCCCCAACGTCACCACCTATCCGCAGGACATCCGCAACTGCACGTCATGCCACGACGCCTCGAGCACGTCTACGCGCACGACCAAGACGAAGGATGGCGACCACTGGAAGACGAGCCCGAGCGCGCTCGCGTGCGGCGCCTGCCACGACGGCATCAACTTCGCGACCGGCACCGGCCTCACGGTGAAAGACAAGGCCGCCGGCCTGACGACGTCGAACATCAACGGCACCGGCCTGGCCCACCCGGCCGGCCCCCTTGCCGACGACTCGACGTGCGCGCTCTGCCACAAGCCCGCCGGCCCGTTCCCCGATGCCGACATCGACCTCGCACACCTCCCGGTGACGCCGCCGAACCCGGGCAACGCCCTCGCCCTCGCGGGAGGCAACGCCAACACGAATGCCGCCTGGATCGCCTCGGGCGCCTCCGTCGGCCGGATACCGGCCGGCGCGATCGCACCGACTTACGAAGTCCAGAGCGTGTCGCGCAACGCCAGCAAGCAGCCAGTGATGGTGTTCCGCTGGCTGCAGAACGGCACCCCCGTTCCGATCAATCCCTTCGCGACCGCCGCCGTCAACCCGGCCACCGGGAACAAGGAGATGTGGGACAACTTCATGGGGTCGCCGAGCGCGCAGTTCGTGTTCGCTGTCCCGCAGGACGGCATCGCCCAGCCGGCCGATTTCAATGCCTCGGCTTCAGGTTACCTGCGCAAGATCTGGGACGGCACGGCGACCGGCTCGAGCGCGGGCACCCTCTCCGGTCCGGATGCGAGCGGCTTCTACACCGTCACGCTTACTGGCGTCACGGTGCCCGACAACGCGGTGATGCTGACCGGTGGAATGGGTTTCTCGTACAACGTGACGAGCACGCTACCGCTCACGCAGACCAACCTGCCCGATTTCCCGGTGACAGCGCCGGTGGCGGGGCAGACGAACAAGCCGGGCGGCCTGATCGTGATCGCGCCCAACGTGCAGACGGTCGGCACGGGCTACACCGGCCGGCGCGCGATCGTCGAGGATGCTCGCTGCGACGCCTGCCACCAGGAGCTCGGCGTCTTCACCCTGGACTCGTTCCATGGCGGCCAGCGCAACGACGCGACGACCTGCTCGTGGTGCCACAACCCGAACAAGACGAGCGAAGGCTGGTCGATCGAGGCCGACTACCTGGTGCACGCGATCCATGGAGCGGCCAAGCGTCAAACCCCGTTCACCTACAACGCGGCGTCGCCGACCGACGGGTTCTTCAACGTCACGTTCCCGGGGATCCTGAGCGACTGCCAGACCTGCCACCTGCCCGGCACGTTCGACTTCAGTGCGACGCCACCGGCGGCACTCGGCGCGCGGCAGTTCCGCACCGCCGGCACGGGTACATACACCGCGAATTTCGCGAACTCGCCGTACGTCACACCCGGGGTCAACTACGGCAGCGGCTTCTCCTTCAGCGCTTCCAGCGGAGTGACCACCCCGGCGGACCCGGCGAACCTGGTGCTCTCGCCCACCGTGACGGCATGCTCCGCCTGCCACGACAGCAGCAGCGCCATTTCGCACATGCAATCGAACGGCGGTGCGTTCTACCAGTCGCGCGGCACCGCCGTCGGAGGAACCTCGGAGAGCTGCTTGGTCTGCCATGGCACCGGTCGGATCGCAGACATCGCGGTCGTGCACGCGACGAACTGAGCACGAGCGAAACGAAGAACGCGGAGATCCCGACACGAACGTCGGCCTCCGATGCAAACGCGGCCGTGGATCGGCAGCAGGAGGATGGGGATGCGGCTGAGTTTGATCGGCGCGACGGCAGCGGCAGTGATCGCGATGCCCGTCATCGCCGCGCCGGAGGCGACTGCGTCGGCCGACAGTCATGCGACCTTGCCCGTCTCTGCGACGAACGCCTCACGGCCGACGACGACGCCGGTCACGCCATACCAGTCCGCAGCAATCCAGCACTACGTCGACCTCAACAGCGCGAGCCGAAAGGAGTTGATGACGCTGCCCGGGATCGGCGCCGCGGAGGCGAACCGGATCATCGCCAACCGGCCCTACCTCACGAAGACCGAGCTGGTTACGAAGAACGTGATTCCGATCGGCCCGTTCCTGTCGGTCAGGAATCTCGTCGTCGCGATGCCGAAGACGGCCCCGAAAGGAAAGCACTAGATGGCGACTCTCAGTGGCCGGCTGCGAAATCTGCTCGCCTTCGCCGCCCTGCTCGCGGCCGCCGGTGCGTGGGCACAGCCCGCCGCCACGACCGCGGCCGCCAGCGCGCCTGCCGCCGCGGTGCCCGCGAGTGCGCCTGCTGCTGCCGCCGCGCCGGCCAGCGGAGCTGCCGCCAGCGCGCCGGCGCGAGCGAAGAAACCGCTGCCGCCCCGGGAGCAGTACAGCGAAAAGGGCGCCGACACCTGCCTCGAGTGCCACGACGACGTCACCCCCGGCTACTCGGGCGCGGCGATCTTCCTGGGCAAGCACGCCCACCGCAACGACAAGCGGGCGCCGTTCGGACCCGGCGGCCTGCAATGCGAGGCGTGTCACGGACCCGGCGCACGACACGCGGCAAGCAAGAATCCGGATTCGATCAACAGCCTGAAGGCGAGCTCATCGCAGACGGCGCAGGAGCGCAACCAACCCTGCCTCGCCTGCCACGAGGCCGGCGCCAGGATCGGCTGGCACGCCAGCGTGCACGAGAACAACAACCTCGCCTGCGGCGACTGCCACCGCATCCACCAGGACCACGATCCGGTACTGGCCAAGGCCACCCAGCCCGAGGTGTGCTTCACCTGCCACCGGCAGCAGCGCGCCGACTTCCAGAAGCCGTCCAGCCACCCGGTGCGCTTCGGCCTGATGGGCTGCAGCGACTGCCACAGCGCGCACGGATCGAGCACGGTCGCGATGCTGAACAAGCCGTCGCTGAACCAGACCTGCTACAGCTGCCATGCCGAAAAGCGCGGACCGATGCTCTGGGAGCATGCGCCCGTGACCGAGGACTGCTCGCTCTGCCACACGCCGCACGGATCGGTCCGAAACGCCCTTCTCGTCAAGTCGCCGCCGCTGCTTTGCCAGCAATGCCATTCGCCTGCCGACCATCCGTCGACCGCGTACACGAGCCGCTCGCTCCCAGGAGGCCCTGCGGGCGGCTCGATCTTCCTGGCCGCGGGCGGATGCATCAACTGCCATTCGCAGGTGCACGGCAGCAACCACCCGGCGGGAGCCACGCTGATGCGGTGAGGAGCAGTCCTCTTGCCGCGCGACACGATCGGGAACGGACGCAAGATGAAGATCTTCAGTTCCATTCAGCTGCTGGCCGCGCTCGGTGTACTGGGCGCAGCCACCGCCGCCTCGGCGCAGGTCGACACGTCGCAGTGGAAGTGCACGTCGTGCCCGTACCCGAAGGGCACGACGACCACGGGCAGCGTCGACGTCGGCGGCGGCTACGTCAGCGACTCGTCGCAGAAGTTCGGCGACTACACCGGGCTCGACCACAAAGGCGGCTTCCTTGGCCTCGACGGCAACGTCAGCCGGCGCAGCGATGACGGCTACTGGTTCGACCTGTCCGGCGCCGACCTCGGGATCGACAGCCGCAGGCTCTGGGGCCAGGGCGGTCGCGAGGGCATCTTCTCGCTCGACCTCGGCTATGCCGAGATCCCGCGCCACCTGAGCGAAGGCGCTGCGACTCCATTCCTCGGCACCGGCGGCAACGTGCTGACGTTGCCCGCCGGCTATCCCGCCGGCGACACCGGCAGCATGCCGCTCGCCAGCACGCTGCAACCGATCGACATCGGCTACAAGTACAAGCGCCTCGACCTCGGCGGCACCTTGCTCACCGGGCGCGACTGGAACGCTCGCGTGAGCTTTCGTCACGACGAGCGCGACGGCACCAAGGCCACCTCGGGATCGTTCTTCTCGAGCTCGTCGCAGCTCGTCGCACCGGTCAACGAGAAGACCGATCAGGCCGAAGTCAGCTTCGCCTATGCGACCCGCAAGTGGCAAGCGACGCTCAGCTACGAGTTCTCGTCGTTTCGGAACGACAACTCGGCGCTCACCTGGTCGAACCCGTTCCTTCCGGTCACGCCGGGCGCGACCGCCGGCCAGCTCGCGCTGGCGCCCGACAACCAGTTCCAGCAGCTGCGCGGAACTGCGGGCTACGACATCACGCCGACGATCCGCATCAGCGCCGACGCCGCGTTCGGCCGGATGACGCAAAACGACGCCTATCTGCCGGCGACGATCAACCCGATCCTCGCTCCGACCGTGCCGGCGCTGCCCGCGCAATCGCTCGACGGCAAGGTGGACACGTTCAACGGCGGCGTCAAGCTGACCGCCGCGCCGATCGAGGGAGTGCGCCTCGTCGCCAGCTACGACCGCGACCGGCGTGACAACCGCACGCCGATCAACAGCTATCCGGTCGTCTCGACCGACACGTTCCTGCAGGCGAGCGAGCGCAGGAACACGCCGTTCAGCTACACGACCGACAAATTCAAGCTGAACGGCGACTACACGGGCGGGCTGCCCTGGAGCATGCGCCTGACCGGTGGCGTCGACCAGGACTATCGCGCCCGCACCTACCAGGAGGTCTCGCAGACGCGCGAGACGACGCTCTGGGGCAAGGCCGCCGCGCAGCCGATCGAGAAGATGACGGCGTCGCTGAAGCTGGCTCACTCGTGGCGCAACAACTCCGTCTACGGCACCTCGATCTGGTTCGGCTACCCCGAAAATCCCCTGCTGCGCAAGTTCTATCTCGCCGATCGCCTACGCGATAGCGTCGAGGGACACCTCGACTACGCGATCAACGAGAAGGTGTCGCTCGGCGTCTCGGCCGACTACGCCAACGACGACTACAACCATTCCGAGGTCGGCCTGACCTCGGCCAAGAGTGCGAACCTCGCGTTCGAGCTGTCGGTCGCCTTCAGCGAAGCGACCCAGGGCCGCGGCTACCTGCAGAGCCAGTGGGTCCGTTCACAGCAGAACGGCAGCCAGGCCTTCGCCGGCCCCGACTGGACCGGGCGGCAGAAGGATCAGTTCGACACGCTCGGGGTCGGCATCAAGCACGCGGCGATTCCGAACAAGCTCGACCTCGGCGCCGACCTCACGATCTCGCGCTCGCGCAGCGACATCTCGGTCGACAACGCCGCCGCCGCGCCGCCCTTCCCCACCGCCAAGACGACCCTCGACAGCTTGTCGCTGTACGGCCTGTACAAGCTCAAGGACAACCTCTCGATCACCGGCGGCCTCACCTTCGAGCACTACGACACCGACGACTGGCGACTCGACGGCATCGCGCCGGCCACCATTCCCAACCTGCTCGCGTTCGGCACGCAGTCGCCGCACTACTCGGTGACCGTGCTGCGCGTCGCGTTGCGCTACCGCTTCTGAGCGTCGCTGCTCCGAGCTCGGCAGTTCGAAGCTAGGCCCGATCGTCCTCGCGTTTGGTGGCACCGGCCACATCAAAACGTGTACTTCGCT
>DATAYY010000146.1:0-6285 GCA_036272325.1 Caldimonas sp. | reverse complement strand
CCTCGTTCGAGAAGACGTTGCGCCCCGAACCCTCCGCAAACGCTCTGCCCGGGCCGGGCAAGCTTGCGTCGAGCGCGCCGCCAAGGTCAGACGATCAGCGCTTCGGCTTCTCGGCTTCCGCCTCCGCTTTCGACTCCTCGCCGCCGGTGACGGCATCGGCGATCGCGCGACCGAACGACTTCAACGGGTTCCGCTCGTCGACCGGGGCGACGGGTTCATGGCGCCAGGAGTCGCCGTCATCATCGCCGTCGCGATCGGCGTCGACATCGGTCTCGTGGCGCTGCGCCACCGGCTCTGCGGGCGGCCGGTCGGCGGGCTCGTTCGGGGCGCTCATCGTCAGCTCTCCTGGGCTCGTGCCATGACCTCGCGCGGGCAAGCGCCGCGCCCGCTGCGGGCGCTGGGCTGGGCGGCCGGCGGATTCGCCGTGATCGTCGCGCTGGCGCTGCTGCTGCAACCATGGTGGCTTGCTCCGCTCGTCTCGCACCATCTCTCGGCGAGCTCGGGACGCACGGTCCAAGTCGACGCGATGTGGCTGAGCGTCACGTCGTCGTTCGAGCCCGTGCTCCAGGCGCGCGGCATCCGGATCGACAACGCGCCCTGGGCCGATCCGCATCGGCCGCTCGCTGCGCTCGCCGCCGCGACCGCCGTGATCTCGTGGCGCAGCGTCGCCGAACGGCGGCCGATCATCGCGCTGGCAGTGCTCCGCGACGGCGACGTCGATCTCGAGCTGCGCAGCGACGGGCTGCGCAACTGGCGGCTGACCCGTCCCGATGATCGCGGCCCGGGGCGCGTCAGGGTGCTCGCGCTCCGCGGCGAGCACGCGACCCTGCGCCTGCGTCACGAGCCCCTCGAGATCGACCTCGAGGCACGCGCAACGCCGGGCCGCGAGCACACCGCGGAGACGCCGACCGGCGCCGACACGCCGACCTGGATCGACGCGATCGGCACCTGGCGCGGCGCGCCGTTCGTCATCGGCGCCGCGACGGCGAGCACGATCACGCTGGTCGAGACCGGCCGCACGTTCCCGATCCGCGGCCACGCCGAAGCCGGCGGAGCGCGGCTCGACCTCGACGGCCAGGTGGGCGACATCGTTCGCTGGCCGCGATTCGACGCCACCATCCGCCTCGTCGCACCCTCGGGCGGGCGGCTGCTCTCGCTGCTCGGTGCGCCGGTCGGCGAGGCAGCGAAGTCGATCCGCCTCGACGGAACGCTGCACGGTGACCGCGACAGCTACGCGCTCTCCGCGCTGAAGGGGCACCTCGGTGCGACCGATTTCGCCGGCAGCCTGCGCTGGACACGTGGCGAGCAGCGCGACCTCCTCAGCGCCGAGCTGTCGAGCGACTCCGCCGATCTCGCCGACCTGCGCTCGCTTGGCGGCCACGGCAAGGTGACTGCGGCGATGCCGGCCGCCAAAACGCCGGTGGCGCTCGCCGGCGCCAGCTCCGCCGCAAGTGGGCCCCCGCCGGTGCGCCGCACTCGGCCGGTCGACGTCGAGCTTCGTTTTGCCGCCAGGCAGGTGCGCGGCGAAGAACTGCCTTCGTTGCAGGGAGTCGCGCTCGAAGCGTCGCTTGCCGATGGCGTGCTGAGAGTGCCGCACTTGCAGGTCCGTCTCGGCGGTGGCCAGGTCATCGGCAAGGGCAGCGTCACGCTTTCGGAACAGCCGCTGCGCGGCCAGGCCGAAGTCGATGTCCATGCGGTGCGGATCGAGACGCTCCTCGGCGAGCGCGCGACGCGAAGCCAGTTGAGCGGCACCGTGAGCGGCCGCGCCGCCCTGCAGACGGGCGGCGCGTCGCTCGACGCGCTGCTCGCCAACGCCACCGGAACGATCAGCGCGTTCGTCTCCGACGGCACGATCTCGAGCCTGCTCGACGCGAAGATGGGGCTGCAGGGCGGCCGGATCGTGCGCAGCCTGATCACCGGCGCCGAGCCGATCGCACTGCGGTGCGCAGCGCTCGTCGTCGACGTCCGCAAGGGCGAAGGCCGGATCCGCACGCTCGTCGTCGACACCGATCGGACGCGAACCGTGGGCAGCGGCACGATCGACCTCGCCGACCGGACGCTCGACGTCGTCCTCACGCCGCAGGCAAAGGAGCCGGGGCTGTTCGTTCTCGACCGCTCGATCCGCCTGAGCGGCGCGGTGGGAGCGCTGAAGCACGAGCTCGTCGCACGTGCCGATGCCGCGCCGGCTGCGGGCCTGAGCTGCCGCCCGGAGCGGCCCTGACGAGCGACTCCCGTCGCTAGCGGCGCATCAGCGTGCTCTTCCCGAACAGGCTCTCGATCAGGTCGACCGCGATCTCCGCGGTCCGGTTCTTGACGTCGAGCGCGGGGTTGAGCTCCATGACGTCGAGCGACGCGAGCGCGCCGGTGTCGGCGATCATCTCCATGCAGAGCTGCGCTTCGCGGTAGGTCGGACCGCCCTTGACGGTCGTGCCGACGCCAGGCGCGATGTCGGCGTCGAGGAAGTCGACGTCGAAGCTGACGTGCAGATGGGTGTTGGCGTCGATCGTCGCCAGCGCGAGCTCCATCGTGTGGCGCATGCCTTCCTCGTCGATGAAGCGCATGTCGAAGACCTCGAGCCCGGCCTCGTGGACGAGGCGCTTCTCGCCGGCGTCGACGCTGCGGATGCCGATCTGGCGCACCCATTTCGCGCTGATCGCCGGCACCTTGCCGCCGATCTCGATCAGCTCCTTCGGTCCGTTGCCGCACAGGCAGGCGACCGGCATGCCGTGGATGTTGCCGCTCGGCGTCAGCACGTTGTTGTTGAAGTCGGCGTGGGCGTCGAGCCAGAGGATGCGGAGCTTTTTTTGCGTCGTGCGGCAATGGCGCGCGACCGCGCTGATCGAGCCGATCCCGAGACTGTGGTCGCCGCCGAGCAGGATCGGCATTCGACCCAAGGTGAGCTCGGCATGGACGGCGTCGTGCACGCTCCGGCACCACGCGGCCACCGCGTCGAGATGGCGGTAGCCGTCGTGCGGCGGCTGCCATGGATTCGCCGGGCCGCCGAGGTTGCCGCGGTCGACGACGTCGAGGCCGTGGCGCACGAGCACCGGGCCGATGTCGGCGACGCGCAGGGCTTCCGGCCCCATGCTGGCGCCGCGCTGGCCGGCGCCGACGTCGGTCGGCGCGCCGATGAGGCTGACGAGTCGGTTCATCGGATCACGGGCAACGGGTCAGATGTCGAGCGCGAGCTCGCCGCCTTCGGTGTTCGGCAGGTCGTAGCCGTATTCGGCGGCGAGCAACGCCCACGCCTCCTCGGCGGTCTCGACGAAGTGGAACAGATGGATGTCCTCGGGCGAGATCATGCCGGTCTCGATCAGCAGGTCGAAGTCGATCAGGCGGGTCCAGAACTCACGGCCGAAGAGCAGGATCGGGCGCATCCTCGACTTGCCGGTCTGCACCAGCGTCAGGACTTCGAACAGCTCGTCGAGGGTGCCGAAGCCGCCCGGAAAGCACACCAGCGCGATCGCGCGCATCAGGAAGTGCATCTTTCGAAGGGCGAAGTAATGGAACTGGAAGCACAGCTCGGGGGTGATGTAGCGGTTGGGCACCTGCTCGTGCGAGAGCACGATGTTGAGGCCGACGCTCTTGCCGCCAACCTCGAACGCGCCGCGGTTGCCGGCTTCCATGATTCCCGGTCCGCCGCCGGTGACGACATAGATGGGCTTGTCGAGCGAGGTCGAGCGGCGCGTGACGATCCCCGCAAACCGGCGCGCCTCCTCGTAGTAGCGCGACATCGCGACGCGCGTCTGCGCCGCCTTGAGCAAGCGCGAATCGCCGCCCGCGCGGGCCGCGGCGAGTTCGCGCTCGGCGACGTCGGGAGCGACGACACGGGCGCTGCCGAAGAAGACGATCGTCGCCTCGACGCCTTGCTCGTCCTGGACCAGCTCGGGCTTGAGAAGCTCGAGCTGGAGGCGGACCGGCCGCAGCTCCTCGCGGAGCAGGAACTCGGTGTCGGTGAACGCGAGCCGGTACGCGCTTTCCGGACCCTCGTAGCGCGCGTTCGGGCGGACGATCTTCTTCTCGGCGTCTTCCTGCGCGGTCGGGAAGGTGCGCGCCGGGACGGCGCTGGGCTTTTCCATCGCCGGCTAGCTTACGGCAAGCCCGCAGCACGCCGGCCGGCGAAGGCGTGCGATAGGTCCGCTAGCATGGCGCGGATGGCTGGAACTGGGAGCATGCGGTGATCCATTGCATCCTGCACGACGCCGAGGACACGGTCGCCGTGGTGGTGGTCGAGGGCGTGAGCTGCGGCACGGCCATGACCGGCTGGATCATGGACGAGGACCGCACGATCGACCTCGAGGCGCGTCAGGACATCCCGATCGGCCACAAGGTCGCTCTCCGGGACATGGTGCCGGGCGATACCGTCGTCAAGTACGGCATCGACATGGGCAAGGTCATCGCGCCGATCAGGAAGGGCGAACACGCCCACGTCCACAACATCAAGACCAAGCGCTGGTGAGGGCGCCGCCATGACCATCGTCTCGAAAGGCACCACCTTCCTCGGCTACCGGCGCGAGAACGGCCGCGTCGGCGTCCGCAACCATGTCATCGTGTTGCCGCTTGACGACCTGTCGAACGCTGCGGCCGAGGCGGTCGCGCACAACATCAAGGGCGCGCTCGCGATCCCGCATCCGTACGGGCGGCTGCAGTTCGGCGCCGACCTCGAGCTTCATTTCCGCACCCTGATCGGCGCCGGCTGCAATCCGAACGTCGCCGCGGTCGTCGTCATCGGCATCGAGGACGGCTGGACCAAGAAGGTCGTCGACGGCATCGCCGCGACCGGTAAGCCCGTGGCCGGCTTCGGCATCGAGGGGCACGGCGACCACGACACGATCATGCGCGCCTCGAAGGCGGCACGCGAGTACGTGCAATGGGCGAGTGAGGTGCAGCGCGAACGCTGCGCGATCGAAGAGCTCTGGGTCTCGACCAAGTGCGGCGAGAGCGACACGACCTCGGGCTGCGGATCCAACCCGACCGTCGGCAACGCATTCGACAAGCTGCACGCGCTCGGCTCGACGCTCTGCTTCGGCGAGACCACCGAGCTCACCGGCGGCGAGCAGATCGTCGCCGCGCGTTGCGCCAGCGACGCGGTGCGAGATCGCTTCATGTTCATGTTCGACCGCTACCAGGAGGTCGTCAACCGGCACAAGACGAGCGACCTCTCGGATTCGCAGCCGACCAAGGGCAACATCGCCGGCGGCCTGACGACGATCGAGGAGAAGGCGCTCGGCAACATCCAGAAGATCGGCAAGACCTGCACCGTCGACGGCGTCCTCGACAAGGCGGAGATGCCGACCCATCCTGGCCTGTGGTTCATGGACTCGTCGAGCGCGGCCGCCGAGATGGTGACGCTCTGCGCCGCATCGGGCTATGCGCTCCATTTCTTCCCGACCGGTCAGGGCAACGTGATCGGCAATCCGATCCTGCCGGTGATCAAGATCTGCGCGAATCCGCGCACGGTGCGGCTGATGGGCGAGCATGTCGACGTCGACACGTCAGGGCTGCTGCAGCGCGAGATCAACCTCGACCAGGCCGGCGACCAGTTGCTCGAGTGCATGCTGCGAACGGCGAACGGCCGGCTGACTGCGGCCGAGGCGCTCGGCCATCGCGAGTTCGTGCTGACGCGCCTGTACGAGAGCGCCTGAGCCCCGGTCGCGCGTCAGCCGTCGGTCGGAACGACGGCATCGTTGAGCGCTCGAGACGGAGAGACCATGCTCGTGCGGAAGGCGGCCGTGTCGAGCGGTACCCCGCCGGTCAGATGGTCCTGGAGCAGAAAGATGCGGTAGCCGACCCGCTCGACGAGGTACTCGAAGACCTCGTCGGCGCCGATCCCCTAGTTCTAGCCCGTGCCCTTGACGTATCGCAACCACTCGGCGGGCCGCTGCAGCGGCGTTCCGATCAGGTGCGACGCGACTCGCTCGTCCGGCGGCAAGGAGGATCGCTCATGCAAGCCGCTGCGCGCGCAACAGGGCAGCGAGGATGCGCTGCGACGCGCGGCCGTCGCCGAACGCGTCGCTCGCCCGGCACATCGCCCCGCGGACCGCAGGATCATCGAGCAGGCGTGACGCCGCTTCGACGATCGCCCGTGCGCCTGTCCCGACGACCTTCGCCACGCCCGCTTCGATCGCTTCGGGTCGCTCGGTGTGCCCGCGCAGGACGAGGACCGGCTTGCCGAGCGCGGCGCACTCTTCCTGCACGCCTCCTGAATCGGTGAGGACAAGCGTCGCCTCCTCGAGCGCGCGCACGAAATCGGCGTAGCCGAGCGGTTCAGTCAGCAGCGCTCGC
>DATAYY010000145.1:0-2671 GCA_036272325.1 Caldimonas sp. | reverse complement strand
GCTTCGCCGGCCTCCTGCACGCGGCGTTGCCTGGAGCACCGAGGACGGTGCCGAACTCCGTTCTCCTCTCACTGGCCCGGTCGCGACTTTGCGCGCTCCACTCGGAGCAAGGCGGGACTTGGTGCGGCGCTGACCAAGAAGCCGCCTAGCCGGCACGTAGCGTTATGAACCAAGCGCAGAAGCAAACGCCGAAACTGTTCTTCGCACCGGCGTGAGCGCTTCTTACAGTCCACGCTCCGACGCTTGGCGTCTGTACGAACGAGGCGATGGATTCGGCGAAGGCGACGTCTCTCTACTCGCGTGCCACCGCGGGATTCGACGAGCGCGTCGAGAGCGCGCGACGGTTGCTTGCACGCGCCGCCGAAGCGCATGCGGGCGCCATCGTCCAGGCGTCGAGCCTCGGTGCCGAGGACCAGGTCCTCACCGACCTGATTGCACGCGACCGGCTGCCGATCGCGATCGCGACGCTCGACACCGGCAAGCTGCACGGCGAGACGCTGGCGCTGATCGAGGCGGTGCGCGAGCGCTATGGCCTCTTCGTCGAGCGCTACCGGCCGGTGCATGAAGCGGTGATCGCGTTCGTCGGTCGCAACGGCGACGACGCGATGCGAAAAAGCGTCGAGCTGCGCAAGGCGTGCTGCGCACTCCGCAAGGTCGAGCCGCTGGGGCGCATGCTCGCCGGCCGCACGGCGTGGGTCACGGGCCTTCGGCGCGAGCAGTCGAGCGACCGCGCGGCGGTCGCGTTCGAGGCCACCGACGAGCACGGCCGCGGCAAGCTGAGCCCGCTCGCCGACTGGAGCTCGGGCGACGTCTGGCAGTACCTTCGCATCCACCAGGTTCCGTACAACGCGCTGCATGACCTGTTCTTCCCAAGCATCGGCTGCGTGCCGTGCACGCGCGCGATCGCGCTCGGCGAAGACTTCCGCGCCGGCCGCTGGTGGTGGGAAGACGAGGCGGCGAAGGAGTGCGGCCTGCACGTCGCGCCCGCCACCGCGGGCGAGCTCGATCCCGTGGCACCGTGAACGCGCCGACGCCGATCGAGGCCCTTCTGCCCGTCGACGACGGCCAGCTCGACGCGCTCGAGGAAGAGGCGATCTTCATCCTGCGCGAAACGGTGGCTGCGTTCGAGCGGCCGGCGCTGCTCTTTTCCGCCGGCAAGGACTCGTGCGTCGTCCTCCATCTCGCGCAAAAGGCATTCCAGCTCGAAGGCAGCGTGAAGACGCGGCTGCCGTTTCCGCTCCTGCACGTCGACACCGGCCACAACTTCCCCGAGGTGATCGCGTTTCGCGACGCCGTTGTCGCCGAGCTCGGCGAGCAGCTTGTCGTCGCGCGTCTCGACGACTCGATCGCCCGCGGCAGTGTCCGCCTCGCGTCGGCCGACGAATCGCGCAACGGCCACCAGAGCGTGACGCTGCTCGAGGCGGTCGAGGAGCACCGCTTCGACGCCCTGATCGGCGGCGCCAGGCGCGACGAGGAGAAGGCGCGCGCCAAGGAGCGCATCCTCTCGCACCGCGACAGCTTCGGCCAGTGGCAGCCGAAGAACCAGCGGCCGGAGCTGTGGACGCTCTTCAACACACGCCTGAGGCCGGGCGAGCACATGCGCGCGTTTCCGATCAGCAACTGGACCGAGCTCGACGTCTGGCGCTACCTTCAGCGCGAGCGGATCGCGCTGCCGAGCCTGTACTACACGCACCGCCGCGCCGTCGTTCGCCGGCGCGGCCTGCTCGTCCCGGTGACGGCGCTGACGTTGCCGGCGCAGCGCGAGGCGGTCGAATCGCTCGACGTTCGCTTTCGCACCGTCGGCGACATGACGTGCACCTGCCCGGTCGAGAGCGACGCGGCCGATGCCGCCGCGGTCGTCGCCGAGACGCTCGCGGTCACGGTCAGCGAGCGCGGCGCGACGCGCATGGACGACCGGACCTCGGATGCGTCGATGGAGCGGCGCAAGAAGGAGGGCTACTTCTGATGGCGTCCACCTTGCGCGCAGCCTCGTCGCCGGCACTGCGGCGGCCGCTTCGCTTCCTCACCGCTGGGTCGGTCGACGACGGCAAGAGCACGTTGATCGGCCGTCTGCTGCTCGACGGCCGCGCTGTTCTCGCCGACCAGCTCGATTCCCTTTCAGCACGCGCGGCGGGCGCGCCGATCGATCTCGCGCTCCTCACCGACGGCCTCGAAGCCGAGCGCGAGCAGGGCATCACGATCGACGTCGCGTACCGTTATTTTGCGACGACGAGGCGCAAGTTCGTCATCGCCGACGCGCCCGGCCACGAGCAGTACACACGCAACATGGTGACGGCAGCGGCGGGCAGCGATGCCGCGGTTGTCCTCGTCGATGCGACCAAGCTCGACCTCGCTGGCGTGCCGCTCGCGCTCCTGCCGCAGACGCGGCGACACGCGCTCCTGGCGCAGCTGCTGCGCGTGCCGCACATCGTCTTTGCCGTCAACAAACTCGACGCCCTTGCCGACGCCGGCGGGGCGTTCGCCCGCGTGCGCTCCGCGCTCGCGGCGTTCGCGGCCGAGGCAGGGTTCGTCCCGGCCGGCATCGTCCCGATCTCGGCGCTGCTCGGCGACAACGTCAGCCGCAGGAGCACGCTCGGTGGTGCCGATGGACCGACCCTGCTCGAGCTGCTCGAGGACCTTCCGGGCGCCGATGGTGCGGCCAGCGGCACAG
>DATAYY010000144.1:0-3209 GCA_036272325.1 Caldimonas sp. | reverse complement strand
GGTGGCTGCATCGTCGACACGCCGGGTCTGCGGGCGCTGCGGCCCGACGCCGACGACGACGCGTTGCTGGCGAGCTTCGCCGACGTCGCGACGCTCGCCGCGCGCTGCCGCTTCCGCGACTGCGCGCATCAGGGCGAGCCGGGCTGTGCGGTGCAGAGCGGTGTCGATCCCGATCGCCTGCACAACTTCCAGAAGCTGCTACGCGAGCACCGGCGCGACGTCCTCAGCTGGGTCGAGCGCCGTCAGCAAGTTTCGGCCTGGAAGTCGCGCGGCAGGGATGCCCGCGTGCGGCTGCGGATGAAGCGCGGCGAGGAATGAAGCCCCGGCGGCGCCGGGGCTGCTGTTCGGAACGGGCCGTGGGCTCGTTCCCGCAGGACTGGCTACCGCTTCGGCGCCGGCGGTCGCCGCGCGCCGGCGGGGTGCGCCCCACCGTTGCGCTGACCTTCGCGCCGACCCGTTGCCGACGGAGCACCTTCGCGCCGATTGCCGTCGTGTCGCCGGGAGCCGTTGCCGCGCGCCGCGTCGTCGCGGCGCGGCCGGGCACCGCCTCGGCCGGCGCCTTCACCGATCACCATCCGGCCGAGGACGATCGGCTCCGGCCGCTCGTGCGCCGGCGGCGCGAAACCGGCCACGGTCTCCTTCGGGATCTCGTGCTTGATGAGGCGCTCGATGTCACGCAGGAAGATGTTCTCGTCGACCGAGACGAGCGAGATCGCCTCGCCCGGCGAGCCGGCGCGGCCGGTGCGGCCGATCCGGTGCACGTAGTCCTCGGGAACGTTCGGAATCTCGAAGTTCACGACGTGCGGCAGCTGGTCGATGTCGATGCCGCGGGCGGCGATATCGGTCGCGACGAGCACCTGCAGGTCGCCCTTCTTGAAGTCGGCGAGCGCCTTGGTGCGTGCGGTCTGGCTCTTGTTGCCGTGGATCGCCATCGCGCTGATGCCTTGCTTCAGCAGGTGCTCGACGAGTCGGTTCGCGCCGTGCTTCATGCGCGTGAAGACGAGCACCTGGTGCCAGTCGTTGCTCTTGATCAGGTGCGTCAGCAGGTCCTTCTTCAGCTCGCGGCCGACTGGATGCACCTTCTGCGCGATCAGCTCGGCAGTCTGGTTGCGCCGCGCGACCTCGATCAGCTGCGGCTTGGCGAGCAGGCGGTCGGCGAGTGCCTTGATCTCGTCGCTGAAAGTCGCCGAGAAGAGCAGGCTCTGCTTTTTCGCCGGCAGCACCGCGAGCACCTTCTTGATGTCGTGGATGAAGCCCATGTCGAGCATGCGATCGGCTTCGTCGAGGACGAAGATCTCGATGTGCGAGAGGTCGAGCGTGCGCTGGCCGTGGTGGTCGAGCAGCCGCCCGGGCGTCGCGACGAGGATGTCGACGCCGCGCCTGAGCTTGTCGATCTGCGGCTGCATGCCGACGCCGCCGAACATCACCATGCTCGTCAGCCGCGAGTGCTTGCCGTAGGTGCGAACGCTCTCCTCGACCTGCGCGGCGAGCTCGCGCGTCGGCGTCAGGATGAGGCAGCGGATCGGGAGCCTGCCGCGCGCGTCGCGGACGGCGGGCTTCAACATCAGCCGCTGCAGCAGCGGCAGGACGAAGCCGGCCGTCTTGCCGGTGCCGGTCTGGGCGCCGCCCATGACGTCGCCGCCGGAGAGGACGGCGGGAATGGCTTGCGCCTGGATCGGGGTGGGTGTGGTGTAGCCCGCTTCGTGCACGGCACGCAGCAGCGGCTCGGCCAGGCCGAGGGAATCGAAAGACATCTGGAGTTCTGCCAGGTTCATCGGCCTGCTGCTCGCTTCGAGCGAGCGCCAGTCGAAGGCAGACGGGAGGAGGGGAGTCGGGAGCGACTGCGTCGACGCTGACTGGAAACGATCGCGACGCGAGCGTTGATTGTAGCGGGTTATCGGCGATCGGAGTCGCCAGCGCTCGGTTTTGCGCGATGCTTCGCGAACTCTGCAAGGTCGGGAGAAGTCGGGCGAAGTCGGGCGTACTACCATCTGCCGGCATTCCGTGGAGGCCATGGCCACGACCGATAGCGCGCTCCGCCAGCGTCTGGCGACGATCCTCGTCGCCGACGTCGCGGGGTATTCGCGCCTGATGGGAAGCGACGAGTGCGGCACGGTCGCCGCGCTCGACAGCGCGCGGGCGGTGTTTCGGGAAGCGATCGCGTCGCACCAGGGCCGCGTCGTCGACATGGCCGGCGACTCGGTTCTCGCCGTCTTCGACAGCGCCGCCGGCGCAGTCGACTGCGCGCTCATGGTCCAGTGCAGCCTCGGCGATGCCGCACGCGAGCTCGCCGAGGACTGCCGGATGCTGTTTCGGATCGGCATCCATCTCGGCGACGTGATGGAAAAGAGCGACGGCTCGGTGTATGGCGACGGTGTCAACATCGCCGCCCGCCTCGAGGGCCTCGCCGAGCCGGGCGGCGTCGCCGTCTCGGAGTCGGTCCTGGCGGTGGTGAAGAGACGCGTCGCGGCGAGCTTCGACGAGCTCGGCGAGCAGCGCGTCAAGAACATCGCCGAGCCGGTGCGCGCCTATCGCGTGCGGTCGGCCGCTGCCGGGGCGGCGCCGGGCGCGAGCGGCGACAACGGCGCAGCGCAATCGGGACGTGCCGCTGGCCAGTCCGTGCCGCGCGACCGCGTCGACAAGCCTTCGATCGCCGTGCTGCCGTTCAACAACATGAGCGGCGACAGCGAGCAGGAGTTCTTCGCCGACGGCATCACCGAGGACATCATCACCGAGCTGTCGCGATTTCGCGAGCTGTTCGTCATCTCGCGCAACTCGTCGTTCAAGTACAAGGGCAAGGCGGTCGAGGTGCAGAAGTTCGCGCGCGAGCTCGGCGTGCAGTACGTCGTCGAGGGCAGCGTGCGCAAGGTCGGGCAGCGCGTGCGCATCACGGTGCAGCTGATCGACGCGACGACCGACCGCCACCTCTGGGCCGAGCGCTACGACCGCGAGCTCGAGGACATCTTCGCGATCCAGGACGAGGTCACGAGCGCGATCGTCGCGACGCTGCCCGGCCGCGTCGAGGCGGCCGCGCGCGACCGCGCGTCGCGCCTGACGACCGACAACCTGGCGGCCTACGAATGCGTGCTGACCGGCAAGGTGCTGCATCACCGCGGCAACCGCGAGGACAACGCCAGGGCGCAGCGCCTGCTCCAGCGCGCGATCGAGCTCGATCCGAACTACGCTCACGCGCATGCGTGGAAGGCCTG
>DATAYY010000143.1:0-20085 GCA_036272325.1 Caldimonas sp. | reverse complement strand
ATCGCGGTGACGCGCCGCTTCTCCTCGGCTACGGCGAATCGAGCGATGCCCACCACATGTCGACTCCGCACCCTGAAGGCGTCGGCGCCGAGCGCGCGCTCGACGACACGCTCACCCGCGCCGGCATCGACGCCGCCGCGGTCGACCACATCAACCTGCACGGCACGGCGAGCGAGAAGAACGACGAAGTCGAGGCGGCGCTCGTCGGCCGACGCTTTCCGGCGACGACGCACGCGAGCTCGACCAAGGGCATCACCGGCCACACGCTCGGCGCCGCCGGCGTCGTCGAAGCGGCAGCGACGCTGCTCGCGATCGAGCACGGCTGGAAGCCGGGAACCGCCAACACGCGCGTCCTCGATCCGGCGTGCGGGCCGCAGCTCCGCACCGCCGGCGCAGCAGGTCGCGTCCGCGTCGCGCTCAGCAACTCGTTCGGCTTCGGCGGCAACAACTGCGTCCTCGCGTTCGGCGACGCCGGCGCCGCCGACCGTACCGCGCGCACATGAGCCGCGCGGCCGCGCCGCTTCCGGGCGGCACCTTCTTCGTCGACGGCATCGCCTTCTGGGCGCCGACGCTGCCGGGCTGGGCGCACGCGCGCGCCGCGCTGCGCGATGAAGCGGCGCCACTCGCATCGCCGGCCAGGCGGCCGACGCCCGATCTGCTCGCCGCCGCCGAGCGCCGCCGTGCGCCCGACACCGTCGCGCTGGCGCTCGAGGTTGCCGCCGCGGCGGTGCGCGAGTCGGGGCTCGACGCGGCGGCGCTGCCGTCGGTCTTCACGTCGGCGCACGGCGACCTCGCCGTCAACGACTACATGTGCACGACGCTGGCGAGCCAACCGACGACGATCTCGCCGACCAAGTTCCACAACTCGGTCCACAACGCCGCGGCCGGCTACTGGACGATCGCGACCGGCTGCCGCGAAGCGAGCACGGCCCTCACCGCCTTCGATGCCAGCTTCGGCGCCGGCCTGCTCGAAGCAGCGAGCCAGTGCCAGGCCGACGCACGCGCCGTGCTGCTCGTCGCCTTCGACGTCGAGGCGACCGGCGCGCTGGCGTCGGTGACGGCGAGCGCCGGGCTCCTCGCCTGCGCGTTCGTGCTCTCGCCGACGCGGAGTGAGCGAACGGTCGCCGCATTCGACTGGTCACTCGCGACCGGCGCGCGCGAGGCGGCGTCGGCCCGCTCAGCGGCGGCGCGAAGCCTCGGCGGCAACGCGATGGCTGGTGCGCTGCCGTTGCTGGAAGCGATCGCGATCGCTGCGCCGGGCGCCGATCCAGCGCCGCTCGCGCTGCCGCTGTCGCGCTCGCTGGCGATGTCGCTGGCGGCAACGCCGTTCGCGCGCAGCAGCGGCGACGGCTGCGCCGTGATCGCCGCATGAGCGATTCGACAGCACCGGGCGGCGTCGCGGGCACGCGCCACGACGTCGTCATCGCCGGCGGCGGCCTCGCCGGGCTGACGCTGGCGCTGCAACTGAAGCAGGCGGTCGCCGACCTCGACGTCCTCATCCTCGAGCGCAGGACGCACCCGGTGCCGATCGCGGCGCACAAGGTCGGCGAATCGACGGTCGAGATCGGCGCCAACTACCTCGCCGAGGTGCTCGGCCTGAAGGCCCATTTGCAGGAGCAGCAGCTGAAGAAGTTCGGCTTTCGCTTCTTCTTCTCCGAAGGCCGGCGCGACATCGACGGCGTCACCGAGGTCGGCGCCAGCCGCTACCTCGCGGTCCCGAGCTATCAGATCGACCGCGGGCTGTTCGAGAACTTCCTCGCCGAAGAGGCAGTGCGGCGCGGCATCCGCTTCGAGGACGGCGCGCTCGTTCGCGACCTCGCGCTCGGCGGCGCCGGCGAGCGCCATGCGGTCGGCTACACGCGGGGCAAGCACTCGCATCGCGTCGAGGCGCGCTGGCTCGTCGACGCCTGCGGTCGTGCCGGCCTCGTCAAGAAGAAGCTCGAGCTCGCCGAGCCCAACGACCACGCTGCCGGCGCGGCGTGGTTTCGCATCGCCGAGCGGATCGCGATCGACGAGTGGTCGGCCGACGCCCGCTGGCGCGCGCAATGCGAGCCACCGGCGCGCTGGCTCTCGACCAACCACCTCGTCGGCGCCGGCTACTGGGTCTGGCTGATCCCGCTCGCCTCGGGATCGCACTCGGTCGGCATCGTCGCCGACCCGACGCTGCATCCGATCGAGTCGTTCAACACGTTCGACAAGGCGATGGACTGGCTCGCCCGCTACCAGCCGCGCGTCTTCGAAGCGCTCGACGGCAAGCGCCATCTGCTGCAGGACTTCGCCTTCCTGAAGCGGTTCTCGTACGGCTGTCGCCAGGTCTTCTCGGCCGACCGCTGGGCGATCACGGGCGAAGCCGGCCTCTTCCTCGACCCGTTCTACTCCCCGGGCACCGACTTCATCGCCATCGCCAACACCTACATCACCGAGCTCGTTGCGCGCGATCGCGCCGGCCGGCCGACGGCGGCGCATGGGCACGTCTTCGAGCAGATCTTCCGTTCGTTCTACGAGAGCACGCTCGCGCTCTATACCGGCCAGTACCCGATCTTCGGCGACCCCGAGGTGATGCCGGTCAAGGTGCTCTGGGACTACACGTACTACTGGGGCATCCTCGCCCAGTTCTTCTTCCAGCGCCGGCTCGCCGACCTGACGGCGTTCTCCGACCTGCGGGACGAGCTCGGCCACTGCCAGGCGTTGAATCTGGCCGTGCAAGCGCTGCTCGGTGCGTGGTCGGCGACGCGGCGGTCGGCCGACGTGTCCAAGCCGGCAGCCATGCTCGACCAGGCGTCGCTTCCCTGGTTCGCCGCGCTCAACGAGAGCCTGCTCGACCGCCTCGACGACGCCCAATTTCGCGAGCGCATTCGCTACTCGACGCGGCAGATGCGGACCTTGGCCGAAGAAATCGCGAGCCGCGCCGCGACCGCGAGCGCCGACGTCACGCCGCTTCGGCGCGCGCTCGCCGCCGGTGCGCGCTTCGGAATTCTGGAGGCGAGCGGCGCACCGATGCTCTTCACACACGACGGGTCGAGTCGTTCGGCGGCGCGCTCGGAGATTCGCTAGATCAGTTTCCGGACCTCATCGATTTCACGGCTCAGCGCCGATCCGCCGTCAGAGCGGAGGTTGTCGGCCAGCCCTTGAGCGTCGCCGATCAACCCCGTCGCCAGGTCGCGGTGTCCGGCGCCGAGCTCGGCGCGCGCCTGGGCGCAAAGCAGCTTGCCGGAGTCCGACCGGACCATTCGCCTGATGCAGGAGCTCGGCCCCGGACGCGAACGTTGTTCTCGCCTCGCTGAGCATCCCAAGCCGCGCCTGCACGCTCCCCAGCGTCGCAAGGGCCGTGCCTTCCGAGCGTCGGCTGGAAATCGACCGAAAGATCTCGACCGAGCGCTCGAGGTGAGCGCGTGCGCGATCGAAGCGTTCCTGCCGCTCGCAGACCTGGCCCATTCCACCGAGTGCCTCGCCTTCGAGCTGGCGATCGCCGAGCTCCACGGCGACTTCCAGCGAAGCCTCATGACACCGGATCGCCTCGTCGAGTTCGCCCAATGCAAGCCGAAGGCCTGCCGAGATTGCTGAGCACTTTGCCGTCGAAGCGACGGTCGCCCACCTGGCGCTGGATGGCCTCCTCCACGACCATGCCGGGCCACGCTGCATCGAGCAGCTCCGATTTGGAGACGTACTGGTTGGAGCGCTCGACAAGGACCTGCAGGAGGCCGACCGCGCGGGGTCCGAGGCCCGTGGGGTGCTCGTCTCGGGTCAGCGATCCGACGCCGGTATCGAGTCGAAATAGGCCGAAGCGGTAGACCGGAGGCATGTCTTCGGCGTCTCAACATACTCCAGTGTCGGAAAGCCTCGCCGAACGACGATGATCGGCGGGAGAGCCCCACAAGTCGGCTTCTGGCGACCCCGAGCGTGTCTGCCGCTCGTCGTCCCAATTGTCAGGGCACGACCCGCAGCCCGACCCCTTCACGCACCGCGCCGATCGGCGCCGCCGCCTCGAAGCCCTGGTCGCGAAACACCGCGATCACCTCCTTGACGCTCTCCTGGGTGCAGCTGACGAGCAGCCCGCCCGAGGTCTGCGGGTCCGTGAGGAGATCGCGTGCGACCGGCGGCAACGTGTTGTCCAGAAGCACCTCGACGCCATAGCCGGCCCAGTTGCGCCCCGATGCGCCGGTGACGTAGCCGCTTTTCGCCATCTCCAGCACGCCGGGCAGAAGCGGCACTTTCGACCAGCGGATCGTCACGCCGAGCCCGGCGCCGCGGCCGAGTTCGAGCGCGTGGCCGGCGAGGCCGAAGCCGGTGACGTCGGTGATCGCGTGCACGCCGGCGATGTCCGCGAGTGCGACGCCGGGCGTGTTGAGGCGCGTCGTCGTCTCGATCAGCGAGGCGTAGCCGGCGGCATCGAGCTCGCCCTTCTTGAGCGCGGCCGACAGCACGCCGACGCCAATCGGCTTGCCGAGGACGAGCACGTCGCCGATCTTCGCGTCGGAGTTGCGGCGCACCCGCTTCGGGTGGACGAGACCCATGACGACGAGGCCGTAGATCGGCTCGACCGAGTCGATCGTGTGGCCGCCTGCGATCGGGATGCCGGCCTGGCGGCAAACCGATTCGCCGCCGCGGATGACCTGGCCGATCTGCTCGACGGTGAGCTTGTCGATCGGCATCGCGACCAGCGCCAGCGCCATGATGGGCTTGCCGCCCATCGCGTAGACATCGCTGATGGCGTTGGTCGCGGCGATGCGGCCGAAGTCGAACGGGTCGTCGACGATCGGCATGAAGAAGTCGGTCGTCGCGATCAGCGCCTGCTCGTCGTTGAGACGATAGACGGCAGCGTCGTCAGCGGTCTCGATGCCGACCATCAGCTCGGGCGGAATGATCCCGCCGCCGCCATTCCTCAGGATCTCGGCGAGCACGCCGGGCGCGATCTTGCAGCCGCAGCCGCCGCCGTGCGAGAAGCTCGTGAGGCGAAGCGGCGCCGGGCTCGACGTCGCGCTGGCGGTGGCAGGAGAGGCGGTGTCCGAAAGCATGGCGATCCGATCGCGAACGTCGAGGCGAGAACGAGATTGTCTCAGCGCGCGCGCTTCGGCGCAGCGAGGAGCCCGGCGACGAGCGCACGAACCGCGCGCCGCTCGACGGCAGGAAGAAAGAGCGGTTCTCTCGCCGCGCACTGCGCTTGCAGGCGGCTCGCGAAGACAGCGTCGCGGCAGAATCGCCGCATCAGCGCCGCCAGCGCCGCCGCGTCGCCGACCCGAAAGTAGCCTTCGTAGTCGTCACCGAGCAGGCCGACGTTGCCGTCGATGCGACTCGCGAGCACCGGCACGCCTGAGCGCACGGCCTCGACGACGACATTGGCACCCCCTTCCATCCGGCTCGGATGAACGAGCGCGCGCGCCCGCGCGATCGTCCGCCGCGCCGCCGCGTGGTCGAGCGCGCCGAGCCAACGGTACGCCGGGCACGCCGCCATCGTCGCCCGCGCGGCGGCACCGAGCTGCTCGTCGAGAGCCGCGCCGAGCTGGGCGATCGTCGGCGGCTCACGGTCCCGGGCGAGCAGCCGTGCCGCGCCGAGCAGTGTCTCCGGATCCTTCTCGATGCGCAGGTGGCCGACGGCGACGAAATCGGCATCGCGCTGCGAACGCTGAGCGCGCAGCGACGACGCCGACTGCACGATCACCGCTGCCTTGGCGCGGCTCGCCGCGTCGACCGGTGAAGCGCCGCCTCCTGCAGGACAACGATGCGGCTGGCACACTCGAGCGAATGTCTCGCATCGGCATCCAGGTCGAGGTCGCGGTAGAGGTCGGTGCCGGTCAGCACGAGCACGATCGGCGCTTGCGGCCGGCGCTCGCGCCAGCGCTTGATCGATGCCGCCGAGCGGCGCGCGTGCAGCGCGATCAGGAGATCGGCCGCGCCATCCTCGGCGCCGATCGCGACCACCGCGACGTCGGCGATCGGCTCGAGAAAGTGCTGCCAGCGCGCCGCGGTGTGCCAGTTGCCGTTGTTTGCGCCGGCGAGCGCCGGCGAGAGGATGCACACGCGCGGCGTCGGCACGGAACCCATCGATCGATGATGGCACGAGGCCATGCCTCCGATGTCCGCTGACGCGCGCCGACTCGTCGGCCGGGCGCTCGCCGACGCGCTTCGCGATGCCCGTGCGACGACGCTGGCGCGGACGATGGACGTCGACGACGCCGCTTGGCGAGTGCCGCAGCACTCCGGCGTCAACCCCGTCGCCTGGGAGCTCGGCCACCTCGCCTGGTTCGCCGAGTTCTGGATCCTGCGCGGACCGCACGCGCTCGGCGACGACGGCTTCGTCGTCGCCCGGAAGCCGCCGGCGATCGCCGGCCCCGACGCGATCTTCGATTCGGCGCGGCTCCCTCACGCCGACCGCTGGCACGTCGAGTTGCCATCGCGCGGCGAGCTCGTCAGGCGTCTCGACCGCCAGCTCGCCGCCTGCCTCGATCGCGTCCCCGGTGACGAGAGCGACGACGCCGCGAACTACTTCCACCGCCTCGCCCTCTTCCACGAGGACATGCACGGCGAAGCGTTCACCTGGCTGCGCGCAACGCTCGGCTGGCCGGCGCCGGCCGGAACGCCGCCGTTGCCGGCGCTGGCCGCGAGCGCGCCGCTCGCGATGGCCGGCGGCGAGCTCGTCCTCGGCCACGCGGCCAGCGCGCCCGGCTTCGCGTTCGACAACGAAGAGCCGGCGCTGGCGGTGCGCGTCACCGCGTTCGAGATCGATGCGACGCCGGTGACGAACGCCGAGTTCGCACGCTTCGTCGACGCCGGCGGCTACGACGACCCTGTGCTCTGGCCCGGCGCGGCAGGAGCCTGGTGCGCGCGCCATCCGCATCCTCACCCGGAGCGCTGGCGGCGCAGCGACGGCGGCAGCTGGCTGATGCGCTGGTTCGATCGCTGGCAACCGCTCGCTCTGGAAGCACCCGTGATCCACGTCAGCGCCTGGGAAGCGGAGGCGTACTGCCATTGGGCGAAGCGCCGCCTGCCGACCGCGGCGGAGTGGGAATACGCGGCGCGTGATCCGCGCCTCCGGTGGGGGAAGAGTGTCTGGGAATGGACCGCCGATGCCTTCCGGCCCTACCCCGGCTTCGTCGCCGGGCCCTACGCCGACTACTCGAAGCCGTGGTTCGGCGATCATCGCGAGCTGCGCGGCGGCGCGTTCGCGACCCACGCGCGGCTGCACGACCCGCGTTATCGCAACTTCTTCGTCGCCGATCGCAACGACGTCTTCGCCGGCTTTCGCACCGCCGCCCTCAGCCACTGATCGAAAGACTCTGCCCATGCCGATGTTCCGCTCGCTCTTCGCCGGCCTCGCCGTCGCCGCCGGCCTCGTGCTGCCCTCCGTTTCGCTCGCGCAGAGCGCCGGCGTGCTGCGCGTCTCCGCGATTCCGGACGAGGCGCCGACCGAGCTGCAGCGCAAGTTCAAACCACTCGGCGAGTACCTGAAGCAGGCGACCGGGCTCGACGTCGAGTTCATTCCGGTCACCGACTACGCCGCCGTCGTCGAGGGCCTGGCGACGAACAAGCTCGACCTCGCGTGGCTCGGCGGCTTCACGTACGTCCAGGCGCGGCTGCGCACCAACGGCGGCGTGATCCCGATCGTCCAACGCGCCGAGGACGCGAAGTTCACCAGCCGCTTCATCGTTCCGGTCGGCAGCACGGCGAAAACGCTTGCCGACTTGAAGGGCAAGACGTTCGCGTTCGGCGCGCCGTCGTCGACCTCGGGCAGCCTGATGCCGCGCTACTACCTGCTGCAGGCAGGGATCGACCCGGAGCGCGACTTCAAGTCGGTCGCGTTCTCGGGCGCCCATGACGCGACCGTCGCCTTCGTCGCCGCCGGCCGCGCCGAGGCCGGCGTCCTCAACGCCTCGGTGATGGACAAGCTCGTCGAAAGCCACAACGCGAACGCCGAGAAGGTCCGCGTGCTCGCCGTGACGCCGCCCTACTTCGACTACAACTGGACGGTGCGGCCCGGGCTCGATCCGGCGCTGACGAAGAAGCTCACCGACGCCTTCCTCAAGCTCGACCCCGCGGTGCCGGCGATGAAGGAGATCATGGACCTGCAGCGCGCGAGCAAGTTCATCCCGACCCAGAACTCGAACTACGACGGCATCGAGAAGGCGGCCCGCTCGGCGGGGCTCATCAAGCAGTGAGCTCGGCTGCCGGCGCCGTCCGGATCGACGACGGCGAGCTCATCCATCCGAACGGTCATCGCGCGTTGCGCGCGGTGACGCTCGGCCTCGGCGCCGGCGAGCGGGCCGCGGTCATCGGCCCTTCGGGCGCCGGCAAGACGACGCTCGTCCGCGTCCTCGGCACGTCGCTCAGGCCGACCCAGGGCAGGCTCGCTGTCGGCGGGAACGATCCCTGGCAACTCGGCGCCGGCGCGCTGCGCCGCTTGCGGAGCGGCATCGGCGTCGTCCATCAGAGCCCGCCGATCCCGCCACGGCTGCGCGTCGTCACCGCCGTCCTCGCGGGCAGGCTCGGCACGCGGCCGGCGTGGCAGTCGCTCGCCTCGCTGCTCGCGCCGATCGATGCCGCCGGCGCGCGCGCTGCGCTCGCGCGGCTCGACCTCGGCGAGCGCGTCTTCGACCGCTGCGACCGGCTTTCGGGCGGGCAGTTGCAGCGCGTCGGCATCGCTCGCGTGCTCTACCAGCGGCCGGCGCTCATCCTCGCCGACGAGCCTGTCTCGGCGCTCGACCCGGCGCTTGCCGACGCGAGCGTCGGCGCCCTCGTCGCCGAGAGCGAGCAGCGCGGTGCGACGCTGCTCGCTTCGCTGCATGCGGTCGACCTGGCGCTGAAATGGTTCCCGCGCCTGATCGGCATGCGCGGCGGCGAGATCGTCTTCGACCGGCCGACCGCCGCGGTCACGACCACGATGCTGCACGATCTGTACGCCACCGAGGGCCGCGTCCTGCCGCGCCAGGGCGTCGACGGCATCGTCGACCCGGCGCGCGCCGACAACGTCGTCGCCCTCAAGCGGCCCGGCTGCCAGTGAGCGCTTCGACCGCGATGCTCGATCGCGGTGCGGCGCTCGCCGACCCGGCGGCACGCGGCCGCTTGACCGCGCTGGTCGTCGCGATCGTCGTCCTCTGGCCGCTGCTCGCACTCGCCGAGTTCAAGCCGTGGCAGCTGTTCGACAGCGCCAATGCCGAGGTCATGGCGAACTTCCTCGCTGGCTTCTGGCCACCTGCGACCGGGCCCGACTTCCTCGCCCTGCTCGCCAAGGCAACGCTGGAGACGATCGCGATCGCGACCGCGGGCATCTCGCTCGCCTTCGTCGTCGCCGTTCCGCTCGCGGTTCTCGCGACGCGATCGCTCTCGGTTTCCCGCATCGGCCCGGCGCCGCACCGCGCCCTCGGCGCCGGCGTGCGGACGGCGACGCGCGCCGTCCTCACTGTGTTGCGTGCGATCCCCGAGGTCGTCTGGGCGCTCGTCTTCGTGCGCGCGCTCGGCCTCGGCCCCGGCGCCGGCGTCCTCGCGCTCGCCGTCACCTACGGCGGCATGCTCGGCAAGGTCTACACCGAGATCCTCGAATCGGGCGACACGCGATCGGCGCGCGCGCTTCTCGAAGCCGGCAGCCCGCGGGTTGCCGCGCTGCTCTACGCGCTCGTGCCGAGCACCGCGCAGGAGCTCGCGTCATACACCGTCTACCGCTGGGAGTGTGCGGTGCGGGCATCGGTCGTGATGGGCTTCGTCGGCGCCGGTGGCCTCGGCCAGTTAATGGACCAGTCGATGAAAATGCTGAACGGCGGCGAGGCAAGCACGATCCTGCTCACCTTCCTCGCCCTCGTCGTCGTCGCCGACGCGCTGAGCGTCGTCATCCGCAAGGTGCTGGCATGAGCGAGAGGCTCGTCATCGCGTCGGCGCCGCCCGAGCAGCTGCCGCGGTGCCACGCCTGCGTCGCGCTTTCGATCGGCGTCGCGGCGGCGATCGCGTGGAGCTTCGTCTATCTTGCCGTCGACTACCGGCAGCTCGTCAGCTCCGAATCGATCGGGCTGATGGCCAAGTTCATCGCCGAGTTCTTCCCGCCCGACCTGTCGCTGGCGTTCGTCGCCAAGGCGGCGTGGGGCGCGCTGCAGACCTTCGCCGTCGCCGCAATCGGCACGCTGCTCGCCGTCGTCGCCGGCGGGATGCTCGCGCTTCCCGCCGCAGGCCGGTTCGGCCTCGCCGCCCGGCTCGGCGCCCGCCTCGTTCTCAACTTCCTGCGCAGCGTGCCCGAGCTCGTCTGGGCGGCGCTGATGGTCATCGCCGCCGGGCTCGGCCCGTTCGCAGGAACGCTCGCGCTGGCGCTGCACACGACCGGCGTCCTCGGCAGGCTGTACGCGGAAAGCCTCGAGAACGCGCCGCCGACGCCTGAGCGCGCGCTGCGCGACGCCGGCGGCGGCCGCATCACCGCGTTCGCGTACGCGACGCTGCCGCTCGTTACCGCGCAAGGCATCGCCTATGCGCTCTACCGGCTCGAGATGAACATCCGGATGGCGGCCGTGCTCGGCTTCGTCGGCGCCGGCGGGCTCGGCCAGCTGCTCTACTTCCACCTCTCGATCTTCCAGCAGAAGCAGGCCGCGACGCTGCTGATCGCGATGTTCGCCCTCGTCTTCGCCGTCGATTCGCTCAGCGCCTTCGTGCGCGGTCGCCTGCTGCCGGCGCAGGGCTGAGCGCCGATCGAAGGCAATGGCGAACGCGCTCGAGATCGTCGGCCTGACGAAGCGCTTCGCCGGCACGATCGCGGTCGACGGACTCGACCTCACGATCCCCGAAGGCGAGTTCCATGCCCTGCTCGGGCCGAACGGCGCGGGCAAGACGACGACCTTGCGCATCGTCGCCGGCCTGCTGCGCGCCGATGCCGGGCGCGTCGCCGTGCTCGGCCACGACGTCCAGACGCAGGGCGCCGACGCCAGGCGCGTGCTCGCTTTCCTGCCCGACGACCCGCCGGTCTACGACAAGCTGAGCGCGCTCGAATACCTCGAGTTCGTGGCCGGCCTCTGGTCGATGCCGCCGGATGCCGCGGCGCAGCGCGCCGAGGCGCTGCTGCGCCAGCTCGACCTCTGGCCGCAGGCCGAGCAGCGCGCCGAGAGCTATTCGCGCGGCATGCGGCAAAAGCTCGCGCTCGCCGGCGCGCTGATCCACGCGCCGCGGCTCTTGATCCTCGACGAGCCGCTGACCGGCCTTGACGCGGCGGCTGCGCGCCAGGTCAAGGACCTGCTCGTCGCCCGCGTCCGCGACGGCTGCACGATCGTGCTGACGACGCACATCCTCGAGATCGCCGAGCGTCTCGCCGAGCGGATCAGCATCATCCAGCGCGGCCGCATCATCGCGCAGGGCAGCCTCGACGAGCTGCGCGCACAGGCAGCGCACAGCGACCGCGGCAGCACGCTCGAAGACGTCTTCCTCGAGTTGACGAGCGGCGCGGCATGAGCCTCGCGCCGGCGTCGTGGCCTTGGCTGCTGCGGCACGAGCTGCGCCTCGTGTGGCGCGGTCTCGGCGTCGGGACGCATCGCGCCGCGTTCGCGCTGGTCGCGTTCCTGTGGCTCGTCTATCACGTCGCGCTGGCGCTGATCGTCGCAGTGACCGGCTGGCCAACGCTGACGCCCGGCCTGTTCGTCCTGGCCGGCTTCCTGGTCTGGTTTGTCTGCACGCTGATGCTGTCGCAGGCGATCTCGCTTTCGGTCGGCGTCTTCTTCGAACGCGGCGATCTCGACCTCCTGCTCGCATCGCCGATCGCGCCGCGCAACGTCTTTCTCGTCCGCGGCCTCGCGGTCGCGGTCTCGGTCGTCGCGATCTACGCCTTGCTGCTCGCGCCGATCGCCGACGTCGGCCTGTTCACCGGCGAAGTTGCATTGATCGCGATCTATCCGGCGCTTTGCGCGACCGGCCTGCTCGTGACCGCGATCGGAATGGCGATGACGATCGCGCTCGTCCGCCTGCTCGGCGCGCGCCGCGCCCGCATCGCCGCGCAAATCGTCGGCGCATTCGTTGGCGCGGCGCTCTTTCTGGCGATCCAGGCCGGCAACCTCGTCGCACCGGGTCGCACCACCGCCTGGATCCTCGCTGCCTATGGCGCCGCGCGCGGAGGCGGCTGGCTGGCCCACGACAGCCTGCTCTGGCTGCCGCTGAACGCGCTGCTCGGCAAGCCGCTCGCCCTGGTCGTGCTCTCGGCCGCCGGCGTCGGCGCGTTCGCGATCGTCGTCAATGCGCTTGCGCGGCGCTTCCTGGCCGGCACCCAGGAATCGGTGACGACACCGGTCAGGCCGCGCGAAGAGCGGCCGGTGCGCTTTCGCGGCGGTCTCTGGCGGACCGTGATGGTCAAGGAATGGAAGCTGATCGGCCGCGACCCGCAGGTGATCGCGCGAACGCTCCTGCAAAGCATCTACCTGCTGCCGCTCGTGTTCGTCTGGATGCGAAGGGACGCGCCGCAGGCGGCGCTGGCGCCGACCATGGTGCTGCTCGCGGCGACGCTCGCGTCCGGGCTCGTCTGGCTGACGGTCGCCGCCGAGGACGCGCCCGAGCTTCTCGCCTCGGCGCCCGTCGACCGCAGCCTGCTGCGGCGTGCCAAGCTTGCCGCGGGGCTGGCGCCGGTCTGGCTCATCATGCTGCCGCTTGCGCTCGTGCTCGTGGTCGTCAGCCCTCGCGCCGCAGCGGCCTTCGTGCCGTGCGTCGTCGGCGCGACGATCTCGGCCGGCAGCCTCCAGCTCGCCTTCCCGCGCACGGGAAGGCGACGCGACCTGCGCCGCCGCGGCAAGGGCCATCCGATCGCCGGCGTGTTCGAGCTCGTGTCGATGCTCGGCTGGACGGTGACGACGTGGCTCCTTCTCGAAGCACCCGCGTTCGCGCCGGTGCCGGCGGTGGCCGCAATCGGTGCGCCGCTCGTGGCGTGGCGCTGGGGCCGCCGGCAGCGCGAGGAGTTCACCGGCGCGTAAGGCGTTGCGGGCTCCAGCGCTGCGAGCACGCCCGCAATCGCCGGCGTTGAGCGATCAAGCCGGCCGGCGATCCTTCAGGGTGCGGCGCCGCTGCGCATCGGATAGCCGGCCTCGCTCCAGCTCTTCATTCCGCCGTCGAGCGCGACCGCGCGCTGAAAGCCCATCGTCCGCAGCGTGGCCGCGGCCAGCGTCGAGACGCGGCCGATCTCGCAGCAGGTGACGATGCGCGACGTCGGATCGGGAAGCTCCTTGTCGACGCGCAGCTCGAGCTGGCCGCGCGGCAGCAGGCGCGCGCCGGGGATGTGGCCGAGCTCGTAGGCGTCCTTCTCGCGCACGTCGAGAACGATGATGTCGTTGTCATCGCCTTCGACCCGGCGGCGCAACTCGGCCATGCTCATGAAGGGAACGACCGCGCTCGCCTCGGCGAGCATCTCGCCGACGGTCTTGCCGCCGCTCATGTTGGTGCGCAGCGCCTCGGTCAGGTGGGTCGGCATCGACAGGTCGAGGCTCTTCATCATCGCCACGAAGGCGGCGCGGTCGCGCTGCTGCACGCGCGGGTTGGACTCGAGCTCGGCGCCAATCGTCGAGTGGCTGCGCCCCTTGTAGTCGTGCGCGGGATAGACCAGGAGCGCGGGGTCGAGGCGAAGGAGCTTGCCGAACAGACTGTCGTAGAGCGCTTCCGGGTCGCCGCTCGGCAGGTCGGTGCGGCCGGTGCCGCCGATCAGCAGCGTGTCGCCGGTGAAGACGCGGTCGGCGCCGACCAGGCACATCGAGTCGGCGGTGTGGCCCGGCGTGTGCAGCACCTGCAGGCGGAGCTTGCCGAGGACGATCGACTCGCCGTCGTCGACGCGCATCGCGACCCCTGGCGCCGGGCTGGCGCGGTGCATCACGCTCAGCGCACCGAGCCGTTCGGCGATTCGGCGCGACGCCGAGAAGTGATCGGCGTGGGTGTGGGTATCGATGACGAACCGGATGCGCAGGCCGTGGCGCGTCGCCAGGCCGAGGTAGCGGTCGACCTGGCTCACTTCGGGGTCGATCAGGGCGCCGGCGCAGGTGTCGGCGCAACCGACCACGTACGACTGGCAGCCGCCGGTGGCAACCTGCTCGAAGATCATGATGCATCCCCTCTCTGTGGCGATGGGCGCTCGGATCCGGATGGCGCACCGACATTGTTGCCGACCTTCACGGAGCAACCTCCGCGGCGAGCTGGGCCGGCGAGCACGAATGCCGCTTGACACGAGTCCTTCGCTGTCCGTAA
The DNA here is from genome assembly GCA_036272325.1 of Caldimonas sp. Classification (GTDB taxonomy): domain Bacteria; phylum Pseudomonadota; class Gammaproteobacteria; order Burkholderiales; family Burkholderiaceae_C; genus Schlegelella_A. The sequence continues at coordinate 5,910 of DATAYY010000143.1, read as the reverse complement.
GGTGCTGGCGCGAAACGGCGGCGGAGGACTGCATGCGCACACCCCATCGGGCCGACGAACCGGCGCGAATCGATTGAGCTCAGCAGCGGTCGAGAGGGCGGAGCCGGCCAGCCCGAAAAACGTCTTCATCAGCTATCGCCGCGACGACAACCGCATGACCGTCGCGGTCCTGCAGAAGGCGCTCCGGGACCGGCCCGATATCGCCAAGGTCTTCCGCGACATCGACGACATCGACTACGGCGACGACTTCATCTCCAGCATCGACCAGGCACTGAACGCCGCCGACGTCGTTCTTGTGATCATCGGCCCGCGCTGGGCCGAAACACTCAACGCTCGGCTCGGCGGCGACGACTGGGTGCGCCACGAGGTCGCGCAGGCGCTCCGCTTGCGCGCGGCTGGGCTGGCCGATCCGGCGTTGGCAGCGACCCGGTTGCACGTGGTCCCGGTCTTGATCGGCGGCGCGCCGCCGCCGCCCGAAGAAATGCTTCCCGCTGACATCGCGCCGCTGCGCCGCCTGAGCATGCTTCCCTTCGACGAGCGCTCGGAAGAAGCAAGCATCAACACCTTGCTCGAGAGGATCCAGGGCGAGACGTTCGAACAGAAGGCCAAGCGTCTGGAAGCCGACGCCAGGCGGCGCGGCGAACAAGCCAGGCTCGAAAGCGAGCAGCGCGCGGCGGAAGCGCGCCGCCAGCAGGTAGAGCGCGAGCACCACGAACAGGATCGCAAGCGCCGCTTGCGGACGCTGCTCGGCGGTGCGGCGGCGGCGTTGGCGCTGTTACTGGCCGACTGGGTCGGCCTGCTCGACTACTTCAACATCGACACCCGCGTCGCCACCGCGACGATGCTGCTCGCCAGCTTGGTGGCTCCGCAGGAAGCGCCATGGAGCGGCGAGGTGGTCCTGGTCGGCATCGACGAGAGAAGCGAGCGGGCGCTGAAGCGGAAGTTCGACACCAGTTGGCGCGCCGAGCATGCGACGCTGATCGCCAACGCGGCGTCCGCATCGGCACGCGTCGTGGCGTTCGACTTGGTGCTCGAAGACACAGGTCCCGACGACGCGAACGCGTCGCTCGAGCGCTCGCTCGCCGCAACGCGCGACAAGATGCCGGTCGTCTTCGGCGTGCAGCGCAACGCCGGAAACGGCCAGGGACTGATGCTCCCGCAAATCGCGTCGTTGGCGCGCCAAGGGATCAACTGCGCCGGACAGATGCTCGGCCCGACGGGATCGATGCCCCTCGCTGTGCGGCGCGTCGCTCCAGCGGCAAGCATGGCCGAGGGCACGGCGAGCGCGCCGGACGAGCTGATTCCTTCGTTCGCGCTCGCCGCCTTTAGCGGCGGCGGTCGCGTCGAAATGCTCGACAAGCGAGCGCAAAACGCGCTGGTCCGGCTGCGGCCGCAGCGGCAGTCACAGGCCATTGCCTACTACTCGGCCGAGACGATCGACGACCCGCAACCTGCCTGCGACGTCATCGCGAAGGGCGACTATGTCGTCAGCCAGCTGATCGATCCGTTTACCTTGCCGGCGCTGCGAACGCGGCCGCAGCGCGTCGCCTACGAGGATGTCGTCGGCGGCGATCCGGCGACGCTCGCGCTGCTGAAGAACCGGATCGTCCTGGTCGGCACGCTGCTTCCCGGGGTCGACATGATTCCGCTGCCCTGGCCGGCCGAGGACCGATGGGGAGTCGAGCTGTTCGCGGCGCAGATCGACGCCATGTCGCGCGACTTCGCGATTCACCAGGTCGGCCCGGTTGCCGAACTGGTCCTGATCGTCGCAATGGCGTCGCTCGGCGCATTCACCGTGCATCGCCTGCGCGAGCGTTCACGCATCGTGCGTAGCGTCGTCCTGCTGTCGATCGCCGTCGCGTTCGTGATCTTCGCGATCGCCTGGTACCGATTCGAGCGTCGGCTCATCGGCGTACCCTACGACCTGCTCGCGCTGGGACTCGGCGCCTGGCTGGCGCGCAGGGCGATGGGGAGGAAGCCGACATGAATCCGTTCCTGGCGAGTTCTCCCTTGCGGCGCGTGACGGCGTGGACGGTGACCGTGGCGATGCTGCTGCCGACCGTGGTCGCCTGCACGACGCCGTATCCGGAGGCCGCCACCGCCCGTCTCGACGGCATCGTGGTCGACGGCAGCCGCCTCGCCGGGGCGCGCGAGGCAGGCCTGGCGGTCATCACGCGCAACGGCGTGCGCGAAGAGGCCTATGCAGGAACGGCCTTGCAGACGGGCGACCGGCTCGACACCGGTCCACGGGCTTATGCGGTGATCCGCTATCCGTCGGGGACCGAACTGCTGATGCGGCCGAGCAGCGGCGGCACGATCGGCTCGCTGACCGATTTCGTCGGCGAGGTGTTCGTCAAGGTCAAGGGCATCTTCTCGGTCGACACGACGTTCGTCAAGGCCGGCGCACGCGGCACGGCCTATCTCGTCCGCACGTACGCAGGCGGCACGACCGCGGTCGTGGTCGTCGATGGCGTCGTCGATGTGGGATCGACGACCGGCGCTTGGCCGACCGTGCCTCTTCGCGCCGGGACGATGACGTTCGCGCATCCCCGCGCGCCGCAGCCGACGGCGGCCAACGTCGACGACCTGGCACGCACACGCGAGTGGGTCGAGCGCGTCGAGCGGCTGGCACCGCCGCCGAGCGGAGTCTCGACTTCGACGATCGTCGGAGCAGCGCTGATCGCCGCTGCGATCGCAGCGATTCTGGCGGGCGGCGGCAAGGGCTCGTCGGGCGATCGGCCGCCGCCGGCGGCCACGACGACACCATCGACGACGCCGTCGACGACAAGAACGCCGTCGCCGCCGCCGGCGGGAGTTCCGCGCGACCCGCCCCCGCCGCGCTAGCCCGACCGCCTCGATGCGCGCGTCGACGCGCGCTCAGCTCGCCGCCAGCTTCAGGTCCGCGCGCGGCGTCCACGCCGCCTCTTCGCTCGCCGTCTTCGGCGCGCCGAGGAAGAGCCGATCGGTGGCGATCTCGCGGCCGGCGAGGTAGTCGCGCACTGCGACGCCGCGGCGCACCGCGAGCTGCTTCATCGCGTCCTCGTCGACCGTCATGCCAGCGAGGAGGAGCGCTTCCATCTCGGTGGTCGAGAGGTCCTTCGTCAGGCCGAGCACGTTCTTCGGCTTGACGATGTCGGCGCGCCGGTAGACCTCCTTCAGCAGCGTCGCGTACTCGGTTTCGGAGACCGTGACCGCGGCCGACGCGGCAGCGCCGGCAGCGATCGCCTGGCGACGCTTCTCCGACTGGACGAGCTGCGCAAGACGCTCCTTCTTCCACGCCTCGGCCTCGCGCGCGAGCTGGCTCTCGCCGACGATCGTGACGCTGAGGCCGGGTCGCTCGGCAAGCGCCTTCCCGACCTTGTCGAGAGTCTCGCGCTGGGCGTCGCCGAGCGTCGCCGTCCCCGGAGCGAACTCGATGTGCGAGCTCTCGCCGCCGCCGCTGCCGCCGAAGGCCGACGCGAGCAGTGCGAACGGCGCGCTCACCACCTTGACGAAGATGTTCGTGATCGCCTTCCAGACGATCCCGCCGATCGAGAAGTGGGGGTCGTTGATCGAGCCGCTGACCGGAAGATCGAGGTTGATCACGCCGTTCTTGTCGGCGAGCAGCGCGACCGCGAGCTTGACCGGAAGCGTCTTCGTCGCGCCTTCTGCCTTGTCGCCGAAGACGAGCTGGGTGAGCACGATCTTGTTGCTCGCCGTCAGCTCGCCGCTCGGCTGCACGACGTAGGCGAGGTCGACGCTCATCTTGCCGCGCTCGATCCCGTAGCCGCTGTACTTGATCGCGTACGGCGACAGCGGCGGCAGCTCGAGGTCGCGCACCTTCGCCTTCAGGTCGAGCGCGAGCGGCTTGGCGAGCGGGTTGACCTTGCCGCTGATCTCGAGCGACGCCGTGCCCTCGACGACTCCCTTCAGGGCGAGCTCGGCGAGCTGCGGCGGCTGCCCAGGCGCCGGCGCTTCCGATGAGAACGATGCCAGCCGCCCACTCAGCTCGCTGATGTTGGCGTTGTAGTTCGGCTTGACGAAGCGGTCGTTGTAGTTGACGCGCCCGCCGACGACGACGATCGGCCCGAAGCGAACGATCGGCGCCGGCCCCGCGGTCGTCGCCCTCGAAGCTGTCGTCATTGGCGCCGAAGCCGCCGCCGCAGTCGTCGCCGGAGCTGTCGCGGCGGCAGCCGCAGACTGCGGCGCGGATGCCGGCGACGAGGCGCTCGCTGCGGCGCTTGCCGGATGGGTCACGTCCTCGAGGTTGAGGCGGCCGTTCTCGTCGAGGACGATGCGCGCGAAGAAATCGCTGAGCGCAGTCTCGGCGACGCCGAACCGCGTCGCCGCGCCGGGTGCGATCGCGAGGTCGATGCCGCGCAGCGAGAGCGTCTTCCAGTTCAGCAGCTGGCGGCCGCTGCCGGGATCGCGCGCCAGCGCCAGGCCGCGAACCGGTGCGGCGCGGTCGGTCGCGGCATTGGTGGCGCGGAAGTCCTCGACCGTCGCGTCGCCGCGCAGCGCGAGCGACATGCCCGCGGGCGCGCGCGCCCATCGCACTTCGCCCTTGAAGCTCGTCTGCGCCTTCTGGACGTCGATGTCGAGAACGTCGTCGAGATAGTGATCGAGCAGATGCAGCGGCAGGTCCTTGAGTAGCAGCGTCGCACGGCCTTCGCCAGGCACGCCGGAGACGATCTTCAGCAGCTCGCCCCGGACGTCGACGCTGCCGACGACGCCGCTGCCGACCGCCTTGCCGCTCGAGCCGGCGGGGACTGCGACGCGAGCGCTGACGTGGAACGGCGCCGACCTGGCGGCGAGCGCGAAACCGTGGACCTGCACGCCGAGATCGAGCACGTCGAGCGCGATCGGCACTGCGTTGGCATGGTCGGCGATGCCGACCCGGCCGCGGTCGATTGCGAGCTCGGTGAGCGAGAAGCGCCACGGCCCGGCGGCTTCCGCGCCCGTCGCGATGCCTCCCGGCGGCGGCGTTGTCGCGCTGCTTCCGGGCGGCGTCGTCCAGCGCTCGAATGCCCAGTGGCGCAGCGCGTCGCGCTCGACCCGCAGCCGCGGCGCCAGCATCGCCAGCTTGCCGATCGCAAGCGTGCGTGCGCGGGTGTCGACGCGCGCATCGGTCGCTTCGATGCGCTCGGCCGCAACCTCCGGAGCACGGGCGTCGCCGAGCGCGAGTTGCGTCAACGCCAGCTGGCTCGCGACGGCGCGCACGTTCGGCGTGCCGTCGCCGGCATGCCATTCAACATCGACGTCGGCGCTCAGCTCGCCGGCAAGCGGCAGCGCCAGGACCGTGCGCAGGTAGGGTCGAAACGGCGCCAGCGGCAGCGCCGCGAGCGAGACCTTGACCTTGGCGCCGCTGCTGTCGCCCTGGCCGGAAAACGAGAGCTTGCCGTGCTGGTCGCCGGCGCCGAGCGTGCCTTCGCCACGGAAGACGACCGGCGCCGCCAGCGGCCAGCCGATCGCTTGCGCGTCGAGCGTGACATCGGCCAGCGCCAGCGCCGCGGCCGGCGCCGTGGTGGCGTCGTTCCAGTCGAGACGGCCGGCCTTGAGCGACAACGCAGCGAGCGCCAGTCGCCAAGGCGGCGTGTTCGCCGCGTTTGTCGCGCTTGTGGCGCTGGCGGCGCTGGCGGCATTTGCCGCCGACGTTGCCGACGCCGCAGGTGTCGCGGCCGGTGCCGACCCCGCGCCCGCGAGCGCCACCGCGCTGGCGGCGCCGCCTGCCGCACTCGTCGGCAGCGGCACGCGCGCGACCGGCACCGCCGCGCCGCTCGGCGCTTCGGCGGCGAGCAGGAGGTTGACATGCCCGGACGCATCGCGTACCGCGACGACGTGCGGCGCGTCGATGGCGACGCTCTGCAGCCGCACGAGGCGCTCGAGCGGCCGCAGCTCGTCGATCTTCACCTGCACGCTGCCGACCTGGAG
>DATAYY010000142.1:0-7584 GCA_036272325.1 Caldimonas sp. | reverse complement strand
CGCACGTCGGCGACGCTGCGGCCGGTGATGATCGCGACCGGCAGGTCGCGCGCCAGCTCGGCCAGGCCGCGCGACACCGATTCAGGCACCTTGGCCTCGTCAGGCCGCGCGACGATGGGCGCGAGCGTGCCGTCAAAATCGAACGCGAGCAGCGGGTGCAGGCGCATGACGGCCTGCAATGCCAGCTCGCCCTCGGGCGTGAGCAAATGATTCATCTGCCGATCCGCCATTTATCGTCCATCCTGCCCCGACCGCTGCCATGACGAAGCCCGCCGCCAGTCTGGATCTTGCCCTGATCGGCAACTGTGCGATCAGCGCGCTGATCGACAAGCGCGGCGCCATCGTCTGGTGCTGCATGCCGCGTTTCGACGGCGACCCGATCTTCCATGCCCTGCTCGACAGCGCCGAAGGCCCGCAGCAGCAGGGCGTCTTCAGCGTCGAGCTGGAAGGCTTCGTGCGTTCCGAGCAGGCCTACGACGCGAGCACCGCCGTCGTTCGCACCCGGCTGTTCGACGCCGCCGGCGAAGGGATCGAGATCGTCGATTTCTGCCCACGCTTCTTCAATCGTGACCGCTCCTTCAGGCCGACGCAGATCGTGCGTCGGGTGCGGGCGTTGGTCGGTCACCCGCGGATTCGCTTCATCGTTCGCCCGCGCGGCCAATGGGGCGCGGCAGTGCCCGAGATCACCCGTGGCAGCAACCATCTGCGCTTCATCCTGCCCGATGGCGTGCTGCGGCTCAACACCAATGCACCCTTGACGTACGTGCTCGACAGCACCTGGTTTTCGCTCCAGGTGCCGGTGAGCCTCCTGCTCGGACCCGACGAGACGCTGTCGGCGGGGATCGAGGAGACCTCGCGCGACTTCGAGGAGCAGACGGCGCTCTACTGGCGGCGCTGGACCCGGCGGCTGGCGGTGCCGCTCGAGTGGCAGGACACGGTCATCCGCGCCGCGATCACCCTGAAGCTCTGCCAGTTCGAGGAGACGGGGGCGATCGTCGCGGCCATGACGACCAGCATCCCCGAGGCGCCGAATACCGAGCGCAACTGGGACTACCGTTTCTGCTGGCTGCGCGACGCCTTCTTCGTCGTCAGGGCACTGAACAGCCTCTCGGAAGTGGGAACGATGGAGGACTACCTGCGCTGGCTCAACGACGTCGTTCGCAGCTCCCGTGGCGGCCATGTCCAGCCGCTGTACGGGATCGGCCTCGAGCGGGTCCTCACCGAGAGCACGGTGCCGACGCTCACTGGCTATCGCGGCATGGGTCCGGTGCGCGTCGGCAACCAGGCGTTCGAGCACTTCCAGCACGACGTCTACGGCAACATCGTTCTCGGCGCGTCGCAGGCATTCTTCGACCACCGGCTGTTTCGTCGTGCCGACCTGCGCGACTTCGCCGAGCTCGAAGGCATGGGCGAGCAGGCCTGGCGCTTTCATGACCAGCCCGATGCCGGCATGTGGGAGCTGCGCACCCGCACTCGCGTCCACACGTCGTCGTCGCTGATGTGCTGGGCCGCCTGCGATCGCCTGGCGAAGATCGCTGCCGTGATCGGCAAGACCGCCAACCATGCCACGTGGCGCGGCCGCGCGGACACGATTCGCGCCAAGATCCTCGAGCAGTCGTGGAGCGAGAGTCGGCAGGCCTTCGTCGAGAGCTTCGGTGGCAAGGACCTCGACGCCAGCGTCCTGCTGATGGCCGAGGTCGGTTTCATCGACCCGCGCGACCCGCGCTTCGCCAAGACCGTCGATGCCCTCGAGACCGCGTTGTCCGACGGGCCGTTCATGCGTCGCTACGAAGCGCCCGACGACTTCGGCAAGCCGGAGAGTGCATTCAACGTGTGCTCGTTCTGGCGGATCGATGCGCTGGCGCGAATCGGCCGGATGGCGCAGGCGCGCGAGATCTTCGAGGCCATGCTGGCGCGCAGCAACCACGTCGGCCTGTTGTCGGAGGACCTGCACGTCGCCAGCGGCGAGCTGTGGGGAAATTTCCCGCAGACCTATTCGATGGTCGGCGTGATCAACGGCGCCGTTCGCCTCTCCGCTCGCTGGGACACGGTGGTGTAGGGACGCGCGATGACGAGCGGCATCGCTGCCCCTTATCCCCGGCTGCTCGGCGACGTCGGCGGCAGCCGCGCCAGATTCGGCTGGATCGAGGAAGCGGGATCGGCCATCACGGCGGTCGAGTCGCTTCGCTCCGGCGATCACGCCGGCCTCGAGGCGGCGATCGCCCGCTATCTGGCCTCGCTTGGGCGGGCGCAGCCGCGGTCGTGCGCGATCGGCATTGCCGCGCCGGTCACCGGCGACGTCGTCGCGATGACCAATCGCACCTGGACCTTCTCGATCAGTGACCTGCAGCGCAGCCTCGGCCTCGACCGCATCCTCGTGATCAACGACTACGCGGCACTCGCCCACGCGCTGGTCGGTGTGCGGCCCGACGAGGTGCGGCGGGTCGGCGGCGGCGAGGCGGTCGCGAATGCTCCGCTCGGCCTCGTCGGCCCCGGCACCGGCCTGGGCGTGTCCGGACTGCTCGTCGCGCCGGGCGGAGGTTCGGTGCCGGTCGTCGGCGAAGGCGGGCACGTCTCGCTCAGCGCTGCCGACGCGGTCGAGGACAGCGTCATCGCCATCCTGCGTCGGCGCTTCGGCCATGTGTCTGCCGAACGCGCGCTTTCCGGCCCCGGCCTCGTCAACCTGTACGCGGCGAGCTGCGAGCTCGGCGGACGTCCGATCGAAGCGCTGGAGCCCGTGGAGGTCACCGAGCGCGCTCGCCTCGGCAACGATGCGGGCTGCCGGCAGGCGATCGATCTGTTCTTCGCCTTTCTCGGCAGCGTCGCCGGCGACCTCGCGCTGACGCTCGGCGCGCGGGGCGGCGTCTACGTCGCCGGCGGCATCGTCGCGCAGCTCGGCGACGAGGTCACCAACTCGGCGTTTCGCGAGCGCTTCGAGGCCAAGGGCCGCTACTCCGGCTATCTGGCGCGGATTCCGACCGCGGTCGTTGTCGACGCTTCCGGGCTGGCGCTCCGAGGCGCCGACGCGGCACTCGACGCCTAGGTGACCGTCAGCAGGCTTGGCGCCGGCGAGCCTTCGTCGCCGGCCGCCGCACTTTGGTCACGCGGATCGGCAGCCTGTCGCACCGTCACCGGAGCGACTCGGCGCCAGTCCTACACTCGCGGCCATGCAGCATTCGAGCGAATCCAGGCGGCCCGCCCACAAGGCCAGGCGCCGTCTCTGGCTGGGCATTTTCGGTGGCGCCGTCCTGGTCGCGCTGGCCGCGGCGGTGCTGTCGAAGACGCAGCTGTTCCAGGGCGACAAGGACAAGTCGAAGGATCCGGTCCCGCTCGAGTTCGTCGCCGCCGAAGTGGCGCGGCCGGTGTCGTCGCGGCTGCCGGTCACGATCGAATTCTCGGGGCCGCTGGTCGCGCCTCGCACCGCGATCGTCCGCGCCAAGGCGGCGGGCTCGCTGCTGTCGCTGAACGTCGCCGAAGGCAGCCGGGTCAAGGCCGGGCAGGTGATCGGCGCGATCGACCTTAGCGACCTGCAAAGCCGTGCCGCCGATCGCGCTGCGCTGGTCGAGTCGGCACAGGCATCGCTGATCGAGGCGCAGCGGCAGCACGCGGCCAACGTCGGCCTGGCGGCACAGAACTTCATCTCGCCGACCGCCCTGCAGACCTCGCAGGCGCGCCTCGACGCCGCGCGCGCGCAGCTGAAGTCGGCCGAGGCGCAGCTGGCGTCGTCGAACGTCGGCCTGCGCGAGGCGGCGCTCGCGGCGCCGATCCCGGGCATCGTCGGCAAACGGCACGTCGTTCCCGGCGAAAAGGTGAGCGCCGAGCAACCGGTCGTGACCGTGGTCGACCTGTCGACGCTCGAGCTCGCCGGCTCAGTCGGCACGCACGAGGTGTCGCTGTTGGCGCCGGGGCAACCGGCGATGATCCGGATCGAGGGCAACAGCGACCCGGTGCCGGGCAGGATCGACCGCATCGCACCGGCCGCCGAGGCCGGGACGCGCGCGATCGGCGTCGTCGTCGTCCTCGACAACCACGACGAGCGTTTCCGCGCCGGCCAGTACGCGCAGGCGACCGTCTCGCTCGCCGACACGACCCAGCGCATGACGGTACCAATCGCCGCCGTCGGCCAGGCATCGGGGCAGGACTACGTCTGGACGATCGAGAAGGGCGCGCTCGTCCGCCGCATCATCGTCACCGGCCGGCGCGACGTCGCCACGGGACGGATCGAGGTCGTCAAGGGCCTCGACCCCGACGCCCAGATCCTTGCGATGCGCTTCGACAACCTCAAGGAAGGCGCGCCGGCCAAGGTCGTCGGCCAGCGCACCACGCTCGATGCCTCGTCGCTGCCGTCGTCGGCCCGCGTCGGCTCGTCGTCGCCATCGGCATCGGCATCGGCAGTGCCGGTGCCGCGCTCGTAGCGATCGCCCCGGGGCACTGCCGCCATGTGGTTCACCCGCGTCTCGATCAACAACCCCGTCTTCGCGACGATGGTGATGGCCGCGCTCTGCGTGCTCGGTCTCTTTTCGTACAGCCAGCTGCGCGTCGAGCGGCTGCCCGACATCACGCCGCCGATCGTCTTCATCAGCGTCGCCTACCCAGGCGCGTCGCCGGAAGCGACCGAGACCGAGCTGACGCGGCCGATCGAGCTCTCGCTGAACGGCATCGCCGGCGTCAAGATGATCCGCTCCAACAGCCTCGAGGGGCGGAGCGAGACCGTGGTCGAGTTCCAGCTCTCGGCCGACATGAATCGCGCGGTCCAGGACGTGCGCGACAAGGTCGCTGCGGTGCAGCCGAACTTCCCGCGTGACGCCAAGCAGCCCTTCATCTCGCGCTTCGACGGCGACAACGCGCAGCCGACGGTCTATCTCTCGCTGCTCGGCACAGATCGCAGCGCACGTGAGCTTTCGCTGCTCGCCGACCAGGTCGTCAAGAAGCGGCTCGAGCGCGCGGTCGGCGTCGCCCGCGTCGACGTCGGCGGCCTGACGGTGCGCCAAATCCGGATCGACCTCGACCCGCAACGCCTGCGCGCGCTCCAGATCACGCCGGGCGACGTCTCGACCGCGTTGCAGCGCGCCAACGCCGACATGCCGGTGGGACTCCTCTCCGGCAGCAAGGAAGACGCGGTCGTTCGCGTCGAGGGCAAGATCAAGGACGCCAAGGCGTTCGCCGACATCGTCGTCGCGACCCGCAACAACGCGGTGATCCGCCTCGCCGATCTCGGCACTCTGGTCGAGCGCGAGCAGGAGCCGACCTCGATCTCGCGCGACGACGGCGTGCCGTCGATCTCGTTCCAGGTCTTCAAGCAGCAGGACGCCAATATCGTCGAGACCGGTGAGGCGATCAAGGACGCCGCCGCCGAGCTGAGGAAGACGCTTCCGCCGGGCGTCGAGCTGCGCCTCGTCTACGCCGACAGCGACTGGGTCGCGCGCTCGCTTTCGGGGGTGAAGAAGACGCTGTTCGAGGGCGCGCTGCTGACGATCGCGATCGTCTTCCTCTTCCTGCACAGCTGGCGCAGCACGATCATCACCGGCCTGACGCTGCCGATCGCGGTCATCTCGGCGTTCATCGCGATCTACCTGTTCGGCTTCACGCTGAACTTCATGACGATGATGGCGCTGTCGCTGTGCATCGGGCTGCTGATCGACGACGCGATCGTCGTGCGCGAGAACATCGTCCGCCACATCCATCTCGGCCGCGGCCATCGCGAGGCGTCGCAGGTCGGCACCGACGAGATCGGCACCGCGGTGATGGCGACGACCTTCGCGATCTGCGCCGTATTCGTCCCGGTCGCGTTCATGAAGGGGATCATCGGCAAGTTCTTCTTCCCGTTCGGCGTCACCGTCGCGGTCGCGGTGCTGGTGTCGCTGTTCGTGAGCTTCACGCTCGATCCGATGCTCTCGAGCATCTGGCGCGATCCGCCCGAGAACCGCCTGCTGAGAATGCCCGTGATCGGCTCGCTGATGCGCGGCAGCGACCGGCTGCTCGACCTGCTGCACGGCATCTACGAGCGGCTGGTCGGCTGGATCTTTTCAGCCCGCCGCTGGCGGGTGCTGGTGCCGCCGGTGCCGGTCTGGGCGCACCCGTTCGGCAGCGACGGCCGGCGCGACCGACAGGCGCCGCGGCGGCTGCGTTTCGCGACGATCACGCCGCGCGCGGTCGTCGTCCTCACCGGGCTCGCCAGCTTCGTCGTCGCGCTCGGGCTCGCGCCGGTGGTCGGCAGCGAGTTCATCCCGGACAGCGACAACAGCTACATCCAGCTCAACGTCTCGCTGCCGGTCGGCACCAGCCTGACGCGCGGCAGCGACAAGCTGCTGCAGGTCGAGGGCGCGATCAGGAGCATGCCGGAGATCCGGATGATCTCGACCACGATCGGCGACACCGGAAGCGGCAGCCGCAACTCGGCGGTCCTCTCGATCCAGCTCACCAAGCCGCACGAGAGGAAGCGCAGCCAGCGCGACCTCGAGAAGGCGATCCGGACCGCGCTGAAGCCGATCCCGGGGATCGAGGTCACCCTCGGCAACCAGCCGATCTTTGTCTCGCTCCTCGGTCCCGACCCCGACGTCCTCGAGGCCGAGGTGCTCCGCTTCGCCGACAAGGTCGCCAAGGTGCCGGGAATCGCCGACCTGACGACCTCCGTCAAGCCGGGCATCCCTGCCTACGCGGTCCGCCTCAAGGCGGACGCGGCGCGCGAGCTCGGCCTGACGACGATGCAGCTCGCCAGCAGCCTCAGAACGTTCGTCAACGGCGACGTCGCGACGTACTGGACCTCGCCCGACGGCGAGCAGGTCGACGTCGAGTTGCGGCTGCCGCAGGGCTCGCGCGAGAACGTCGCCCAGCTGAACGACCTCCCGGTCGCGTACGCGAAGGACGGCACGCCGATCGCGCTCGCGAGCGTCGCCGAGATCCTTCCGGTCACCAACCCGGTCGTCATCAAGCGCCAGGACCTGCAGCGCCGCCAGGCGATCTACGCCGGCACCGAAGGGCGGCCGAGCGGCGACGTCGGCGCCGACGTCCAGAAGATCGTCAAGGAGTGGCAGCTGCCGCCGGGCTACCGGTTCGACATCGGCGGCCAGACGAAGGACCAGCAGGAGGCGTTCGTCGGCGTCCTGTTCGCGCTCGGCGCGGCGGTCATCTTCATCTACATCGTGCTGGCGTCGCAGTTCTCCAGCTTCCTGCAGCCACTGGCGATCATGGCGTCGCTGCCGCTGGCGCTGATCGGCGTCATGCTCGCTCTCCTCGTCACCAGATCGACGCTCAACCTGTTCTCGATGATCGGCCTCGTCATGCTGATGGGCCTCGTCACCAAGAACGCGATCCTGCTCGTCGACTTCGCGAATCAAGGCCGCCGTGCCGGCCTCTCGGTCCCCGAAGCGCTGCTGCAGGCTGGCCTGGTGCGGATGCGGCCGATCATCATGACGACCGCGGCGATGATCTTCGGCATGCTGCCGCTTGCGCTGGCGCTCGACGAAGGCGGCGAACTGCAGGCGCCAATGGGACGCGCCATCATCGGCGGCGTCATCACGTCGACGCTGCTGACGCTGGTCGTCGTCCCGGTCCTGTACAGCTATCTCGTGCGCGACAAGCGCC
>DATAYY010000141.1:0-26046 GCA_036272325.1 Caldimonas sp. | reverse complement strand
CACGAGCGGCGCGCTGCTCGTCCGCGACGCCGCCTGAACGCTCGCGCCGCAGCGCGAGGCGCAGGGGCACGCCCGTGGCCCAGGTCGGGACCATTCGCCATGCCGTGTATTCGACGCCCTCTTATGATCCCCCAATGCCCCGCACCTACCTCGCCCGCCTCGCCGCGACCGGGCTCATCGTGGCCGCCGCCTTAGCGACGACGGCGACACACGCGGCAGCCGCCGACAGTCAGGCCAGCAACGCGCCGTTGAAGGTCAAGCCGATCGTCTACCGCGAGCGCAGGCTCGCCAACGGGCTGCAGGTGATCACGGTCGAGACGCACGCCAGCCCGACCGTGAGCGTGCAGGTCTGGTACCACGTCGGCAGCCGCGAGGATCCGCCCGGGCGCTCGGGCTTCGCGCATCTCTTCGAGCACATGATGTTCAAGAGCACGCTGTACCTGCGCGCCGAACAGTTCGACCGCCTGACCGAAGACGTCGGGGGCGCCAACAACGCGTCGACCGGCGACGACGTCACCGAGTACCACGAGGTGGTGCCGTCGAACTACCTCGAGACGCTGCTCTGGGCCGAGGCCGAGCGGATGATGAACCTTAAGGTCGACGAGCCGACCTTCAAGTCGGAGCGCGCGGTCGTCGAGGAGGAGTATCGCCAGCGCATCCTCGCGTCGCCGTACGGTCGCTTCTTCAACGGCATCGCGCCGGCGTCGTACCTCGAGCATCCGTACAAGCGGCCGGGCATCGGCAGCATCGCCGACCTCGAGGCGTCGACGCTCGACGACGTCGTCGCCTTCCACACGCGCCACTATCGGCCCGACAACGCGACGCTCATCGTCGCCGGCGACTTCGATCAAAAGCAGCTCGACGGCTGGATCGACAAGTACTTCGGCGTCGTGCCGAAGCCGAGCGCGCCGCTGCCGGCGTTCGAAGCGAGCGAGCCGCCGTGGCCAAGCGACCGCACTGCCCAGCTGACGGGCCCGCAAGTGCCGCTACCCGCGGTCGCGATCACCTGGCTCGCGCCGCCGGTGACGAGCACCGACGCGCCGGCGCTGCAGGTCGCCGCCGCAGTGCTCGCCGCCGGCGAGTCGTCGCGCCTCAACCAATCGCTCGTCTACCGCCAGCGCATTGCCACGTCGGCCGGGTTCAGCGCCGACCTGCGCGTCGGCCCCGGCCTCTTGATCGCGTACGCGATTGCCGCCGGCGGCAAGTCGGTCAGTGACGTCGGCGCGGCACTTCTCGCCGAGGTGACTCGCCTCGCCGCGACGGCACCGAGTGCGGCCGAGCTGGCCAAGGTCAAGACGCAGATCGTCACGTCGGCGTTCGTCTCGCGGCAGACGCCGCTCGGCCTGGCGTCGGCGATCGCCGACGCCGCCGTCCTCGAGGGCAACACGGCGCGCGTCAACACCGACCTCGAAGACCTGCAGCGTGTCAGCGCTGGCGACGTGCAGCGCGTGCTGCGCCGCTACGTCCTTGGCGCGCACAAGGTGACGATCGAGTATCGCCAGCAGGAGGGCGCGAAATGAAGCGGCCGGCGTTCCAGTTCGGCCACTTTGCTCGATGCGCCTTCGCGTTCGCGATGGCGTGCGCCGCCGCGACCTCGCTCGCCCAGCCCTATCCGACGCCACCGCCACCCGCGGCGCCGCGGCCGCTGGCGATCGCGGCTCCGAGCGAGGCCAAGCTCGGCAACGGCCTGCGCGTGATCGTCGCGCGCCGCGAAGGCGTGCCGCTGGTGAGCGCCGAGCTGGTCGCTCTGGCCGGCGCCGAGGTCGATCCGCCGCGACTGTCTGGGCTGTCGTCGCTAGCCGCTGAATTGATGACGCAAGGCACGAAGCGCCACAGCGCGCCCGAGCTCGCCGCGGCCGCGGAAGCGCTCGGCGGTTCGCTCGACAGCAGCGCGGGCTGGAATCACTCGACGGTGGCCATCACAGTGACGACGGCCAAGCTCGACGCCGCGCTCGCCCTCGTCGCCGAGGTCTCGCGCGAGCCGGTGTTCGCCGCCGACGAGATCGAACGCGTCCGCACGCAGACCCTCGACTCGCTCAAGGTTGCGTACGCGCGGCCGGGGACGCTGGCGTCGCTCGTCGCCGAGCGCCTCGCCTACGGCGCCGGGCCTTACGGCCATCCGGCGAGCGGAACGCCCGAGTCGTTGCCCCGGATCACGCGCGACGATCTCGTCGCCGTGCACCGGCGCACGTTCCGCCCCGACAACACGGTGCTGATCCTGGCCGGCGACATCGACGCCGAGAGCGCGCTCGCGCTCGCACGGCGACATTTCGGCAGCTGGCCGGTTCCCGCGGAGTCAGCGCCGACGCCGCTGCGCGCGAACGGTGCCACCACGGGCCCAGCCGTGGCTGTCGTCGACATGGCGAACTCGGGCCAGGCGGGCGTGGTGGTCGCGCTCGCGCTGCCGGATCGGACCGGCAGCGAGCGCGCCGTCGGCGCGGTCCTCAACTCCGTCCTCGGCGGCGGCTACTCGTCGCGCCTGAATCAGGAGATCCGGATCAAGCGGGGCCTCAGCTACGGCGCGAGCAGTGCCGTCGACGCGCGCCGCGAGGCAGGGTTCCTGCGGATCGCCGTGCAAACCAAGAACGAATCGGCGGCCGAGGTTGTCAAGCTCGTCCAGGACGAGATCGATCGCATGACGAAGGAGCCGGTCGGTGCCGACGAGCTCGAGGCGCGCAAGGCGACGCTGATCGGCGGCTTCAGCCGTAGCGTCGAGACGACTGCCGGGCTCGCGGCCGTGGTCCGCTCGCTGGTCGTCGCCAACCGCGCGCCGGCGGAGCTGAAAACGCTTATCGAGCAACTCGACGCGGTGAGCGCCGAAGACATCCGCCGTTACGCCGCGGCCCACCTCGGCGCCGGGCAACGGCGAATCGCAGTCGCTGGCGAAGCAAGTGTCTTCGGTGCGGCATTGAAGGCGGAGCTGCCCGACGTCGTCACCGTCGGCCGCGACAAGCTCGATCTCGAGCGCGGCGACGGGCTCAGTCGCCGCTGACGCCCCGCGCAGCTCCCGGACTGCCCTGGCCCGAGGGTCCTTGGGGGCAAGGCAAACCCTTCCTACGGGGCCAGGCGTTGTCTGGGACAATAGTGCCCCCTGGCGGATGGCGCATGCACCGCGTATGCGGCGTCCACCGACTCACCTCAGGTACCTTGCCCATGGCCACCCGTCGCTCCGCTCCCCAGTCCAAAGGGCCTGCCGCCGCGCCCACGGCACCCTCCGTTTCGGCCAGCGCCGCGCTCAAGCTTCGCCAGACCCAGGCCGAGTACGTGGCCGCGCGTCCGTCCGGCGAGCCGGGCGTGAAGCCGATGATGTCGAGCTCCAAAATGTACGTTTGCCGGCGCTGCCAGGCCAACTTCAAAACCGGCGACGGCAAGCCCGACGCGCGCCTGCCGGGCCTCGGCAAGTGCAACAAGTGCCTAGCCACCCAGGCATCCGCGCTCGCCGCCTGACGTCAGCTTCCGTTCGGCAACCGGCCGGCCTCAGGGCGTTCTCGCCCGGCGGTCGTTCGCAGCGGGGCTGACCACCTCGGCGTCGTCTCCGCCCTGACGTTGGGGCTCGCCCGCTGCCGAAGCTCGCCCCGCTCGACGCCATGCAGCCAAGAGCGCCCGGTCGCCGGCGCGAAGTTCGCCGCCGCAGATTTCGAGAATCGCCAAATACTCCGGCGCAGGGTTCCCATCGGCGCGGCGTTCGGCGCGGCGTCGTTCGATCTTCGGGCCCATCCTGTTCGGCATGTCGTTACCCTAGCGCGACCCCATCGCCCATTGTGTAGGACGCTGCCGCGAACGCCCAGCGTGATGATTGGGGGTCAGGCAACCTCCGCCTTCGGAATCAGAAGCCCGCGCTGCACCGCCGGCCGGGCCACGAACGTGGCGAGCGCACGCTGGACCCGCGGGAAGCGGTCGATGCCGACCAACTCGCCCGCGCCGTAGAAACCAACCAGATTGCGCACCCACGGAAAGATCGCGATGTCGGCGATCGTATACATGTCGCCCATCGTCCAGCTGCGATCAGCGAGGCGATGCTCGAGCACGGCGAGGAGCCGCTTCGCCTCGCCGACGTAGCGATCGCGAGGCCGCGTGTCGTCGAACTCACGGCCGGCGAATTTGTGGAAGAAGCCGACCTGGCCGAACATCGGTCCGATGCCGCCGATCTGGAACATCAGCCACTGGATCGTTTCGTAGCGCAGGGCGATGTCGGTGGGAATCAGCGCGCCGGCCTTGTCGGCGAGATAGAGCAGGATCGCGCCCGACTCGAACAGCGCCAACGGCCGGCCGCCCGGTCCGTCGGGGTCGAGGATCGCGGGGATCTTCTGGTACGGGTTCAGCGACGTGAACTCAGGAGACTTCTGCTCGTCGCGATCGAAGGCGACCCGGTGCGGCTCGTAGGCAAGGCCGGTCTCCTCAAGGAAAATCGACACCTTGACGCCGTTCGGCGTCGGCAGTGAGTAGAGCTGGAGCCGGTCGGGATGGCGCGGCGGCCACTTGCGGGTGATCGGGAACTGCGTCAGGTCGTTCATTGCGACGATTGTCGTTCCCGCAGCGGCGACGCCGCAGGTAGGTCTTTTCTCTCACAGCAAGTGCTCGCAGGCCCGCATCCGTTGCCGGCGCCGCGGGCTATCGCTCGGCCGCGTCGGCTCCTATGGTTCGCTGCGGTGCCGCGCACCGACGCATCGATGGCGGTGCGTCCGCATCCTTCAGGAGAATCTCGATGGCTGACCCCAAGACCCGAGGCCGCTCGGCCGACCGCAAGCGTCTCAACAAGAGCGAACCCTACGAAGTCGCCTACGCGAAGTCCGATCGCGCTTCACCTGCCCGCAAGGCGATGCTCGCCAAGGCCGAGACGGCGCGAAGCGGTCGGTCCGCGCAGGGAACGGGCAAGGCGAAAGGAACAGCCGCGAGCCGCAGCGCCTCGGCCAAGCGGCCGTCGGGATCGGCGGCGAAGAAAAGCGTCTCGCCAGCAAAGAAGGCGCCTTCGCGGGCGACGCGCGGCGCAAGATCGGCATCGCCCTCGATGCAGCGGACCAACGTCCAGCCGTCCCGCAGCCGAACGCCAACCAAGCGCGGCACCCCGCACCCGCCGAAGGCAGCCAAGACGGTCGAGAACACCGCGCCGAAGACGATGCGCGAAGCCGACGCGGTCGACCTTCTCACCGACGATCATCTCGAGGTCGGGGCGCTGTTCAAGAAGTACGACAAGCTCGCCAGGAAAGATGCGCCAGCCGCCGATCGGCGCGCTCTCGCGGAGACGATCTTCGCGATGCTGAAGGTGCACACGCGGATCGAGGAGGAGATCTTCTACCCGACCGCCCGCAGCGCCGGCATCGATGCCGACCAGCTCGACGAAGCGAAGGTCGAGCACGGTTCGGCCAAGGAGCTCATCGCTCAGCTCGAGGCCGCGAACCCCGACGACGACCTCTATGACGCCAGGATGACGGTCCTGGGCGAGTACATCCAGCACCACGTCGTCGAGGAGCACACCGAATTGTTCCCGCAGTGTCGCCGCGCCCGCATGGACCTGGTCGCGCTCCGCGCCGAGCTCGAGGCCCGCAAGATTTCGCTCCAGCCCGCCGCCGATGATGCGGCCCGGGCGCGCACCGAAAGCCCTGCCGGCGAGTCATCACCCGGGCTCCTGACCAAGCTCGGCGACAAGCTGTTCAGCTCCGCAGACTGATCGGGTCGGCCCGATCGCGCCCATGCGCCGCGCCGCTTCGAATCGGCGGGGCGCAGAGCATCGCTCGCCGATCGGTGCTCTGGTCTAATCGCCCGATGCGCCGATCGATCACCGGCATCGACCACGCGATCGTGCTCGTGCGCAACCTCGACGCCGCTCGCGACGGCTACGAGCGGCTCGGCTTCACGGTCGCCCCGCGCGGGCTGCATCCGCCCGAGCACGGCACCGCCAACCACACGGTGATGCTCGAGCGGGAATACCTCGAGCTGCTTGGCGTCATGACGCCGACTCCCGGCAATGCGCACTGGCAAAGCGCGCTCGCTCGTGGCGATGGCTTGTCCGCCCTCGCGCTGCAGACGCCGAGCGCAGATGCCGTCGTCGCCGAGATGGCCGGCGCCGGCGTTGCGCTGGACCCACCGGAGGACTTCGCGCGTCAGGTCGTCCTGCCCGACCGGACCCGGACGCAGGCAGCGTTTCGCACCGCGCATTTCCCGAAGGGTGTCGCTCCGGGATTTCATCTCTTCTGCTGCGAGCACCGTACCCGACACGTGACGTGGCGACCCGAGCTCCTGCGCCACCCGAACGGCGCCGTCGCGCTCGACGAGGTGCTCGCCACGAGCGACGCTCCGGCTGCGGCTGCGGCTGCGCTCGGCACCTTGTTTTCGACCACTCCGGTATCCGAGCGCGACGGGTCGTGCCTGGTCGACACTGGGAACAGCACGATCCGGTTCGCGACCGCCTGCTCCCTTGCCGAGCGCTTCGCCCCGATCGGCCTCTCGCAGCTGCGCGCTGCGGCACTCGTCGGCTTGACACTGAGAACGAGCTCGATCGCAGCCGCCGAGGCGGCGCTCGTACGCAGCGGCACTCGCCACGCGAAGGTCACCGGCGGCATCGCCGTCGCACCGGAGGATGCATGCGGCGCCCTGCTCGTCTTTCGCGAGGGATAGGCGCCACTGCCGGCGCCGTTCAGCCGGGTCCGTCTGCCGGCGTCACGCCATCGGATGCACATGCTTCGGGGCGATCGCCGAACGAGCGCAGGACGCGATAGCTCCCACTCACGCCACGCACCGACTCGACCAACGCGATCCCGCTCGCGCGCCATTCGAGATCGACCGCAACCGCGGGCGGCACCGCGTCGCGCGCCCGTCGGGCCAGGGTGACGTGCGGCGAGAACGGTCGTGGGTCGAGGGCGACATCGAGCCGTTGCAGCACCTCGGCGACGGCGCCGTGCAGCGCCGACAGCGCCGGCTCGACAACGATCTCCAGCACGGCGATCCCGCCTCGCCAGACCTCGCGACCGCTCGCGCGCAAACTCGTCGGTGCCGGCGGCAGCGCGGCGAGCGCGCGTTCGAGCGCGGCGATGCGATCGCTGCCGAGCGGGCCGATGAAATGCAAGGTCAGATGTAGGCTGGCGTCGGCCACGGGCTTGGCCCCGGACGGCCAGCTCCACGCATCGCGCTCCCGGCCCAGTCGCGCCCGCGCAGCCGAGTCGGGCCAGAGGGCGATGAAGACGCGAGTGCTGTCTTCCTGCATTGCGCGCCGGAAACGTCCTCGCGCCATCCCGACCCTAGGTCGTCGAACTCGGTCCGGTGGGCGGCCCCGGCTTCGGCTTCTTGGGAAACGGCGGTATCTTTCGAGGCGCAAGGTAGGGCAACTCCTGCTGGAGGTCGTCCCGGGCCTTGCACAGGCCGCCTCGAATCTGCGTGGCCTTCGCCAAGTGCGTCGCAGGGCAGATCCTTTCGGCCACGCGCGCTGCCTTGCACAGGTCGGCGAACCTCGGCAGCCAGCGGTTTCTGATCTTCAAGCCGAAGTCGGTGGAAAGCCGCGCCACGCGCACCAGCCTTTGCGAGCGTTGCGTCATCACCTGAACGAAGCCTCCCACAGACGAGGAGCGACCGAATGCCAGAAGCAGCGCGAGCGCATCGGCGAGCCTTGATACGTCGACGTCGCCTCGCGCGAAGCCGGCGCGCTTGCGCGCAACGTACGCGTCGAACAGCCGCAAGTCGGTGACGTCCTGCACCAACCGCCAGGCGACCGCTTGGTCCGCCGCCGTCGACGCCGCGTGCGTCAGGGCACGTGTGGCCAAAGACGACGCATGCATCCTGACCGCATGATCATCCAGTGCCGAGAGCGCCCCTGCCACATCCTGCGGATACCGCTTGCTCCCGGGGAGCGCCCTGGTCCACTTGAAGTCCTTCTCGAACGGGTAGACCTCGTAGCTCGTCGCGGTGGAGTCGAAGAGCCTGTCGATCGCACTCGGGTGGACGGCCAATGTTGCGCTCACCTGGGGAGCCAGCGCGTGAAAGTTCAGCATCGACTCGCGCGGCGTCGGAGTCGCCCAGAAGAAGTCGCCCTGAATGGCGTGGTGGGGAAGGCGCGCTGCGTCGGCAACAGCGGCTCGCGGCATCCCGTTGAACGCAAGGGACGCCGCCGCACCCTTCGCGCTGCACCGGCTCGCTTCATCAGCCATCCAGTCGAGCGCGATGTCCGATAGTCCTGTCTCAGGATATCCGCCACCGACATCGGCGTGCGCGCCGGCAAACCATAGCTGGCTCAGGTCTTGACCTGAGCTGGAAGCATCCCACAGGAGCGGCTCGAACTTGGCCCGCAACTCGTGGATTGCGAGCGCATGCCGCCCATGCTGAACATTGGCCGGCAAGGCTTTGGCGAGATGGTAGGTCGTGTGCTTGCCGACGACAGGAAGAGACTTGTTCTTGAGGACCAGTGGACCGACCTTCGCCTCACCGATCCCCAGGGCCTCCACCGTGTCCCATACACCGACGAAATGCAGGCGAACCTCGGTGGCCTTTCTGAAGTCGGTGGCCGGGCCCGGGGCTCCAAGCCTGGCAACCCGGCGCAGAAACCTGCGCAGGAACCGAAGCGATTTCTCGTCACCGCGGCGATAAATCTCGTAGGCCATGTCGACCAGCCTGCGCGTATCGGGGCCTGTTGCCTGGCTCTTCAGAAGAAGGCCCACGGAATCCACGAACCCTGAAAGCGAGCGCGCCTCGAAAGCACCCCGACTGAAGCCGAACACGAAGACCTGGTCGCCCGGATCATAGTGACGACAGATGAATCCATAGGCGTCGCGAATGCGATCGGAGACACCCCAGCCAACCGGGCTCGCCCCGTACTTCAACGCGATGCGCTTGGGAATCTGCGCGACCCGTCGGGCAACGCGCTTCGCGGCCCGCGCCGGCGGATACCACTCGCGAATCCGAAAGAGCCGCAGGTCATCCGCCGGCGAGGTGACGTCCTCCTCCCGATGGGTGCCGACTCCGCGGACGTACTTCGCGTAGATCTCGCGGCCGTTCCGCGATGCCGAAGCAGCGTCGTAGAGCTTCCAGACATTGGTGTCCTTGCGGAAGCGTTCGTCGGACGGCTTGTTCCTCGTGCCATCCATGAACAGCAGGATGTTCTTCGGCATGAGCCCTCTGGAAGGGATGCTGATTCGCAGCAAGCAGCTTGATCCGAGGCCCCGCAAATGTCCACACCGGACCCGGACGTCGCCTCGCCCGGGGGCGTCGTGGTTCCGTCCAAACGCAAAGGGCCTAGCACCTGCGGCGCCAAGCCCTTGATTCGTCTGGTGGCCAAGGCCTCATCACAAAGATGAGCTGGACCTAAATCCGGTCGCCGAACTTGCTCCTGACCGATCGTGAAGTACCGGAGCCCACTTCAGGGCGATCTTTGGAAGATATTTTGCCTCAATTTTGGGCAGGCTGAGTAAGACTTCACGAGCCTTCTTGGGGACAATGCAATCTGCTCGTGGAACAGAGATGCGCGGCATGCTTTGGTGGGTGTGTCGGTCACTTCCTCATAAAACGCGGTCGACTCTGCGGCCCTCCGCTCGACTTCGTGCGGTGCGCTTTCAAGCGATGCTCGCGACGACAGGCACTCGGGCATCGGTTCGTCACGACTAAACCACAGCCCAAAAGATCTGGCGTCTGTGGGCTGCATCCAATTTCGGCTCATCGCGAGAGCGCGATGGAGGACCAAAGTGTGGGTCTTCCGCAATTGATGTTCTCTACACCGCGAATCCGCGGTTCCAAGTGGACCGACCCAGTGGGCGCGCCGCGCGGCGGCACGTCGGGCGCTGCGCCGAAGATCGCGCTGGCCAACGTGCGCCGATCTTGGCCTCGCCGCCCGCGAGCGATCTGATAGCCTTCAGCGGCACCGTGTTGACGACTCCGGACTGAGTGCGGACGGGACTGCAATCGGTCAGTCCGGCGAATGCCAAGACGCTCGCGAGCTATGAGAAGATGAGCGAGCGTGACGTCAAGGACGCGGTCGATAAGCCCATGCAGCGTATTCGTCATGATGCAACACGAGCTTCGACGAGCGAGCACTCACGCAGCTGAGCAATCGGACGGAATGGACTCGACCAACCGGCAGGCAGCTTGGGCGAGCGATCCACGATGGGCGCGCGCCAGAGAACATGCAACGCGCGGCGAGGGGCTGCATGCAGAGATGCTGCTGCGCGGCCTGCTCGCCGAGCACCGCGACTGCACGCCGGCACGGTTGGCGGTCGCCGACTACATGGTCGAGCGCGGGGACCTCGACGGTGCCCTGCAATGGCTGCGCACCCCGCAGGCCGATGACGCCGACGGCAAACTGGGCTTAGCGGTCGCAGGGCTGCAGTTTGCCCGTGGCGACCCGGCGGCAGCGCGTGCGGCGCTCGAAGCCGTGCTACTTCGCCAGCAACGCCTCTTGGAAGCATGGTTGATGCTCGGCGAGGTTTGCGACGTGCTGGGCGATACGCACGCGGCATTGCGGGCTCGCAACCGCCTCTTCGTCGAAGCGAACGCCCAGGGTCGCTGGATCAGCCCGGAGACGACCGAGCCGCAGTGGCAGCACGCTGTGCGCCGCGGCATCGAAGCCTACCGGCGCGACAAGCGCGAGCGGCTGTTCGCGGCATTCGCTGAAGTTCGCGAACGACACGGTGCCGACTCGCTCCGCCGCGTGGAACGCGCGCTGACCGGCTATCTCCGTGAATGGGACGCGCGCCCGCCCGACGCGCGTCAGCGTCCGAAGTTCTTCTGGTTCCCCGATCTGGCGCCGGGCCCCTACCACGACCCGATGCTGCAACCATGGGCGGCGACACTGCGTGACGCGTGGCAGGACATCCGCGACGAAGCCGCAGAACTGCTGCGGGAGGATCGCGACTTCGTCAGCTTCCTCGGCCTCAAGCCGGACCAGAGGGCACCGAAGTCCATCGGTGGCGCGGCAGCGAACCCAGCCTGGGACGCGTTCTTCTTCTACAACCATGGGGTCCGCTACGACGCCAACCACGAGCGCTGCCCGCGCACCAGCGCGCTGCTCGAGTCGATCGAGCTGTGCCGGGTGGCACGCCAGGCGCCGGAAATCTGCTTCTCGCTGATCCGCCCGCAGTCATCGATCCTGCCTCACTACGGCGTGACGAACACACGGCTCGTGTTCCACCTGCCACTCGTCGTTCCGCCCGACTGCGCGCTCAGCGTGGGCGGGGTCGAACACCGCTGGCGCGAGGGCGAACCGATCCTCTTCGACGACACCTATGAACACGAGGCCTGGAACCGTTCGGACCAGCCGCGCTTGATCCTGTTAATGGACTGCTGGAACCCGCACCTCACCGAGGCCGAGAAGGAAGCGGTGCGCCATGTCATCGAGGCAATCGACGCGATCGAGCACTGAAGCCTAGGTTCAGCACGTGACGGCGACGCCGTCTTGTCGCCCATGTCTGAACATATCAGACCGCCTATGCTGGTCGCCCCTCGGACGGACGATCGGCGTGCCGAACCTGATCGGCGACATGAATCGCCAGCAAAGTCGGCCCCGCGATGGCGGGACTCTTCAACATCGCGCACTGGTCGCCCGACTTCACCGACGCCGCGAACCAAGTTCGTCGCCGAAATCGTAGCAACCGCCAGCCCGCCGTCGTGGCATTTGTGTCTCATGGCCACTCGCGTCTCGTTCCATCGCTACCCTGGCCATCTATGACGCCCCGAGATCCTCAGGCCGGCTCGAACCCCCCGATCGTCATGCCGCCGTCAACCACCAACATCTGGCCGAACACGTAGCTCGATTGGCTTGAACAAAGCCAGACCGCTGCCGACGCAACCTCCTCCGGACTGCCACCCCGCTTCGCGGGTATGGCCGCGGCCGCGAGCCTGGCGAATGCCGGGTTTTGCGCGCTGTTCGCGACGACCATCGGCGTCTCGGTCCAGCCAGGCGCCAGCGTGTTGACGCGGATGCCGCGAGCTGCGTTCTCCATCGCCGCCACCCGCGTCAGGCCGTGCACGCCGTGCTTCGACGCCGCGTATGCGCACATGCCCCCCGGGCCGGTGACAGCTGCCACGGAGGCGGTGTTGCAGATGGCCGCTGGTCGGCCGCGTCCGACCATCAGGGGCAGCTCGTACTTCATGCAGTAGAAAACGCTGAGCAGATTGACCTGCAGCACCCGCTCGAATTCCTCGCCCGGATAATCCTCGATCCGGTGCGTGCCGCCTGTGATCCCGGCGTTGTTGAACGCTGCATCCAGGCGCCCCGCTTCGCTCGTCACGCGTTCTAGGAAGGCCGCCACTTCGGCCTCCACGGAGACGTCGACGCGCAACAGCTTCGCCTTGTCGCCGGCGCTCGCGACGAGCGCCTCCGTCTCGGCCAATGCGTGCGGATCGAGGCCGGCACCATAGACGAGTGCACCCCGCCTGGCGAATTCGAGCGTTGCCGCCCGTCCGATGCCCGAACTTGCACCGGTGACAACGACCACCGCACCCTCGAAGTCGCGCACGCCGACGTGCTCCCGCCTCAACCCAGCTTGATGAGATCGAGCGTCGGCAGCGGCCCACCGGGAAACTGCTGCAATCGCGCGCCGCTCGCCAGCGTGCCGAGGTCGACGGTTGCGAAGCCGAGCTCACCCAGCACCTGGACGACGGTCGCCTTTGCTTCCACGTCGTCGCCGCAGACGAACAGAACCCGGCGCCCGCCGGCTTGTTTCGGATCGCGCGCCAGCACTGCCGCAAGCAGCGTGTTGCCGGCCTTCACGACGCGCGCTCCGGGCGCGAGCGACTGCACCACTTCGGTCGATGCGCGGCCGCCCAGTTCGGCCAGCCGGAAGCCGGGCTCGACGGGGTTGGTGGCATCAATCAGGATGCGCCCGTTCCATGGAGGCAGACCGTCGAGCGCCGACGGAACGCGATCCCATGGGACGGCAAGGACGACGAGCTCCGCCTCGGCCGCGACGTCCCGCGCCACCGCCTGAGACTTCGGGCCGAGAGACCGGATCAGCGCGGCGAGCGAGTCGCCGCCTCGGCTGTTGCTCAAGAGCAGCTCATGCCCGGCGCGCGCCAGATGCGCGGCAAAGGCGCTGCCGATCGAGCCGGTACCGATGATGCCGACCTTCATGCTGCACCGCCCTTGCCCGCCGAGGCGAGCAGTTGCTGCTCCCAGCGTAGGCTGGTGCCGACATTGCCCATGTGATCGAAGATCGTCTCCGCCATGCCCGGCACCGTCGCCGTTCGGGCCCAGTCGCGCTGCAGCTCGGAGCCGAACACGGTCCAGGTGATCGGCACGGCGCCAGCCTGGATCATCCGCTGGACCGCCATCTCGTGGGCCTCGAGACTCACGCCGCCCGAAGCGTCGGTGACGATGTAGACCTCGTAGCCGTCGCCGAGCGCATGGATAGTCGGCATGGCGAGGCAGATTTCCGTCCACAAGGCCGCCATGACGATCTTGCGCCGTCCGGTCTTCTTCACCCATTCGACGACGCGATTGTCTTCCCAGGTGTTGATGAAGGTGCGGTCGATCGGCGTCTGCTCAGGGAACACGGCCTGCAGCGGCTCGAGCAGGCGGCCGCCGCGATCCTCGACGACGGTCGTGAAGAGCGTCGGCACCTTGAACACTTTCGCCGCCTTCGCCAGGCCGACCACGTTGTTGACGATCATCTGGGTGTCGTGGCTGCGCAGTCCAGCGAACTGGAAGGGCTGATGGTCGATCAGCAACAGGACGCAGTTATCGGGCGTCAACAGGGCGCCGAGTCCGGCCTTGACTAGGGGGTTGTCCATCGGTGCGGGTTCCTCGGTTCTGGTTGCACGAATCCCTCGACTCTGCCCTGTCGCCCCTCTTCTGAGAAGCCTATATATTTCGATATATCCCATCGCTCCGAACGATAGATGCTCGACGCACTCACGATCGATCAGCTGCGAACGTTCATTGCCGCGGCCGAGCAGGGAAGCTTTTCTGCCGCCGGACGGAGCCTGAAGCGCGCGCAATCGGTCGTGAGCCAGACGCTCGCCAATCTCGAGCGGCAGATCGGCGTGAAGCTATTCAACCGGAGTGCCCGCTATCCCAGGCTGACGGCCGAGGGACACGCGCTGCTCCCGGCCGCACGCGAAATCGCCGACGACATCGACAGCTTCAAGGCTCGCGCCCGGACGATGCGCGAGGGGCTCGAGCCCGAGCTGTCCGTCGTGATCGACGTCGTCTATCCGATTGCTTCTCTGACGAAAGCGGTCGGTTTGTTCCGCATCAAGTTTCCGCACACGCCCCTTCGTCTCCATGTGCGAGCTCTGGGCGGCGTGATACAGCAGGTGCTCGACGGAACTTGCCGCCTCGGAGTTGTCGGGACACTGCCGACCATCCCGGATGGGATTCAGTCGCAACCGCTGCTTGACATCGCTTTCGTCAGCGTTGTCGCTCCGATCCATCCGCTGGCAAGCCATCGTGGCGTGGTGAGCAAGGCCGAGATAGCTCGCCACGTTCAATTGGTTCTGACCGATCCCACGTCGCTGTCGGAAGGAAAGAATTTCGGAGTCCTGTCGCCGAAGACTTGGCGGCTTGCCGACTTGGGCGCAAAGCATGCGTTTCTGAAGGCAGGCTTTGGATGGGGTCAGATGCCTCTGCACATGGTTGAAAGGGACCTCCGCGATAGGACGCTGGTGAAGATCCGCGTCGAAGGCGCATCGGCTCGCAGCCAAGTGCTTCCACTGCATGCTGTTCACCGCAGACATGCGCCGCCGGGGCCGGCGGGACGGTCATTTATCGATTGGCTTAGGCGATCGGCGTGAATCTGCCGTGTCTAGCGCCTGCACGTGCGTATCGGCCTGGCGGCTGGCCGGCGTGCCTGCTCAATACAACGCTGAAGGTACTTGTGGGACCGTACCCGACGCGCTCGGCGACTTGGGAAATCGGCAGGTCATCGCTGCGAAGGAGCTCCTTTGCGATCTCCATGCGCCATGCGATCGGCAGGTAGCTGTCGTCGAAAGGGCAATTGACGAAGACTCGCAGGTCGCGAGGCGGACCCATCTGTCAGGCGGCGACCTTCATCCGCTTGACCAAGCTAGCGATAGGTGCCTGACGGGCGATCAGCAAGATGCGGGGTGCGGAAGGTCACGAAGTGCAGCGCGCGAGCCAGGTTCCGAGTCCGCTCATGTCGCACATATCGCAGTCCTCTTCGCCGTCATCGCTGACTCGATCGACCACCAGGAACTCGGCGGCGCGATCGATCGCGAGCAGCGGGTGGTGCCACGTGCCGCGCGCGTAATTCACGCCCTGCTCCGCCGAAGCGACGAAGGCCTGCAGCCGATCGGGTCGCGGTGCGCGGCCCGGCGGCGCCACCACGATGATCCAACGCGCGGCCGTGAGCGGGATGAACGCCTGGCTGCCGCGGCGATGCCGCTCCATGCACTCGAGGCGAAACGGCAGTGGCTGCGGCGAGGCGCGGACGATGCTGATCGCGGGATGGCCTCCTCGTGTCGATGCATCGATGCGTGCGAGGTCGTGCAGCCGTAGCGCACTGCCGCCGTTGATCGGGTACGTCATGGACGATGCGCTGCGCCGATCGATGACATCGCCGAACAGGCGAAACGCCGCGGCATCGAGCGGCACCGCGACAAGCCGACGGCCCGCGGCGTCGCGCGCCCTCAATTCGCCCACGGACGTCGCTCCGCCAGCGGCGGGTATTGCGGTGGATGCAGTCGTTCGAGAGCGGCGGCGAGCGCGAGCACGCCGGGGTCGTCGAGATGGCGGCCCATGATCTGCAGCCCGACCGGCAAGCCGTCGCGCGTGCGGCCCACCGGCACCGACGCGGCCGGCAGGCCCGTGAAGTTGCCGAGCGCCGAAAAAGCCAGCCAGGCGGTTCCCGCCACCGCCTCGCCGTCAATCGTCGCCGGCCCTTCGAGGCCAAGACCGAAGGCCGGGCTGCCCGTCGTCGGGGTGAGGAGGAAATCGTGGCGTTCGAGGAATCGCCAGGTCAGGTTCGCAACGCGCTTGCGCTGCATGAGCGCATCGCTGAACTCGTTGGCGGTCCAATCGCGCGCGACGAGTCGACCTAGCCAACCCGCCAGCTCGATGCCTTGTGCTCGCGCCATTCGCTTGAGCCCTTCACGATCCGTATCGAGCGCGACGATCGCCTCGAAGGGCACGCCCATATCGCCCGCCGCCGGGTGCGCTTCGGCCAGCGTTGCGCCGAGCGCGTCGGCGAGCCCGCGCGCTGCCGCGGCGGTGATCTCCCGCACCTCACGGTCGACGTGCGCGTGGCCGAGGTCGGCGCTGTAGGCGAGACGCACACCCCGCAGCGTCTCTGCCGGACGAACCGCCCAGCTCGCCACCTCCGCGGGCAACGACGCGCGGTCACGCGGCGTCGGCCCGACGAGGACCGAGAGCGCCAGCGCGGCGTCGGCGACGTTGGCCGTGATGGGCCCGATGTGCTCGAGCGATTCCCAGCTGGAGACGCCGGGGTGGCGTTCGTCGCGGCAGCCAGGGTAGACAGGAACCCGTCCCCACGACGGCTTGATTCCGAACACGCCGCAGAGCGCCGCCGGCACGCGCACCGAGCCGCCGCCGTCGCTGCCGATCGCCAGCGGCACGAGATTGGCGGCGACGGCAGCCGCCGAGCCGGCGCTCGAGCCACCGGAGGTGCGCTCGGTGTTCCAGGGGTTGCGCGTCGTCTCGAACAGCGCGTTGTGGCCAAACGCGCCGTACCCGAACTCCGACGTATTGGTCTTGCCGACGATGACCGCGCCAGCCGCACGCAGCCGCTCGACGACGACGTCGTCCTCGTCCGGCACGTGGTCGGCGTACAGGCGCGAGCCGAAGGTCGTGCGCAAACCGCGGGTACAGACCAGATCCTTGATCGCGACCGGAACGCCGGCGAGCGCGCCCACCGGCTGGCCGCGAGCGACGCGCTCGTCGATCGCGCGGGCGGCGGCGCGCGCCCCCGCGGCATCGACCGTGCAGAACGCATGCAGCCGGTCGTCGCACGTGGCGATCCGTGCCAGGGCGTCTTCGAGCACCGCCTCCGCCCGCGCCCGCCCGGAGCGGACGGCCTCCGCAATCGGTGCGAGCGTCCCCGCGGCGGTGCGGCCGGTGCCGCTATGCGTGTTTGTCATGGTGCATTCCGCTGCGTCCGGGTGGATCCTTGCAATTCGCCGGCCAGTATGACCTGCATTCAAGTAGCGTGACTGGCCCTCTACTTGCTTTAGAGTCGACGATCGGCGGAGTCGCCGTCGCAACCCAGGGAGGATCCCGACATGCTTGCCACTTTCTCACCGCGCCGCCATGCCCTTGCGGTTTGCGGTCTCGCCCTTGCCGCACCGCTCCTGTTCGCCTCCGGCAGCGCCAGCGCCGCCGACCCGCTCACCGTGGGCGTGCTGCTGCCCGGTTCGCGCAGCGACAAGGGCTGGATGGAGTCGGCCTACGACGGCCTGGTCGCTGCGGAGAAGGCGCACGGCGACAAGATCAAGGTACAGCTGATCGAAAACGTGAGCAACGCCGACTGGGAGCAGGCGTTCACCGCGCTGGCGCAGAAGAACCAGCTCGTGATCGGTGCCGCCGGCCAGGTGCAGACCGCAGAGATGAAGGTCGCGCGGCGCTTCCCGAAGGTGAAGTTCTCGCTGATCGGCGGCAACAAGACCGCCGAGATGCCCGCCAACTTTGCCGGCTACGACGTCAAGCAGGCGGAGATCGCCTACGTCGCCGGCGTCGTCGCCGGCATGCTCTCGAAGAACGGCGCCATCAGCTACATCGGCGGCATCGAGGTGCCGCCGATCGTCAACGCCGGCACCGAGTTCAAGAACGGCGCGATGTCGGTCAACCCGAAGATCAAGTACTTCCAGAACTTCACCGGCGACTTCGACGACGTCGCCAAGGCGAAGGAAGCGACGCTGGCGGCGATCGCGCAGGGCGCCGACATCCACTATCACATCCTCAACCTCGGCCTGCGCGGCATGGAGCAGGCGGCGAAGGAGAAAGGCACCCACATCATCGGCAGCTACACCGACCGCTGCGGCACCGATCCGCTCTACATCGGCTACAGCATCACCGGCATCGGCTACATGCTGCAGTACGCGATCGACCAGGCGCTCGCCGGCAAGTGGCAACCGGGCTACAAGGCGTTCGGCCTGGCGATGGGTCCGCAAGCATCGGGCATGGTCGTCTGCAACGCGTCGCCCGAGGTGCAGAAGAAGATCAAGGAAACCGAGCAGGCGATCCGCGAGGGCAAGATCAAGACGCTGGAGGGCTGATGCCGCGGGCGGGCGAGGCGCTCCTGGCGATCGAGGGCGTCGGCAAGCGGTTCGACGCGCTGTCGGCGCTCGACGACGTCTCGCTCGAGATCGGCGCTGGCGAGATCCACGGCCTACTCGGCGAGAACGGCGCCGGCAAGTCGACGCTGTGCAACATCGTCTTCGGCGTCCACCAGGCGGACGCCGGGGCGATGCGCCTCGCCGGAGTGCCGTTCCAGCCGTCTGGCCCGGCGCAGGCGTTGCAGGCAGGCGTCGCGATGGTGCACCAGCACTTCAGCCTGGTAAGCGATCTGAGCGTGGTCGACAACCTGTTGCTCGGACAAGCGAGGGGCGTCTTGCGGCGGCGCGAATTCGCCGCCCGGGTGGTGCAGCTCTCGGAGGAGTTCGGTCTTGCCGTTCGACCCGAGGCGCTCGTCCAGGATCTCTCGGTCGGCGAGCGGCAGCGGGTCGAGATCGTCAAGTGCCTGATGCGGCGGCCGCGCCTGCTCGTCCTCGACGAGCCGACCGCCGTGCTGCTGCCCGACGAAATCGAAGGACTCCTGCAGGTCTGCGAGCGGGTCGCGAGGAGCGGCTGCGGCATCGTTCTCGTCACCCACAAGCTCGCCGAGATCCGGCGCACCGCGCACCGCGTCACCGTACTCCGGCTCGGCCGCGTCGTCGCGCGCTCCGAGACACCGGCAA
Source organism: Caldimonas sp. (assembly GCA_036272325.1). Classification (GTDB taxonomy): domain Bacteria; phylum Pseudomonadota; class Gammaproteobacteria; order Burkholderiales; family Burkholderiaceae_C; genus Schlegelella_A. Next base: position 7,200 of record DATAYY010000141.1, on the reverse strand, counting down.
GCGACATCGACATGCTGGTGCGCGCGATGATCCAGCGCGATCTGCAGTCAACGGGCGCAGCGGTGCGCGCCGCGGTCGGAGACGTCGCCGGCGCCGCGTCGCCCGCGACGACAACGGGCGAGCTCGCTGCCGGGAGCGCGGCCATCGATCGGCCGGCGCGCGCAGCCGGCGAAGTGCGCGTCGACCAGGCGAGCGCGCCGCCACCACCCGTGCTCCGGGTCGAGCGGCTCGGCCTGCGCGACGCCGACGGCGTTCGTCGCCTCGACGCTATCGACTTCACGGTCGGTCGTGGCGAGATCGTCGGCATCGCCGGCGTCGAAGGCAACGGCCAGAGCGAGTTGGTCGCGGTGCTCTCGGGGATGATCGCCGCCAACGAAGGCGGCTTCAGCCTCGAACGACACGCGATGACCAATCTGCCGCCGAAGGCGCTGACCGCCGCCGGCATCGGCGTCGTTCCCGAGGACCGTCACCGCGAGGGCTGTGTTCCCGGCCTGTCGCTCGCGCTCAACCTGGCGATGAACCAGCTGACGCGCTTCACCCGCTTCGGCCTTCTCGACCGTGCGGCGCTGGCGCGCGAGGCGAAGACGCGCATGCAGGCCTTCGACGTCCGCGCCGCCGGCGTGGACGTGCTTTTCTCGGCGCTTTCGGGCGGCAACCAGCAGAAGGCGGTGCTGGCGCGCGAGCTGTCGCTGCCGGGCCTGAAGCTGCTTGTGGCCGCGCAGCCGACGCGCGGCCTCGACGTCGGCGCGGTCGAGGCGATCTACGCCCAGATCCGCCTTGCCGCGCGCCGCGGCGTCGCCGTGCTGCTGGCATCCTCCGAGCTCGACGAGCTGCTCGCGGTCGCCGACCGACTGCTCGTCATGTACCGCGGCCGCGTCATGGGCGAGTGCATCGCACGTCCGGAGAGCCGCGCTCGGATCGGTGCGTGGATGGCCGGTCACGCACCATGATCTCGATCGCGTCCGCCGGCGTCTCGGCTCGCCTGCGGCGGCCCGACCTGTGGCTGCCGGTCGGTGCGGTCGTCGTCGCCCTCCTCGGCGGCCTCCTCCTGATCGCCGCCGCAGGCGTCTCCCTGCGCGACGCGGTCGCGGCGTTCGCCGACGGCGCCTGGGGCTCGCCGTATTCGATCGGCGCGTCGCTCAATCGCGCCGTCGCGCTCGGCCTGGTCGGCCTCGGCTTCATCGTCGCCCATCGCGCCAACCTCACCAACGTCGGCGGCGAAGGACAGATTGCGCTCGGCGGCATCGCAAGCACGGCGCTCTGCCTTTACGGCGGCGTGGCGGCTATGCCCGGGCCGCTCGCCTGGATCGTTCCGCTGGTCGCGGCGACGATCGCCGGCGGCCTTTGGGGCAGCATCGCCGGATTCCTCAGAGTGCGGATCGGCACCAACGAGGTGATCAGCACCTTGCTGTTGTCCTTCATCGCGGTCTGGGCGCTCTACGGCTGCGTGCAGTCGACGAGCCTGCTGCGCCAGCCGATGACCAACAGCGCGACGCTGCCCGAGTCGCTCGAGATTCCCGCACCGACGCACGTGCCGTTGCTCGTCCCCGGCCTCGACATGCCGCTGCACGTCGGCGCGCTGGTCCTGCTCGCGCTCGCTGCGATCGTCGCGGTGGTCCTCGAACGCTCGCTGTTCGGCGTCCGCCTGCGTGCGGTCGGACTGAGCGCATCCGCCGCACGTCGCTCCGGCATGCCGATCGGCGCAACCATCGTCGTCGCGATGTTCATCGCCGGCGCCTTCGCCGGGCTAGCGGGCGGTTTCATGCTGCAGGGCGAGCAGCTCGCGCTGAAGGCGCGCTTCCCGTCGGGATACGGCTTCGACGGCCTTGTCGTCGGCCTGCTGGCGCGCGGCGCGGTGAAGGGCGTTCTCGCCAGCGCGCTCCTGTTCGGCTTCCTGCGCTCCGGCGGCATCAGCATGGAGCTTGTCGCCGCGGTGCCGAGCGCGATCGTGCTCGTCATCCAGGGGCTCGTCATCCTGCTGCTCGCGGGCAGCGCATGGTGGCTGGAACGCCGGGGCGCGCGCTGACGTGGACGCAGCGTCGCTCGGCCTTCTCGCCCTCTTCGTTGGCTCGAGCATGCGCCTCGCCATGCCGATGCTGTTCGCTGCCCTCGGCGAGCTAGTGAGCGAGCGCACCGGCGTGCTCAACCTGAGCCTCGAAGGGATGATGCTGATGGGCGCCTTTGCCGGCGCGATGGGCTCGCTCTGGACAGGCCAGCCCGTCGTCGGCCTCGTCATCGCCATCATGGCGGTGCTGCCGATCGCGCTGCTGCAGGCATGGCTCAGCGTCACGCTGCACGCGAACCAGATCGTCTCCGGCATCGGCCTCAACCTCCTCATTCTCGGCAGCACGACGTTCGCGTATCGCGAGCTGCTCGGCAACCGCTCCCGCGTCCAGATTCCAGGGTTGGGCAGCTGGACTCCGCCGGTACTGAGGGACTTTCCGGTCGTCGGTCCGGCGCTGTTTCAGCAGAGCTGGATGCTCTATATCGCGTTCGCGATGGCGATCGTGATCGCCGCGGTCTTGCGACGAACCGCGATCGGTCTGGCGATCCATGCGGCGGGCGCCGAGCCATCGGCCCTCGACAAGTCGGGCGGCTCGGTGCGTCGCGTCCGCTACGGCGCCGTCCTGTTCGCCGGTGTGATGTCGGCGCTCGGCGGCGCGTTCCTGTCACTCGGCGACATCCACACCTTCACCGAGGGGATGACCAGCGGCGCCGGCTACCTGGCGCTCGTCGGCGTCATCTTCGGCAACTGGAAGACCGGGCGAACCGTGCTCGCCTGCCTCTTCTTCGGCGCGGCGACTGCACTGCAGTTCCAGCTTCCCGCGCTCGGCATCGGCGTGCCGACGGCGCTCCTGATCATGTTGCCGTACGTCATGGCGCTGCTTGCCGTCGCCGGGCTCGTCGGCCGTCAATCGCCGCCGGCGGCGCTGACACAACCCTACCTTCACTAGGCTGCCGCGATGGCCATGAACGAGACGAGCAAGAAACGAGCGCCCGGGAATCCACGAATGCGCAAAGCCAAGGGGCGACAGGCCCCCCCGACAACGAAGGCAGCGAAGTCGTCACGCGCGAGTCGAGGCGACGGCGACAGCCCGGAGGGGCTGCAGATCGGCGCGCGCGTCAAGCACGCCCGGCTGCTCGCCGGGATCCGCATGCGCGAGCTCGCGGTGAAGGTCGGCTGTACCGAGAGCATGGTCTCCAAGATCGAGTCGGGGCGGGTCGTGCCTTCGCTGCAGATGCTGCAACGGCTGGTCGCCGCGCTCGACCGCGACATGGCGTCATTCTTCGGTTCCGACCTCAGCTCGCCCGGGCTGATCCTGCGCGCCGGGCAGCGGCCGCTCGTGTCGACCGATCCGCTGCGCAAAGGACCGGGCGTCGCCTACGAGCGTCTCGTTCCGTTCGCGGCCGGCAACCTGCTCGAGTGCAACATCCACGTTGTCGAGCCGGCCGGCCATAAGCATGACCCAATAACGCACCAGGGCGAGACGATGGGCTACGTCATCGAAGGGCAGATCGAGCTGATCATCGACACCACGAGCTACATCTTGTCGTCCGGAGATTCCTTCTTCTTCAAGAATCACCTGACCAACAGCTACCGCAACATCGGTGCCGCAAGAGCGCGAATGCTTTGGGTCAACACGCCTCAGGTGCACTGAGCTTTCACACCTCGAAGATCAAGAAGTTGCGCCGGGCCGGACGAGCCCACAACTGCCCATGAATATCGACGATCCCCAAACATTGGCCGAGGTCAGCGCGCAGTTCGCGCGCTATGAACGAGCGCTCACGAGCAATGACGTGGCGGTGCTCGACGAGCTGTTCTGGAAGAGCCCGCAGACGGTGCGCTTCGGTACCGCCGAAAACCTGTACGGCTTCGAGGCGATCACCGCATTTCGCGCTGCGCGCTCGGCCCAGGGCCTCGAGCGGGAGGTGTTGAAGACGGTGATCACCACCTACGGCCGTGACTTCGCGACTGCGAACATCGAGTTCCGGCGCGCCAGCAGCACGCGGCCCGGTCGACAGACCCAGACCTGGGTCCGAATGCCCGACGGGTGGCGCATCGTCGCTGCACATGTCAGCGTGCTCATGCCGCCAAGTTAGGGGCTCGACGGAAGCTCGGCGACGCGACGACAGGAACTGGGTGGCTCCGATCGGCCCGCTTGCATCCTCCGCGATGACGTTTCAGGCAGGCAAAAGGTTGCGTCCGCGAGACGACGGCTTCACCACCGGTGTGGTGATTGACGTTGCTGGCGGGCAACGATGACAGTCTCATCTAAATTGGTGTGCTTCGCTCCGAAAAGCCTGATGCCGAGAGGCACTGGGATTTGAGCGGCGCGGGCGAACACGGTTTTTCGCAAGTCCGCAAACGATCGGGCGACGACGTCTCCAGACCGTTGCCGCGCTTAACGGTCTCGCCGCGCTCCGCCTTACGGGAAAGCCCTACTCGCGCGCGTCGGATCCGTTTGACAAATTAACTATATCGCGAACGCCGCGATGTCGATACGAGAGGAGACACGATGAAGCGCGACTACCGATTCCAAGGCACCTGGGCCCTGCTGCTGCTCGGCGCTGCCAGCGCTAGCCAGGCGGCCCCGATTGCCTGCAATTCCCTGCTCAACACCACCATCGAGGGTGCGACGATCACCACCGCGCAGCTCAACCCGGCCGGCGGAGGCTTGCCTGACCACTGCGAGGTTCTCGGCGTGATCGACCCGAGGACGGGGCGCGACGGGCTGCCCTACGCGATCAAACTCCACCTGCGCATGCCGACCGCCTGGAACGAGCGCTTCTACTTTCAGGGTGGTGGCGGAACCGACGGCAGCCTCGGCGCGGCGACTCCCGTTCAGCTCGGCCAGGGCTATGCCGTGGTCTCGACCGACGGCGGCCACGACAACGCGGTCGACACCACCCCGCTAGCAGGCAGCTTCGAGTTCGGCTTCGACCCGCAGGCGCGCAGCGACTACGGCTACAACGCGCACGCGCGGGTGGCGACCGCTGCCAAGGCGATCACGAAGGCGTACTACGGCCACGCGCCGAAGTTCTCCTACTTCGAAGGATGCTCGGAAGGCGGGCGCGAAGGATTGATGTTTTCGCAGCGCTATCCGAAGATGTTCGACGGCATCGTCGCCGGCAATCCCGGCATGGACCTGCCGAAGGCCGCCGTCGCCGAGGCATGGGATTCGCAAGCGTTCGCCGCCGCGGCGCGCACCACGACGCCGTTCGGCAATCCCGACCTGGCGAGCTCGTTCACGACGACCGAGCTCAACGCGGTCGGCGCTGCCATCCTCCAGGCCTGCGATGCGCAGGACGGGCTCGTCGACGGCATGGTGAACAACCCGCAGGCCTGCCGCTTCGACCCGCAGACGCTGGGGCCCTCAGGCAGCGGCGTCCTCTCGAGCGCGCAGGTCACCGCGCTCGAGAAAGTCTTCGGTGGGGCGAAGAACTCGGAGGGCAAGTCGCTGTACGCCGGCTGGTTCTGGGACCCCGGCATCGCGGCTCCCGGCTGGCGCGTCTGGAAGATCGGGCCGCTCCTTCCCGTGCCGGGCAACACTGCGCTGAACACGACCCTCGGCGGTGGCGCCCTGCCGTTCATCTTCACCACGCCGCCGAACTCGGCGACCGCGGGCACGGCGTTGAAGCCGAGCACCGTGATCACCACGGCCGGCCCGAACCCGGGCTTCGCCGGACTGAACGATGCGTTCGTCCCCTGGGTGCTGAGCTTCAACATGGACCTCGACGCGCCGAAGATCTTCGCCGAGACCGGGGCCTTCGAGGAGTCGGCGATGGACTTCATGGGCACGAGCTCGACCGACTACGGGGCGTTCCGCACGGGTGGCAGGAAGCTGATCGTGTATTCCGGCCAGGGCGACCCCGTGTTCTCGTCGAAATACCATATCAATTGGTATCGCAAGCTCGTCGACGAGCAAGGCAGCCTCGACAAGGCGCAGCGCTTCGCGCGCCTGTTCGTCGTCCCGGGAATGAATCATTGCGGCGGCGGCCCGGCAACATCGCAGTTCGACGCCTTCGGCGCGGTGGTGAACTGGGTCGAGCACAACACGGCACCCGCCAGCTTGCTCGGCACCGCTCCTGCCGATACGCCTTGGCCGGGTCGAACGAGGCCGCTTTGCGCCTACCCAGCCCAGGCGCGCTACGTCGGCCAAGGAAGCATCGAGGTCGCGACGAGCTTCGCCTGCGTGCCCCCGCCGGAAGAGCGGCATCACGGCGGTCACGACGACGACGACTGAGATCCTGACCGCACCGGGCGCGGCCGCTCTTCGCCCGGTTTCTTCGCCGTTAAGCTTCACGCACCGTGAAGACCGTCGCCCGTGCCCTGCTTTCCGTCACGCCTGCCGGAGCACTCGACGAGGCGAGGTTGCACCAGATCCTCGGCTATCAGCTCGCGCAGGCAGCGATCGTGACCTACGCAGTGTTCGAGCGCGTCGTCGGAACGCCGCTCGATCTGCGGCCGGTGGAATACACGATCCTGGCGCTCGTCAGCGAGAACCCCGGCGTTTCGCCGGTCCAGCTTTCGAAGGCACTGGCGGTCACGAGGGCGAACATCACGACCTGGATCGACAAGCTCGAACAACGCGGTCTTGCAAAGAGAGAGCAGAACGTCAGCGATCGTCGCGGCCAACATCTGCGCACGACCGAGCGCGGAACCGCGCTGGCTAAGAAGGCCACGCGTCTGCTCGTCGAAGGAGAGCGGCAGGCATTCTCGACGCTCACCGCAGTCGAGCAGATGATGCTGACCGAGCTCCTTCACAAGCTGGGGCGAGCACGAGAGGTGAAGAGCCCCGAGGGCTGATCCGCGGCGGCAAAGCGAGCGCTTGGCGCCGAGCCGATCTCGGCGCATGCGGCTGTCGAACGGGACTGCTCAAATCCTAGGGGTAGCGTGCTGGAACGGTAGGAGCACCGGCAACAGAGCGGCCAGACGGGGTTCACGATGAAGGTCGCCGTCCGGGTTGAGCTAACGACCGACTGGCGGCGGAAGCGACCGTCGAGGAAGTCGGCAGATCGACGCGGACTTCATCATCTACTTCCCCGGCCAGCCCGGCCTCGGAAGCTTCCGTGGGGACACGCAGTAAGCCTACGCAAGGAAGTCTTCGGCCAGGTATTCGTGGGCGCCTCGCTCTCCAGCGCTATGCCGGGACGCCGTCTCGTGGCGCAGATCGACGCGGCGGATCTTTCCCGAGATCG
>DATAYY010000140.1:0-1956 GCA_036272325.1 Caldimonas sp. | reverse complement strand
CCCCGGGCCGGCGTGCTACCGGCGCGGCGGCCCGTTGACCGTCACCGACGCGAACCTCGCGCTCGGCAAGATCCAGCCGACGTTTTTTCCGCGCGTGTTCGGGCCGCACGGCGACGAGGCGCTCGATGCCGACGTCGTCGCAGCGCGCTTCACCGCGCTCGCCGACGAGATCTCGAAGGCGACGGGGACGGCGCTCGCGCCCGAGGCGGTCGCGGCGGGGTTCGTCGACATCGCCGTCGGCAGCATGGCCAACGCGATCAAGAAGATCTCGGTCGCGCGCGGCTACGACGTCACGCGCTACACGCTGCAATGCTTCGGCGGCGCCGGCGGCCAGCACGCCTGTCTGGTTGCCGACGCGCTGGCGATGGAGCGCATCTACATCCACCCACTCGCCGGCGTGCTGTCAGCCTACGGCATGGGTCTCGCCGACCAGGCGGTGCTGCGCCAGGAGGCGCTCGAAGTTCCGCTCGGCGAAACAGGCGCGCACGCCGGCGCCGCGGCCAAGCTCGATGCGCTCGCGGCGGCTGCCGCCGCCGAGCTCGAGCGCCAGGGCGTGGCGCGCGACCGGATCACCGTGCATCGGCGCGTCCATCTCCGCTACGAGGGAACCGATTCCGCACTCGTCGTGCCGTTCGCCGACGCGCGGGGGCTGCAGGATGCATTCGAGGCGGCGTATCGGCAACGCTTCTCGTTCCTCATGCCCGAGCGGCGGCTGATCGTCGAGGCCGTGTCGGTCGAGGCGGTCGGCGCCGGCGATTCGGCGAAGGAGGCACGTCATCCGCTTGGCGTCGGCGCCGCGCCCGTCGCCGCGACCGTGCGCGCATTCCTCGACCGTCGCTGGCAGGACGCGGCGTTGGTCGAACGCGGCAGCGCCCGAGCAGGGCAGACGATCGTCGGACCGGCAATCGTCGTCGAGCGCAACGCCACGACCGTCGTCGAGCCGGGCTGGACCGGCCGCATCACGGCGCTCGACCACCTCGTTCTCGAGCGGACGACACCGCGGCCGGCGCGGCGCGCGGCCGGGACGTCGGTCGATCCGATCCTGCTCGAGGTCTTCAACAACCTGTTCATGAACATCGCCGAGCAGATGGGCCTGCAGCTGCAGAACACCGCCTACTCGGTCAACATCAAGGAGCGGCTCGACTTCTCGTGCGCGCTGTTCGACGCCGACGGCAACCTGATCGCCAACGCGCCGCACATGCCCGTCCACCTCGGCTCGATGAGCGAATCGATCAAGACCGTGATCGCGCGGAACGCCGGCGCGATGAAGCGCGGCGACGTCTATGCGCTCAACGATCCGTACCATGGCGGCACGCACCTGCCCGACGTCACGGTCGTCACGCCGGTCTATCTCGAGGAGGCGAGCGAGATGCCGACGTTCTACGTCGGCTCTCGTGGTCACCACGCCGACATCGGCGGCACGACGCCGGGTTCGATGCCGCCGTTCTCGACCCGGATCGAGGAGGAGGGCGTCGAGTTCGACAACGTCAAGCTGGTCGAAGGCGGCCGCTTTCTCGAGGCCGAGACGCGGGCGCTGCTCGAGAGCGGGCCGTGGCCGTCGCGCAACCCGGCGCAGAACATCGCCGACCTGAAGGCACAGGTCGCGGCGAACGAAAAGGGTGCGCGCGAGCTCGCGGCGATGGTCGCGCAGTACGGCCTCGACGTCGTCCGCAGCTACATGCAGCACGTCCAGGACAACGCCGAGGAGTCGGTGCGGCGCGTCATCACGCGGTTGAAGGACGGCGCATTCACGCTGCCGCTCGACAACGGCGCGCAGATCAGCGTTGCGATCCGGGTCGACGCGGCAGCACGCTTGGCCGAGATCGATTTCACCGGCACGTCGGCGCAGCTCGAGAACAACTTCAACGCGCCGACCGCGGTCTCGATGGCCGCCGTGCTGTACGTCTTTCGGACGCTGGTCGACGACGAGATCCCGCTCAACGCCGGCTGCCTGAA
>DATAYY010000139.1:0-11091 GCA_036272325.1 Caldimonas sp. | reverse complement strand
TGGGTCAGCGCCTGCACCATCACGTGCGGGCCGGGCTGCCCCGAATCGAACGCATGCACCCAATCGACGCCGGTTGCGCCGTCCTGCCAGCGAGCGATATCGGGTGGTTGAAGCTCCAGTGGCGGCAGGTCTGTCATCGATGATCTCGACGGCTCGGCGCAAAGTCGCGATCATGAACGATCGCCGGTCGCGACAGCATCATCGCCGCCGCGACCGGGCCTAGATTGCCAACTGCTTCAGTTGCCGCCGTTGGCGAAGGGCAGCAATCGGTGGACTTACTGCCAGTGACCCTTCATCCACGTCCAGGTGTTGTTGTCACCGAGGGACCAGTAACCCGGCACCCAGCGCGAGCTCGGATAGGGCGGGGGTTCCGGAACGGCTTCCGCGAGCATCGGCGGCATCGGCGGGATCGCGCCCGCGTGCCACGTCCCCGACTCCCATTGCCACTGGCCACCACGAAACGCGTAGTGACCCGGCACCCACGTGTAGCCGCTCGATGACGGCGGCGGCGGCATCGTCTCCTGGGGTGCCGGCGGCGGCTGCAGGATGGCCACATGCTCGACCGTCTGCGCCGGCGCAGGCGCCGGCACTTGCTGCACGACCGGCTGCTCGTGCACGATTTCGCGTTCGGTGGTGTGGGAGCACGCGGCGACCATCGCCGTGGCTGCGCTCATCGAGACCAACTTCAAGACTGTGTTCATGGCAACTCCTTCTCGGCCAGGCGCGCGATTGTTCGAACGCCTGGTCGGTGCATTCAATCCTGCCCGGAGGGGCTTCCCCGGTCTGTAGGACGGGTCTGCCAATCCCTGCGGGAGGCAATCACCCGCAGTCCGCAGCGATGGTGAACTGCGCGCGGCGTTGTGCGGGAACGCGGAGGCGGGTGTCAGCCGTTGCCCATCGGCGCGCTCGCTGCCGACGGGCGGGCGACGAACTCGATCGGTACGTGCGTGGAACTGCTGCCTTCGGTCTGCATGACGAAGCGAATCTCGTCGTCGACGAGCCGGCCCTTGTAGCGGTGCACGACCTCGGCGTTGGCGGTGGCCCCGACCACCTCGCTCGGCCGCGTGATGAAGCTGAGGCTCGCGCCGTCGATGCGACTCTCGAGCACGTCGCGCGCAACGCCCAGGAACGAGGCGCTGCCATGCAGCGCATCGTCTTCGCCCGCGAACTCGAAACGGTCGACATAGTGCGCGCCCAGCGGTCCCATGCGGTCGGTGCCAGGCAGCGCGCCGGCAGAATAGCGCCGCCCCGCCAGGAGTAGATTTCAATCTCTCCCGATTCATGATGGACACCTCGACACCGGAAGAGGTTCGCAGACTCCAAGAGGCCCTCGCAACACTGGAGTCGCAGCGCTCGTTGCTGGGCGAAGGCGCCTTCGAGTCGGTGGTCGGCCCGATCCGCGCGCGCCTGGCGCAGCTCGACGGCATTCAGCAGGCCGGGCCGATCGGCGCTGCCGCGCCTGTCGTCAAGCAGGTCAGCGTGCTGTTCCTCGATCTCGTCGGCTCGACCGCGCTCGGGCGCGATCTGGATCCCGAGGAGCTGAGCACCATCGTCGACGGCGCCTTGTCGCGCTTCTCGGCCGTGGTCCGCCGCCACGGCGGCAAGGTGCTGCAGTACGCCGGCGACAGCGTGCTCGCGGCGTTCGGCGCCGATCGCGTCGAAGAAGACGACGCCGAGCGCGCCGTGCGCTGCGGCCTGGCGCTCCTCGCCGAAGCCCTCGCGATCGAAGCCGAGCTTCGCGCCCGCCATCGACACGAGGGGTTCGGCATCCGCGTCGGCGTGCACACCGGCACCGTGTTGCTCGGCGGCGGCGTCGACGCGGAGTCGACGATTCGAGGGCACGCGGTGAATTTCGCCGCGAGGATGGAGCAGACTGCGCCGGCCGGTGCCTTGCGGATCAGCGACAGCACGTATCGCCACGTGCGCGGCGTCTTCGACGCCGACGTGCAACCTCCGTTGCAGGTCAAGGGCGTCGAGGAGCCCGTCGTCACCTACCTGGTGCGCCGGGCCAAGGTGCGTTCGTTTCGCGTCGCAGCCCGCGGCGTCGAAGGGATCGAGACACGGATGATCGGGCGCGAGCGCGAGTTCGATCTCCTCCGCGCCGCGTTCGAAGGGCTGTTCGCGCCCGGCGCCGGTCTCGTCTGCATCACCATCGTCGCCGACGCCGGCCTCGGCAAGAGCCGCCTGCTCTATGAATTCCAGGACTGGGTCGAAGCTCGCGCCGCGGCGTCATGCCTGTTCCAAGGCCGCGCGACGCCGCAGACGCAAGGCCAGCCGTACGGGCTTCTGCGCGACATCCTCGCGTGGCGGGCGCTGATCCAGGACACGGACTCGATGGTGGTCGCGAAACGGAAACTCGAGCAACTCGTCGTTCCGCTGTTCGCGGGCGACGAAGGCGCGCACGAGGCCGAGGCGCACGCGCACGTGCTCGGGCAGATGATCGGCTTGGACTTTTCGGCGAGCCGGCACGTTGCCGGAATTCGCGAAGATGTGCGCCAGATCCGGATCCGGGGGTTTCGCACCGCCGCTCTGGCGATGCAGCGGATGAACGACGTCGACGCGGCGCCTCGGCTCCTGCTGCTCGAGGACTTGCACTGGGCCGACGACGCGTCGCTGGACTTCCTCGACTACCTGGTTCAGACGCTGGCCGACGTGCCGATGCTCATCGTGAGCTCGAGCCGCCCCGACTTGTTCGAGCGTCGCGAGGCAATGCTCGGCGCCGTCAAGTCGCGAATCGATCTGCGGCCGCTGGACATGACGATGCGCGACGCGCTTGCGGGCGAGCTTCTGAAGAGGCTCGATCGCGTGCCGCCGGCGCTGCGTTCACTCGTCACCGGCGCCGCCGACGGCAACCCGTTCTACATGGAAGAGCTGGTCAAGATGCTGATCGATTCGCGTGCCATCGTGCCAGGGCCGGGTGCGTGGCGTGTCGATCCCGAGCGAGTGATCGCGACCGAGGTTCCCAGCACGTTGACGGGCGTTCTGCAGGCGCGCCTCGATCGCCTCTCGCGCGACGAGCGCGAGGCCCTGCAGGTCGGCAGCGTCGTCGGCTTGACGTTCTGGGACAAGGCGATTGCCTTCATCGATGCCGGCTCCGAGCGGCAGCTGCCACGGCTCGCCGCGCGCGAGCTGATCAGATCCCGCGAGGACAGGCTGGAGGACGCACCCACACCCGAGGACGCGCGCGAATATGTCTTCGGCCATCAGTTGCTCCACCAGGTCACCTACGAGACGATCCTCAAGAGCCGGCGCGAGCGGGCTCACTTGCGCACGGCGGAGTGGTTCGCCAACATGAGCGGGGCTCGCGCCAACGACTTCGTCGGCCTCGCCGCAGAACATTTCGACCGCGCGGGCGAGCCCGGCCGCGCCTGCGAATACTTTGCCCGCGCCGCCGAGCACGCAGCGAGCACGTTCGCCAGCGTCTCAGCGCTGCGCTATATCGAACGCGGCCTGGGGCTCGCCGGGCCGGCCGATGCTGGGGTGCGCTGGCGCCTGTTGGCGACCCGGGAGCGCACCCTCGACCTCCAGGGGCGCCGCGTCGAGCAGCGAGCCGACGTCGAGGCGCTGACCGAGCTCGCCGAAGGGCTCGACGAGGAGCGGCAAGGCGAAGCCGCGTACCGCCAGGCCGACATCGCGATGCGAACCGGCGACTATGCGACGTCGGAACGAGAAGCCAGGAGAGCGGCGGCGATCGGGAGCCGGATTGGCTCGAACGACCTCCTGTTGCGCGCCCAGATGAGACTTTCGGCAGCGCTCGCAAATCAGGGCAACCCGGTCGAGGGCGAAAAGATCGCCCGGATCGGCCGCGACCTCGCTCGTGCTACAGGACTCCGGCGACACGAGATCTTCCTCCTCAACTCGCTGGGCATCTGCAGCGAGCTCTCCGGCGATTCCGGCATGCAGCTGAGCTATCTGCTGCAGGGGCTCGCGCTCGGTCGCGAGCTCAACGACCGCCGGATCGAGGCCGTCCTTCTCGCGAATGCGGGGCTGATCTTCTTTCGCCTGGGTGGTGACGCGCAGGCCGAGCAGCACCTCGCCGACGCGTTGCGGCGAAACCGGGAGCTCGGCATTCGCGAGATGGAAGGGCACGTCCTCTGCAGCATGGCCGAGTTGGCGCTGCGCCATCGCGACGGCGTTCGCGCGCGCGCCACCGGCGAATCGGCGCTCGACATCGCCGTCGAAGTGCGCTCGCGACAGAACGAGACCTCCGCATTGGCGATTTGCGGCAACGCCGACCTGCTGCTCTGCCGCTGGGAGGAATCGGCCCGGAGCTTCGAACGCATGGAAGCGCTGGCGCGGGACATCGCGTTCCCGCCCGCGGTTCTCGACGCCCTCGAAGGGCAGACTCGCCTCGCCCTCGCGCAGGGCGACATCGATCGTGCGACGAGCAGGCTCGAGACCTTGCTCGCGTGCGCCGACTTGCGCGATGCGTCGACGGCGGGCCGTGCCGGAGGTCTCGGCGGCGCGATGGAGCACTGGATCCGGCTGACGACCTACAAGGTGCGCGCCCGAACGAATGACCCTCGAACGGCGGCGGCACTCGCTGTGGCGTACCGGGGGCTCCAGTCGGAAGCCGCGGCGATCCGCGACGAACATTGGCGCCACAGCTTCCTCCACAACGTCCCCGAGCACAGGGAGATCGTCGAGCTCTGGGCCAAACATTCCGCGCCCGCAGACCAACGGGACCTCGGGAGATAGCGCGGGTCGAAACGAAGGGCCGCCGGGGCTGGCGCGGCTCGATGGCGGGATTCGCGCGCGGCTTGCGCCCACGAAGATGGGGCTGCTCCGCATCGCGCCGGCGGCCCGACCATCGCGGGGAGCCTGTTCCATGCCACGCGCCACATCGTTCGGCCGCCTGTCGTCAGCCTTCGCCTGCTGGTCGGCGGCCTCGTATTCACGGGTCGTCGCGCGAGCGCACGCTCGAGGTCCACCTCACCGGCGTCCTGACGGCCGCAAACGTGGTTCCGGGGGGCGGTCGTCGGCGGTACCGGTGAGCGGCTCGATGTCGTTCGCGGCCGGCACCTTCCCGACAACCCGACCGCAGTGATGGTGCAGCTCGCGGTCGCCGACTTCCTAGGCCCCGCGTCCGCGATCTTCTCGACCCCTGCCGGCGACCTCTCGCTCCTCCAGCCGGTCGACTGGTCTGCCCTCGGCGCGATGAACATCGGTCAGTTCAATAGCGGCATCTCCAGCGGCCAGTTCACGCCTACCTCGCTCGATGTCGTCGCCGCGTCGCCGGCGCCAGAGCCGGAAACGCTCGCGCTGCTAGTGGCTGGCCTGCTGGCCGGAATTGGGAGATTCAAGGCGCTGCAACGCAGGAAGTGACTCGCGCGGGCGGCGTCAGACCAGCCCGGCGCTGCCATCGACACTCACCGCCTGCCCGGTGACATTGCGCGCCGCCGGCGAGCACAGGAACAAGGCGAGCGCGGCGGCGTCGTCGGCGGTTGCGACACGGCGCCGCGCGGTGCGGTCGGCGCTGCCGTCGGCGAGCGGCTCGCGCGCCGTCCGGGCACCGAGCAGGATGGCGTTGACTCGGATGCCGTGCGGGCCGAGCTCGCTCGCGAGCGATCGCATCAGGCCGACGATCGCCCAGGTGCTCGACGCGTCGGCGATGTGTACGGCCCAGCCGGGGCGGGCCGAGGCGGCGCCGATCATGATCAGGCACGGTCCGGCGAGCGACGCCTTCAGCAGCGGAACCGCGCGGCGCGCGAAATGGAACTGTCCATGCAGGTTGACGGCGATCGAGCGCTCCCAGCCGGCGCCGTCGATCGTCTCGACCGGGCCCGCTGGCCCGGCGATGCCGCTGTTGCCGACCAGCACATCGAGGCCGCCGAGCGTTTCCTGGACGTCGGCGAACACCGAGCCGACGTCGGCGGCGCGCGAGACGTCGGCCATGCTGCCGGTGATCCCGGACACTTCGGCTCGCAGCCGGTCGAGCGCTGAGCGGTCGACGTCGCAGACGTGCACGCGCGATCCAGCGGCGTGGAACGCGCGCGCGACCGCCGCACCGACGCCGCCCGCGCCGGCGGTGACGAGGACGCGAAGGCCGCGAGCGGGGCGAAGCGAATCCAGGATCGACACTTGCGGCCAAGTCTCGCTGCTCTCGGGGAGAAACCCAATGTGGCCGGCGCACACTCGCGGGCACGATCGAATGTGAGGAGGACGACGCCATGACCCGCGCCATCCATGTCGACAGCAACGAGCAGACCGTGCGCGACCTCGTTGCGATGCTGCACCAGGGCGCATCGGCCGAGGAATTCGCGCATCGCCTCGCCGACGTCGATGCCTTGCCGGCCAGCTACCCGGGCAAGTCGACGCTGGTCGAGACGGTGCGGATGGCGATGGGCGTTCGTAACCGGCTTGAGCTGCAGGAGCAGCGCGAGCGCGGCCTGCTGGCGGTGATCGCGTCGGCGCAGGACCTGTCGAGCCGGCTCGATCTCCAGGAGCTGCTCAGCACCATCGTCTCGCGGGCGCGCAACCTCCTCGGCTCCGACGTCGCCTGGCTCTCGACCTACGACGCCGGACTAGGCGAGTTCCACGTCCTCGTCGCCGACGGCGCGCTCTCGCAGGGCCCGGCGGCGATGGTCGCGCGGCGCGACCGCGGCGCTGCCGGCATCGTGATGTCGACGCGGCTGCCGTTCACGACACCCGACTACCTGCACGACAAGCGCTTCGCGCACGAAGCGAAGCTTGACGACACCTTCCGCGAAGAGGGCATCGCCGCCCTGGTCGGCGTGCCGCTGATCTGGGACGGCGAGGTCACCGGCCTCTTGTTCGTCGCCGACCGCTACCACCGGATGCACACGGCGCAGAGCACGTCGATCCTGTGCACCCTCGCCACCTACGCTGCGGTGGCGCTGAAGAACGCGCTCGACTTCGAGCGCGCGAACGCTGCCCTTGCCAGGGCCGACGAGGCGCGCGCCGAGCTCGAGCGGCACCTGCTCACCAGCCAGGCCGCGATCGACGCCCACGAGCAGATCACGTCGCTGCTGGCGCGCGGAGCGTCGCTGGCGACGCTGTGCCAGGCGGTCGCGCAGCTCGTCGGCGGCAGCGTGCTGGTGCTCGACGAGACGGGACTGGTCGTGAGCGGAGGTACCGCGAACGGCTACGACGCCGCCGCGGCAGCGGCGTACGCGCCGAGTGGCGCGCATGGCGCCGAGCTGGCGCGTGCCGTGCGCGCGAGCCGCGCGACCGGCCGCGCCGTCGTCGCCTACGAGACCGGCGGCGAGACCTGCCGCGCGCTGCCAGTGATCGGCGGCGACGACGCGCTCGGTACTGCGCTGCTGTTTCATCGCGGCGCGCTCGAAGAAGTCGCGGTGCGCACGTTCGAGCGCAGCTGCACCGTGATCGGTGTCGTGCTGCTGTCGCAGCACCGCGCCGAAGCGTCGCGCAACCGGAGCGCGTCGGTGCTGCTGCGCTCGCTCGTCTCACCGCGCCAGGACGACCCGGCTGTGCTCGCCGACCGCGCCGGGCAGCACGGCCTCGACCTGACGCGGCCGCTCTCGCTGGTGCTGGTCGAGATGGAGAGCCCGGGCGCCGACTATGCCGCGCGGCGCGTTGGCGGCGTCGCGTTGCCGGCCAACGCGCTCGCCGACGACATCGACGGCGTGCTCGTCGTCCTCTGCGGCGCGAGCGGCGCGCAGGAAGTGCGCAACGCGATCTCGACCTGGGTGCGACAGGACCTGAAGGCGGTGCATCGCGGCGTGCTGTCGCGCCCGGTGGCACGGCCGGCCGAGATCCCGGCGCTCTACGCGACCCTCCGGCGCGCGCTCACAGTGCTCGGCCGGATCGGCGTTCAGGGCCAGGTCGTCAGCCAGGACGAGCTGGCGATCTACTCGACGCTGTTCGAGACCCACGATCGCGCCAGCCTCGACAACTTTCTAGCGGCGACGATCGGCCCCTTGCTCGCACACGATCGGAAGCGCGGCTCGGACCTCGCCGCGACGCTGCTCTCGTACTTCGACGCCAACCAGAACGCAAGGACGACGTCGCAGCGGATGGCGATCCACGTCAACACCGTGCGCCAGCGCCTGGCGACGATCGAGGACCTGCTCGGCCACTGGGGCCAGGCCTCGCGCGCGCTCGAGATCCACCTCGCGCTGCGCCTCTGGAGTCTCGGCACGCCGATGCCCTGATTGCCCGTGCCTGCGGGCTTTTGCGGTGGACTCGACACATTGGTCGCGCCCCCGCCGAGGCGCTGCTTCGACATTGAACGCCGCTCTGCCCACGCCGAGACTTCGGCGCCAAAAGACATCGCATGCGAACAGAACACGCCGAATCGGGGCTCTCATCTTCTTGGTCGCGACGCTCGCGAGCTGCTGCGGCAGCGACACGGCGGCGGTGGCACAACGACGTCGCCGCGGGCGGCGACACAGCTCGCGTGTGCCGACCTCAACGGCATGGCGCCCCGGCGGCATCGATCGGCGTGGCCACCGCGGGCGCCGTCGTCACCGCGGCGTCCGGCGTCGCCGCCTCGGCACCGGAGCGAAGGCGATCCCCGAGTCCTACCTCGTCACCGGCAAGACCTCGCCGGTCGACACGACGGCGCCCGACATCCAGTTCGCGTCGCGCTGGAGACGGTATGGAACTCGAAGGTCGGATGTTCGGCGGCGGCGGCTTCGACGGCAGCATCCCGAACGTCGCTGGCAATGGCGACCCGAACAACGCGAGCCTCGGCGTCACCTGGCCGGTGTGGCCGGCGACGCTCGTCTTCGATGCGACACCGACGGCGAATGCGATCTCGGGCCCAGTAGGCGCCAGGGAAGCGGCCCGGCGCCACGCCGCGCGGGCAACGAAGCGAGGCGGGCGCGCGGCCCACGCCTCGTCTCCGACGTGCTAGGCAACGAAGGGCTGGACCTGGCGATCGGTCGGGGCGAGCAGTGCCACCCGTTCTCGCACCGTTCACATCGCCTTCGGCGTGCCTTCGCATCGAGGGTCGACACTGCGAGTCATGGGATCTGGATGGTCGAAATGGGTTGCGCCGCTTGTCGGCATTTGCTGCCAGTTCGCGCACGCGGCGGGTGACGTCTCACTGCCCATCCCGCCGTCGGGCCTCACCGTCGAAAGCTTCGTTCCGCCGCAGCACCACATCGCCACCAAGATCGAGGCCGACCTCAATGGCGACGGCCTGCGCGACGCGGCGATTCTGGTCGTGCCCGACTGCACCGAGCTCGCGGAGAGCTCCCCACTGGAGCAGGAACAGTGCGAAGCGGACGGTCGAAGGCTGGTCATCGTCTTTCGCGAGGCGAAGGGCGGTTATCGGCTCTCGATCACCAAGGAGATCCACTCCGGGGTCGGCAACCACGGCGATCACTTCGGCGGCATGAAGCTCCGTGGCCGGACCCTGTCGTTCGGCGGCGGCGGATTCTCGTGCGCAGGCAGCTCGGGAGGAGAGCAGAGCTTCCAGTTCCGCTACCAGGGCGGCGAGTGGCTCCTGATCGGCAGCACGGAAACAAGCTGGATGCGGACGACCGAGTGCGGCGGCGAAAGCTTCGACCGCAATCGCAACTTCTGCCCGGAGCTCGAGCTCGGTCGCGGCGAGGTCTGCGTCGAGGTCCGCCGCTCGGCGAACTTCAACACGTCGATCCTGGAATCGAACTGGTCGATCCAGCCCGTCGGCAGCAACGATGCCGACGACAGCGAGCGCACGGTCGTCCAGCGCAAGCGCTTCGACAGAAAGCCGCTCGTCAGGCTGGCCGACATCGACTTGGAGTTCTGACGTTCGAAGCCCGCGCGAGCCGATGCCGGAGGTAGCCGGATATATTGCGGCTCCTTCTCCGCTCGGGAGGCGGCGTTGATTCGACTTCAAGCACTGCGACACCGCTCGTGGATCGGGCGCCTTTGCGTGACCGCGCTGGCGTTGGCCGCGACCGGAGCCTTTGCCGGCGGTGCTCCGCGCGCCAGGGTCGCGAGCGTCGCTGACCTGCCGCGCTACAGCTATCCGATTTCCGGCCCGGCATCGCAGTTCGTCGAGGCGAGCGCGGCGAACTTCGACGTCTTTGCCGCCGAAGTGCGCGCCGATGTCGATACGCTGCTCTCGAAGTACGAGATCGACGATCGCTCGACGATCCGCCGCATCCTGCATGCGAAGCTGAATCTGCAGGAGCTGGCGGGCGACGATCGCGGCGGGCTGGAAACTGTCGCGACGCTGCGCGGGCTCGAGGACAAGCCCGCGAGCCGCCTCACGAGCGGCCTCGCCGAGCAGGCGCGGCTGCAGGCGGCGTTGCAGTCGGGCAGCACATCGGGGGAAAAGTACGAGCAGGCGTTTCGCGATCGCTACAAGGCGCTGGTGACGCCGCTACCGTGGCAGCAGGTGCAGGACAGCGTCAAGGCGACGTACGGGTTCGGGCGCCTCATGAGTCGCGCAGCGTTGCTCGCCAATCTGCAGTCGGAGGTCGATCCGGCGGTCGTGAAGTCGGGCGCCGTTGATCTCGAGCAGGCGTGGAAGCTGCTCGCGACTCGCGTCGCGCTGCTGCGGACGCTGCCGCTGAACGCGCTCAGGACCGAGGTGCTGCACGAATACATCGCGAAGTACGACTCGACGCGTCCCGACATCTGGCCGGCGCGCGAGGTGACGCTCACCGCGAGCGACAAGACGACGCCGGTCGCGGTCGCGATCTGGGATTCCGGAATCGACGTCGCGCTCTATCCCGACCAGCTGTTCACCGACCCGATGCCGACGGCGAGCGGCAATCACGGCCTGGCGTTCGATGACCAGGGCAACCCGGCGACGGGATGGCTGCACCCGCTCACCGACGCCGAGCAGGAGGCATATCCGGAGTTCCGTGGCCAGATCACGGGCATCCTCGACTTGCAGAACGGCATCGACTCGCCCGAGGCGACCAAGGTGGAGAAGAAGTTCGCGACGTACTCGCCCGAGCAGATGCACGCCTGGTTCGAGATCGGCAAGCCGCTTCGGCACTACATCCACGGCACGCACTGCGCCGGCATTGCGGTGCGCGGCAACCCGGCCGCGCGCCTGGTCGTCGCCCGCTTCAACGACGAACTGCCGTACTTGCCGTTCGAGCCGACCGAGGCATGGGCACGCAGGCTGGGCACTGCGTTCAAGCAGATGGGCGACTACTTTCGCAC
>DATAYY010000138.1:0-5550 GCA_036272325.1 Caldimonas sp. | reverse complement strand
CAGTAGCGCTGCCGGCTGATCCCCCAGTCACGCAAGCGCCAGCTCGTCTGCCTGCCGCCGAGGCCGCGATGCCTCAGCGCCCTGGCGACAGCGTCGATCGCTGCCTCGTATGCAAGCCCGCTATAGACGTCGGAGTTGACGGTGACGCTGCACGACGTGTCGGCGTACCAATCCTGCCAGTGCTCGTACGAGAATTCCTCGCCGTCGACGTGGATCACCTGCTGGATGTCGATGCCGTAGCGACGTGCGAACTCGAAGTCGCGCTGGTCGTGGCCGGGAACTCCCATCACCGCGCCATCGCCATAGCCGATCAGCACGTAGTTGCCGATCCAGAGCGGAACCTTCTCGTGGCTGAGCGGATGCTCGACGACGAGGCCGGTGTCGATGCCTCGCTTGTCCTGCATCGCGACCTCGGCTTCGGTCGTGCCGCCGACCTTGCAAGTTTCGATGAAGGCGGCGACCGCCGGGTTCGACTCGGCCGCTCGCAGGGCGAGCGGATGCTCGGGCGCGACGGCGCAGAAGGTCACCCCCATGATCGTGTCGGCGCGCGTCGTGAAGACGTAGAGACGACCGCCGCCGATCGGCATGCCGTCCCTGGCGCGGACGTCGTGCAGGAACGCGAAGCGCACGCCCTCGCTCTTGCCGAGCCAGTGCTCCTGCATCACCTTGACGCGTTCGGGCCAGCCCGGCAGGCCGCTTTGCACGCACTCGAGCAGCTCGTCGGCGTAGCGCGTGATCTTCAGGTAGTAGCCGGGGATCTCGCGCTTCTCGACCAGCGCGCCGGAACGCCAGCCGCGCCCCTCGATGACCTGCTCATTGGCAAGCACGGTCTGGTCGACCGGATCCCAGTTGACGGTCTGGGTCCGCCGCTCGGCGATGCCGGCCTCGAGCATCTTCAGGAAGAACCACTGGTTCCAGCGGTAGTACGACGGGTCGCAGGTCGCGATCTCGCGGCTCCAGTCGATCGCCAGCCCGAGCGCCTGCATCTGCGCCTTCATCGCGCCGATGTTCTCGCGCGTCCAGCGCGCCGGCGGAACGCCGTTCTTCATCGCCGCGTTCTCTGCCGGCAGGCCGAACGCGTCCCAGCCCATCGGCATGAGCACGTTCATGCCGGTCATGCGCAACTGGCGCGCCAGCATGTCGTTGATCGTGTAGTTGCGCACGTGCCCCATGTGCAGCCGGCCGCTCGGGTACGGCAGCATCGAGCAGGCGTAGTACTTGGGCCGGGCCGGATCCTCGCGGACTCGGTAGGCATCGGCAGCAGTCCACGCGCGCTGCGCTGCCTGTTCGACGTCGTGGGGTGCGAAATCGGCCTTCATGCGAGAGCAATGCGGCGGGCGGACATCGATCGATTATAGAAACGCACTCCGCGTCGCAGGGCGCGAGCTCCTCGGCGCCGCGCCGGGATCGCTATAGTGCCGGGCTTTGCACTCGACCTCGATCCCGACCATGACCCCGTTTCGTTGCCTCGTCGTCGTCTTCGCTGCCCTCGTCGCCGCTTGCGCTGCCCCAGACCCGCAAGGCGCCGGCTCGACCGCGTCGAGAGAGCCGCCCGAATACCGAACCGGCTCGAACATTCCGATCCGCAGCCCGCGGCCGAAGACCGCTCCGGCGCCGGCCGAGGAGCCCCGGCACGACGGCGACGCCGCCCGGTCGACCAACTGACCCGGGCCTGGCCTACTTCTCGGGATCGGCGACGAAGCCGATCCGCGACAGCCCGGCCTTCTGGACGACCCCGATCAGCTCGGCGACGCGGCCGTACGGAACGGCCTTGTCGGCGCGCAGTTGAACCTCGGTCTGCGGGTTGCGTTTGGCCGCGGCAGCGACGCGCTCGGCGAACGCCGCCGCGTCGACCGCTTCCTCGCCGTAGAAGAGACGACCGTCCTTGTCGAGGGCGACGCTGACGAACTGCGGCGTGTCGCCTGGCTGGGCGGCGTCGGTCTTCGGCAGGTCGAGCTTGAGGCTCGACGTCATCAACGGTGCGGTGATCATGAAGATCACGAGCAGCACGAGCATGACGTCGATCAACGGCGTCATGTTGATGTCGCTCATCGGCTGCGCGCCGGGATTGCGTTCGAGGCGACCGAAGGCCATCAAAGGCAGCGCCGAGGCTTCATTTCGAGTCGACGATCATCTCGCGCAGGTCGTGCGCGAAGCCTTCGAGCTCGGCTTCGCTCGCGGCGACGCGCTTGCCGAAGACGTTGTAGGCGAGCACCGCCGGGATCGCCACCGCGAGGCCGGCCGCGGTCATCACCAGCGACTCGCCAACCGGCCCGGAGACGCGCTCGATCGTGATCGTTCCCGCGGCCGAGATGCTGACAAGCGCGTGGTAGATGCCCCAGACCGTCCCGAACAGGCCGATGAACGGAGCAGTGCTGCCGATCGACGCCAG
Organism: Caldimonas sp.; assembly: GCA_036272325.1. Taxonomy (GTDB): domain Bacteria; phylum Pseudomonadota; class Gammaproteobacteria; order Burkholderiales; family Burkholderiaceae_C; genus Schlegelella_A. Next base: position 3,158 of record DATAYY010000138.1, on the reverse strand, counting down.
CACGACCTGGCCGAACTGGAGCTCGCCGAGCACGCGGTGCAGCGCGTCGCGCAGACGCCGCGTCAGTTGCGAGTCGACCTGGCCGTGCGCCTCGAGCGTTCCCGCCCCTGGCGTGGCGAGGGCAGCGTCGACGAGCGGACGCAGGACGCCCTCGCGGTCGAACGCGGCAAGCTGCGAGCGGCCGTCGTCGAGCGACGGTGCCGCCCAGAACGCGGGCACCGCGCGCTGCAGGTCGACCTTGACGCGGCGCAGCAGCCAGCCCTTCCAGAAGATCAGCACCCAGGCGCTGATCGACATCGCGAGGAGCAGCGTCGCGACGCTGCGCGTGATCGCGTCGCCCTGCGACCAGAAGTGCGCGAAGTCGCCGCCGATCATGCGCTGGCACTCACCGGTCGGGCGCTCCCGAGCCCGAGCACTTCGTCCATGCCGAACAGCCCCGACTTCTGCTGGAGGACGAAGCGCGCCGCGCGCAGACTGCCGTCGGCGTAGGTGGCGCGGCTCGACGAGCGGTGGGTGATCTCGATCCGCTCGCCGGCGCCGGCGAACAGTACCGTGTGGTCGCCGACGATGTCGCCGCCGCGCAGCGACGCGAAGCCGATCGTCCCGGGCCGGCGCTCGCCGTCGCGGTCGTGGACGGCGACCTGCTCGAGCGACTTGCCTTGCGCCGCGGCGACGACCTCGCCCATGCGCAGCGCGGTCCCGCTCGGGGCGTCGACCTTCATCCGGTGGTGCGTCTCGACGATCTCGACGTCGAAGCCCTCGGCGAGCGTGCGGCCGGCGACGTCGAGCAGCTTCAGGACGACGTTGACGCCGACGCTCATGTTCGGCGCGAGAACGATCGCGATGTGCTCGGCGCAACTGGCGATCGCGCTTTTCTGGGCGGCGTCGAACCCGGTCGTGCCGATCACCGCGGCGACGCCGAGCTCACGGCAGAGCGCGAGGTGGGCGAGCGTTCCTTCCGGCCGCGTGAAGTCGATCAGCACCTCGCTCGCTGCCAGCGCGGCGCGCACGTCGGCAGTGACGACCACGCCGCTGTCCCTGCCGAGAAAGGCGCTCGCATCGCTGCCGATCGCGGCGCTGCCGGCGACATCGAATGCGCCGGCGAGGACGAGGTCCGGGCTCGTCGCCAGAGCCTCGACGAGCGCGCGGCCCATTCGGCCGGACGCGCCGGCGACGGCGACTCGGCGGCGCCGACCTGCGCTCGTCATGACCGCCGGCGCGCCGCCGCGGGGAGGATCGTGCCTCCCCGGCCGGTCGACGCGAAGCGTCCCCGGCGCCTCATGAGCGCGGCTCGAGCGGCGGGTAGGTGCGGGCGGGGACCGGCGGCACGGGCTCGGCCGCGGGAGGTTTTGCCGGCACCGGCAGCGCCTTGACCTGCTCCTCGCTGAGGACCAGCGGCGGTGCATTGCGCGCGGTCTTGAAGGTGTCGATCGAAGCGACGAAGTCATGCTCGCTCGGCAGGTCGTCGCCGCCCTCGACGGTCGTCAGCACGTCGTCCTTGAAGCGGACGATGACGCGGCGCAGCTGCGGCGCGGCGCCCGGGCGACGGATCGTGAAGACGTAGTCCCAGCGGTCGGTATGGAACGGATCGGTGAGGAGCGGCGAGCCGAGGGCGTCGCGGACTTGCGCGCGCGTCTGGCCAGGCTTGGCAAGAGCGATCTGCTCGCTCGTGACGACGTTGCCCTGAACGACCTCGACACGGTAGGGCGTGATGACGCCGAGGAAGCTCTCGGACGTCTGCAGCGACTGGCAGCCGGCAAGGGCCACGCCGACGAGGGCGACGGCCGCGGCGCGGGGGATACGAAAAGTGGGCATGACGGTGATCGGGGCGTTCGCGCGGCCGCTGCCGACGCGCGCGCCAAGCTCGTATGATTCGACGATTCTACCGGCGCACCTCTCGGCCGCCGCGCCTCGCCAGACCGCCATGACCCATGCCGAAGAACTGAAGAACAGCGGCCTGAAGGCGACGTTGCCGCGCATCAAGGTCCTCGAGGTCTTCCAGAACACGACCCAGCGCCACATGAGCGCCGAGGACGTCTTTCGCGTCCTCCTCGCCGAGCACGCCGATATCGGCCTGGCGACCGTCTACCGCGTGCTGATGCAGTTCGAGCAGGCCGGCATCCTGTCGCGCAACCACTTCGAGAGCGGCAAGGCGGTGTTCGAGCTCAACGAGGGCAAGCACCACGACCACCTCGTCTGCCTCGACTGCGGCCGGGTCGAGGAATTCTTCGACGCCGAGATCGAGAAGCGCCAGCGGCAGGTCGCGACGACGCGCGGCTTCGAGCTGCAGGATCACGCGCTCGCGCTCTACGCCGCGTGCACGAAGAAGAACTGCGTGTTCAGGAACAAGTGACGCTGGGGCGGCTGTCCTCGGCGGCGCGAACGATTTGTTCGCTCTCGATGCCCTAGTCGACCTTGCCCATCGCCTTGTGGTGCCGGGCGATGAACTCGGCGTAGGTGTCGATGCCGCGCAGTTGCAGGATCGTGTTGCGCACGGCCGCCTCGACCAGCACCGCGAGGTTGCGGCCGGCATCGACCGCGATCACGGTCTTTCGCACCGGGACCTCGAGGATGTCCTCGCTGAGCGGCTCGTAGGGTAGCCGCTCGAAGTCGCGATCCATCGTCTCCTTGCGGACGAGGTGGACGATCAGCTTCAGCCGCATCTTCCGGCGCACGGCGGTCTCGCCGAAGATCGCCTTGATGTCGAGCAGGCCGATGCCGCGCACCTCGAGCAGGTTCATCAGCAGGTCGGGGCAGCGCCCTTCGAGCGCGGTCTGCGAGACGCGGTAGAGATCGACCGCGTCGTCGGCGACGAGGCCATGGCCGCGCGAGATCAGCTCGAGGCCGAGCTCGCTCTTGCCGAGCCCCGACTCGCCGGTCAGCAGGACGCCGATGCCGAGGATGTCCATGAAGACGCCGTGGCGCGTCGTCCGCTCGGCGAAGTGCTGGCTGAGATAGCCACGGACGACGTCGATGACGTGGCCGGCCGATTCCTCGGTGACGAAGAGCGGGATGTCGGCGCGTTCGCAGAGCGCGACCAGCCGGTCCGGCGGCACTTGGCCGTCGGCGCAGATCAGCACCGGCGGCTCGAGGGCGACGATGCGCGAGATGCGGCGCTCGGTGACCTCGGGATTGGCCTGGTCGAGGTAGGCGACCTC
>DATAYY010000137.1:0-2026 GCA_036272325.1 Caldimonas sp. | reverse complement strand
CCGCAAAGGGGCCAACAAAGACCTGACCACACGCGAAGACGACGAAGAACACGCCGAGGGTCAACGCCAAGTCGCGCGGATGGACGCCCAGGTCCCGAGCGATCGGGGGGAACGCGGGCAGCATGATGTTCGTGGCGAGCGCCCCGAGTGCTGCAAGGCTCGCGAGCAAGGCCAGACGGCCTGCCGTCAAGCGAGACGCTTCAACGATCGCGCCGGCGTCGAGCGCCTTCGCTGTCGACGCGCTCACGGCCGGCGCTCCAGACGGCGACACAGCGTGGCGAAAGCATTCGTCAACGCCGGTCCCTCAACCGCGCGCGCTGCCGGCGCGCGGCTCCAAGTCGAAGACGAGCAGGGTTGAACTGGCGGTGGCGCAGAGCCGTCCGGCTTCGTCGTGAAGCGTCGCCTCGGCGAAGGCGACGCGCTTGCCGACGGAAATCACCCGGCCGACGGCCCGTACCCGGCCGCTGTCTTCGCTGAGCGGGCGCAAATAAGACACCTTGAGTTCCAGCGTCGTATGGCTGCGGCCGGGCCCCAGGGTGGAATGCGTGGCGATCCCGCAGGCGCTGTCGAGCAGCGCCGCCGCATAGCCGCCGTGCACGGCGCTCAGAGGATTGTAGACGCTGCGGTCGGGGTGACCCTCGAACACGGCGCGTCCGCGTTCGACCTCGACCAGATCGAAGTTCAGCGTCCGGCCGATCGGCGCGCCCAGACCGCCGCTCAGCTTGGCCTGTAGCTGCCCCAATCCGTCCAGCAGTCCTGTGGCGGCTCCATCCATGCCGCTCACCACGGTTCGTGGAATGGGCGCACCTCGGCGAGGAACGACCAGGCGTCGCGGGGCTGGTGCGCGAGGTGGAAGACTTCGGCGGCGATCGAAGCGGGAGAAGTGAAGAAGTCGTCCTTCGCATCTGGCAGCCGTTGGCGTTGCCAAGGCACGTCGATCACAGCGTCGATGATGAGGTAGGCGACGTGTACGCCCTTCGGCCCGAGGTCGCGCGCCAGGGACTCGGCCAGAATCCGCTGGGCCGCCTTGGTCGGTGCAAAGCCGGCGAACGACGCGCGTCCCCTGGTCGCCGACGTGTTGCCGGTGACAATCAGGGCGCCTTCGCCGCCGGCCACCATCGCCGGCGTCGTCAGCCGCGCGAGGTTGAACAGCGCCATGGTGTTGATCTCGAAGTTGCGGCGCAGCGTCTCCCCTTCGATCTGGGAGAAGGTGCCGAAAGCCCCGCCGACCGCGTTGTGGACGACAACTTGCGGATCTCCGACCTCGGCGATGACCCGCGCCAGCGCCGAAGCGTCGGCCACGTCGCAAGGGGCGGCGATTGAGTCCGGGATCTCATGCGCCAGCGTCGCGAGCCGGTCAGCGTCGCGGGCCAGCATAGCGACGCGATAGCCCCCTTCCGCGAAGCGGCGGACCACGGCCGCGCCCGTACCGGGTCCGACACCGGTGACCAGCGCCAGCGGTTTGGTCGCGCTCATGCTGCCTCCTCCAGGCGCGCGAGCTCTTCGCGCACGAAGTCGAGGCGGTCGTTCCCGAAGAACATCGCCACGCCGACGAAGGTGGTCGGCGAGCCGAAGACGCCGCGCTCGGCTGCTTCGTCGGTGTTGGCTTTGAGCTTTGCCACGGTCGCGGGGCTGTCGATCCGGGCGACGACGCCGCTCGCGTCGATCCCGTGCGCGGAGACAGCCGCGACGACGTCGGCGGAATTCGCCAGCGTCTTCCCTTCGCTCCAGATCGCTTGATAGAGAGCCAAGGTGATGTCGGCGGCGTCCTGCGGCGTGCTGGCCGACAACACGGCGCGCGAGCAGGCCTCGCCGTCGTTGGCGCGCATGTCCGACGGGTTGAACCCGATGCCGTAGCGCTGCGCCCAGCGGCCGAGGTCGGCTCGGGCGTAGCGTCCTTTCACGGCGCAGGTGATCGTGGTCGGCACGTTGCCGACCTTCTCCATCACCTCGAGAATCTTCATCGGCTTCAGGGCGATGGCGACGTCCATCTGCCGAAGCTGGGTGAAGGCGAGATAGCTGTAGG
>DATAYY010000136.1:0-3382 GCA_036272325.1 Caldimonas sp. | reverse complement strand
TCTCTTCGTGCCGCTCGCCGAGGCCGTCGTCTTCGCGATGATCGCGTCGTACTTCCTGTCGCGCACGCTGGTGCCGACGCTCGTCATGCTCCTCATGCGTCGCGCCCATGGGGCAGCAGCGAACGGCGCGCGGCCGAGCCTGCTGCAGCGCACCTACAAGGCGTTCGACCGCCAGTTCGAGCGCGTGCGCAGCGCCTACACGATCGCCTTGGGAGCGCTGCTCGAGAAGCGCGCTGTCTTCGGCGCCGGCTTTCTCGGCTTCTGCCTGCTCTCGTGCCTGCTCTATCCCGTCCTCGGCCGCGACTTCTTTCCGAGCGTCGACGCCGGCCAGATCCGGCTCCACATGCGCGCCCCGACCGGGACCCGGATCGAGGAGACCGCCCGCCTCGCCGACGACGTCGAGGTGGCGATCCGCCAGCTCATTCCGAAGGACGAGCTCGACACCGTGCTCGACAACCTCGGCGTCCCGAACAGCGGCATCAACCTCTCGTACAGCAACGCCGGAACGATCGGCACGCTCGACGGCGAGATCCTGATGTCGCTGAAGGAAGGGCACCGGCCGACGCGCGAGTTCGTGACCCTCCTGCGCAGCGAGCTGCCGAAGCGCTTTCCGGGCACCGAGTTCTTCTTCCAGCCGGCCGACATCGTCACCCAGATCCTGAACTTCGGCCTGCCGGCAGCGATCGACGTCCAGTTCACCGGCAACGACCAGACGGCGAACGCGGCGATCGCCGCACGTCTGGTGAAGAAGATGCAGCAGATCCCCGGCGCGGTCGACGTCCACGTTCACCAGCGCCTCGATGCGCCGGCCGTCAACCTCGAGATGGATCGCTCGCGCTTGCAGCAGGTCGGACTGACGGCGCAAAACGTCGGCCAGAACGTCCTCGTCTCGCTCGCCGGCAGCTCGCAGACCGCGCCGGCGTTCTGGCTCAACCCGCAAAACGGCGTCGTCTACTCGATCGCCGTGCAGACGCCGCAGTACCGCGTCGACTCGCTCGATTCCCTGCTCAACACGCCGGTGTCGTCGGGCTCGGGCGGCCCGGCGTCGCCGCAGCTGCTCGGCAACCTCGTCGAGGCGCGCGCCGCGGTGCAGCCGGCGGTCGTCTCGCGCTACAACATCCAGCCGGCGATCGATGTCTTCGCGAGCGTGCAGGGAACCGACCTGGCGAGCGTTGCCGCCCGGGTCCAGACGCTCGTCGACTCGGTCCGCGGGGATCTTCCGCGCGGCAGCTCGGTCGTCGTGCGCGGCCAGGTGCAGACGATGCAGGCCTCGTTCATCGGCCTCGGCGTCGGCCTGGCGATGGCGATCGTCCTCGTCTACCTGCTCGTGGTCGTCAATTTCCAGTCGTGGATCGACGCCCTCATCATCATCGCCGCGCTGCCGGCGGCGCTGGCAGGGATCGCCTGGATGCTGCTCGTGACCGCGACGACGCTGTCGGTGCCGGCGCTGACCGGCGCCATCATGACGATGGGCGTCGCGACCGCGAACAGCATCCTGCTGGTGTCGTTTGCGCGGCAACGGCGCGAGGAAGGAGCCTCCCCCGCGGGCGCGGCGCTCGACGCCGGCTCGACCCGGATTCGCCCGGTCCTGATGACGGCGCTGGCGATGATCATCGGCATGATGCCGATGGCGCTCGGCATCGGCGAGGGCGCCGAGCAGAACGCGCCGCTCGGCCGCGCCGTGATCGGCGGCCTTCTGTTCGCCACCGTGTCGACGCTGCTGTTCGTCCCCGTCGTCTTCGCCGCGATTCACGAACGGATGGAGCATCGCGCCGCGCGCGCGCGGGGTGCTCACGAGCGGCCGGACCCGGCGCTGCAGAAAGCCTGATCGAATGAGTGAACCTTCCGATTCCGGGCCGGCGCCCGCCGCCCCGACGGCGACCCTAGCCGAGCGAGCCCGCGTCATGCGCGCCGTGACGATCACGGCCGTCGTCGTCATCGTCCTGCTGGTGCTCGGCGCCGGCCGGACCGTGGTCATGCGCATCGCCAACGCGCGTGCCCTCGAGGCGAGCGCCGGCGAGCAGTCGATCCAGTACGCGAAGACGACCTTCGGCAAGGTCGGCGGCGCCGCGCAGACGCTCGCGTTGCCGGGGACGCTGCAGGGCTACCAGCAGGCGCCGATCGCAGCGCGCTCGAGCGGCTACGTGAAGCGCTGGGCGCACGACATCGGCAGCCACGTCGAGAAGGGCGATCTGCTTGCCGAGATCGAATCGCCCGAGGTCGACCAGCAGCTCTCGCAGGCCGTCGCCGCGCGCCAGCAGATGGTCGCGAGTCTCGGCCTGGCCAGGAGCACCGTCGAGCGCTGGGAGGCGCTGCGCAAGAAGGACGTCGTCGCGCAGCAGGAGCTCGACGAGAAGCGCAGCGCCGCGTCGCAGGCCGAGGCCAACCTCGCCGCCGCCGACGCCAACATGCAGCGGCTGCGCCAACTGCAGGGCTTCACCCGGGTCACGGCACCTTTTTCCGGCGTCATCACGCGGCGCAGCGTCGATGTCGGCGACCTGATCGACTCCGGCGGGCGGACGCTCTTCGTGCTGACCCAGATGGATCCGCTGCGCGTCTACGTCAACGTGCCGCAGGCCTACGCACAGCTCGTCAGGCCCGGGCAGAAGGTCGTCATCACGCAGTCGGAGCTGCGCGGCCAGTCGTTTCCCGGCGAAGTCGCGCGCACGGCGAGCGCGATCGACACGGCGTCGCGGACGATGCAGGTCGAGATCAACCTGCGCAACCCCGAAGGCGCGCTCCTGCCCGGCGCCTACGTCCAGGTCGTGCTGCCGCTGGCGGCGAGCTCGACGCTCGTCATTCCGACCAATGTGCTGCTCTTTCGCGCCGAGGGCACGCGTGTCGCCGTCGTCGATGCGTCGAGCCGCGTCCATCTGCGTGCGCTGACGCTCGGCCGCAACCTCGGCGAATCGGTCGAGGTGCTCGACGGCATCGGCGCGACGGACCGGCTCGTCGTCAACCCCTCCGACTCGCTCGCCGAAGGCGACGCCGTGAAGCTCAGCGCCGGCGACGACGCCTCGGCCGCCGCTTTGGGGGCGCGCGCTTCGTCGGCCGCGAAGGCACAGCCATGACACCGTCGCGACGACGCGGCGACCTCGTCGGCGCGGCGTGCGCGGCGCTCCTCGCCGGTTGTGTCGCCGGGCCCGACTACGTGCGGCCCGCGGTCGAGACGCCACCGGCGTGGACGGTCGAGGCGCCGTGGCAGACCGCGGTGCCCGGCGACGCGGCGCCGAAAGGCCCGTGGTGGGAGCGCTTCGGCGACGCCCGCCTCGACGCGCTGCAACGCCAGGCGCTCGCGCAAAGCCCGTCGCTCGTCGTCGCCGCTGCCCGCCTCCAGCAGGCCCGCGCCGTCGAGCGTTCGACGGCGGCAGGTCTCCTTCCG
>DATAYY010000135.1:0-6933 GCA_036272325.1 Caldimonas sp. | reverse complement strand
GGTTGGTGGCTGCACCGTTGGCTGATCGCTCAAGGCATCGACAACATCGTGGTCGACTCGGCGAGCATCGAAGTCAACCGGCGCGCGCGGCGTGCAAAGACCGACCGGCTCGATGGCGACAAGCTGCCCCGACCTTGGTTCACGACGGCTGCTGCTACTTCAGCTCCATCCGCTTGTGCCGCCATGACGCTGCGATGGGGTCTTAGGTCTTGACAAATCAGTCCACATAGAAGCAGCCGCTCGTATTCGTCCGCAATTGGCCGAACTGCGATGTTCCAGCGCTCGCTCCAAAGCGGTCGTTCACGACAGGCAGACGTGAACGCGGACGGTTCGAATGCAGTCGCGGATTTCAGGTCGCGGTTGCTACGCCGAGCGCAGACTTGCGAGTGGCCCGTCAAGAGAGTCCACCTCGAGCGTTCTACTTCGGCCTGGCGAGATAAGCGGCATCAAACACTTTCTCGAGCGGGGAGTGCGCACCGCGAAGCCCGTCGACGACGGCCTTCGCCCAGTCGAAATACTCCTGTCGGCGCGCCAGATCCCATCTGGCCGGAGGCGAGTGGGCGACATCGCGCAGGTTGGCGATCTTGTCGGCGAGCTTCACCAGCTGCGCCTTGTGGCTGATGTGCCCGGCATGCTCGATCTGCAAGCGCTTGCGATCCTCTTTCGCCAGAGTCTTGTCGTCGCTCACTTCCTCGACGATGGATCGGATCTCCGCTCCGAACTCGCGCTCGAGCTCTTCCGGCGTTGTCTGCGTGTCCTCGATCGTGTCGTGGAGCAGTGCGCCGCACAACGTCGCGACGTCTGTGACGCCTCCCTCGGTGCTGAGCACAAGGGCCAAAGCGAGGGGATGATTGATGTAGGGAGTGGCCGCGGCGTCCTTGCGCCGCTGGTCGCGATGCTTGTGCGCTGCGAAGGCCGCAGCGCGGATCAAGAGCTCGGTGTCGCCCACCTATTCCGTCAGGCCGGTCGCCGATTCTTCGTCGCGTTGCATTCTGCAGCGGCTTGGCTCATTCCCGGACGGCCGCGGCGTCTACTTTTGGCTGGGCGTTCGCCTTGCGCTGACTTCTTTGCTGAGCCGCGCGTTCCGTGGGACGCAACGCTTCTCTCAAATCGCGCAACTCACCCATGGTCGTCTCGAAGCGTTCAGGCTCGACTTCGCTTCGCTCAGAGCGATGCCGCCGAAGAGCACGCGAACGGATCCACGCAGCGATCGCTACGACCGTCAGGCCGAAGAGCGCCAGTACGAGGATGACTGTTGGACTCATGGCTACAGCATAGCGACTTTGAGTTGTCACGCTCGCCGGCCACGGCGTGGTCGCTGCGCCCTAGCCTGTCAATCGTCTACTGCAAGCAGCCAGTCGCGCGCTCCCGCGGCGGCCCGAGGGCCGATGTCACTGAGCAGATGATCTGCTCGCGTGAAGCCTCGGCGGCGCGAGGGAAGTCTGGTATCCCTCGGTGAGGATTTCGCTTCGCGACCAGTCGGACCAATTCGCCGTGGTCTGGTCTCGCAGACCATCTTGACGACGATGTCCAGTGCTTGACGCTTCTCGCTCATGTAGTCATGCCCGTCGTAGTGTCGCGCTTGCACGCCGGTCAACCCGTGCGACTGGAGATGACCGCGCACATCGCGGGCACGCCGGCCGCGGCGAGCAGCGTCTCGATCCCAGAGCGGATCCGCTTCAACCGAAATCCCGCGATGTCATTGCCCACGAGGTCGTGAGCCCATGCGGCCAGGGTTCGCACGCTGATGGGTCTTCTCCCACCTGTTGTCGAGATCGCGAACTGCCCTTCCAGCTTGCTGGCGACGATCATCTCCTGGATGGCTTCTCGCGCCAGGCCCACCAGCGGAACCAAGTACGCCCGTGCCCCCTTGCCCTGGGCGCCCCTTCAAGTCGTGGAGGTGGATCGCGTCTTCTCCGACGTCATCTGAGCGCAGTCTCACCAGCTGCTCGATGCGCTGGCCGCCGGTCAGCAGGTGCAGCCGCATTACGGCGGCACGATCGCCGGGCTCGTCCGCGATCAGCCGCCAGTAGGCGCGAAGCTCGGATAGCGTGAACGGCCGCTTGTCGGCACGGTCGAACTGCGGCGAGCGCCTCGTCTGCGCGACCGGGTTGACCCAAGCACCTACTACCCTTCCGGATCAAGCTACCGCGCGTTGTGGGGAAGGATGTTGGGTTCTCCGGGCAATCGCGCTGAAACCCGCTACGGGCCTAGCTGTCCGGCGGACACCGTCGTCCGCCATCGGCAGGCTCGTCGCTCGCGCCGATGGCGCCTCGCCTGGCCCGTTGGTACGATGGCTCGGACGGGAAGCGGGACGAGATGGACCAGCGTGCTCTGCTTTTCACCGACGTGGTCGACAGCACCGCGCTGGTCCAGCGCCTGGGCGATGCAGCGGCATCCGCGCTCTGGGCCGAGCACGACCGTCGCGCCCGCGAATTGCTCGACGCCCACAATGGCCGCGAGATCGATCGCAGCGACGGCTTCTTCCTGCTGTTCGACGACGTTGCGCACGCCGCGCGCTTCGCCGCTGCCTACCACGATGCGGTTGGCGAACTCGGCCTCGCAGCGCGAGTGGGGATGCATCTCGGCTCGGTGATCCTGCGCCACAACCGGGCGTCCGACATCGCCCGCGGCGCCAAGCCGATCGAGGCGGAGGGCCTAGCCAAGCCGCTGGCCGCGCGGATCATGGCGCTGGCCTGCGGCGGCCAGACACTGCTGAGCCACGCGGCGCGTGACGCGCTCGCGGACGCGCAGCCCGAAGGCACCCACATCGACGGCCACGGCCACTACCGGCTCAAGGGCGTCGACGAGCCAGTGGAAGTGTTCGAGCTTGGCCGGCACGGTGCTGCCTTCGCGCCTCCGGCCGACTCCGACAAGGCCTACCGTGTCGTACTCGCCGACGGACTGTGGTCTCCGTTGCGCGAGGTACGGCACAACCTCGCGCCCGAGCGCGACGCCTTCGTCGGCCGCCGCCGTGAGCTGCGCGAGCTGGCGCAACGGTTCGAGGCCGGCTGTCGCCTCCTGACGCTGGTCGGCGCGGGCGGCACCGGCAAGACGCGCGTCGCGCGCCGTTACGCCCGCACCTGGCTCGGCGAATGGCCGGGCGGCGTTTACTTCTGCGACCTCAGCGAAGCGCGCAGCCTCGACGGCATCCACTTCGCGCTCGCGCTGGCGCTCGAGATCGCGCTCGGCAAGGACGATGCGACGCAGCTCGGCAATGCGATCGCCGGCCGCGGACGCTGCCTGGTGATCCTGGACAACTTCGAGCAGGTGGCCGAGCACGCCGCCGGCACGCTCGGCCGCTGGGTCGATCGTGCGGCGAACGCGGCGTTTCTGGTCACCAGCCGCGAGCGGCTGCACCTTCCAGGCGAGACGGTCCTCGAGATCGCACCGCTGACATTCGCCGACGAGGCCGTCGAACTGTTTGCGGTGCGAGCACAGGCGCAGCAGTCGAGCTTCGTGATCGACGACGCGAACCGCAGCGCGGTGACCCGAGTCGTCGAGCTGCTCGACGGACTGCCGCTGGCAATCGAGCTGGCTGCCGCCCGTGTGCGGATCCTGTCGGCCGAGCAGATCGTTCAGCGGCTGCAGGACCGCTTCCACCTGCTGAGCGGCGCGCGCGGCGCGGCGGCCCGGCAGGCGACGCTGAAGGCGACGATCGACTGGAGCTGGGAGTTGCTGCAGCCGTGGGAGCAGGCGGCCCTGGCACAGTGCTCGGTGTTCGAAGGCGGCTTCACGCTGGAGGCTGCCGAAGCCGTGCTCGACCTGACGCACTGGACGACCGCGCCGCCGGTGATCGACGTCGTCCAGACCCTCGTCGACAAGAGCCTGCTGCGCGTTTGGGTGCTCCGGGGGCAGCAGCGACTCGAGAGCGGGGAGCCGCACTTCGCCATGTACCTGAGCATCCGCGAGTACGCGGCTGAAAAGCTGGCTGCCGATGGCGCAACGTTGCCGACCCAACGCGCCCACGGCGCCTGGTTCGCACGCTTGGGCGACGAGCGCTTCATCGCGTCGCTGTCCCTCCACGGCGGCGCCGGCCGCGCCCTCGCGCTGTCGAACGAGATCGACAACCTGCTGGCAGCGTGCCGGCGCGCAGTGCGACTCGGGGACGCGCAGATCGCGGTGGCGACGTATCGCGCTGCCGGCTTCGTCCTGCTCATGCAAGGACCGGCCGCGGCCGGAATCGCGCTCGGCAATCAGGTCATCGCGGTGCGCGATGCCGATGACTCTCTGCGCGCAGCCGTCTGTGGCACTCTTGGCCGACTGGCGCTGCGCGCCGGCCGGGTGAACGACGCCGATGTCTGGCTCGGCAAGGCAATCGCGCTCGATCGCGCCGCCGGCAACGAGAGGCGCGAGTTGTCGAACATGGCCCGGCAGGCCGATCTGTTCCGCCAGCAAGGCCGCGTAGACGAGGCGCGCGCGCAGTTCGACGCCGCCCTGCCGCGCATCCGACAGCTCGGCGACCCTGGCCTGCTCGGCATCACACTCGGTCCCCTCGGCGCACTGCATCAGGAGCAAGGCCGGCTCGACGATGCAAGGGAGTGCTTCGAGGAGGCCGGCGAGCTCTGCCGTCGGGTGGGCGACCGCCGCGGCGAGGCCAATGCCTTGGGCAATCTCGCGAACCTGCACTTCGATCAGGGCCGATTCGACGAGGCCGCCGAAGGCTTCTCGACCTGCGCAACCATGCATCGCGATATGGGCGACCGCGCCGGGGCGGCGCACAGCCTGCTCAACCTGGGTTCTCTGCGCGAGCGCCAGGGCCGCCATGCGGAGGCGCGGCAGCAGGTCGAGGCGGCGCTCGCCGGCTATCGCGAGGTCGGTGCGCGATCGTTCGAGGGCATCGCGCTGGACATCCTCGGCTTGATCTGTCGCGGACAGCAAGACACGTCGGGAGCCCGCGATCGCTGTCTGGCGGCACTCGAGATTCACCGCGAAACCGGCAATCGGCGCTACGAAAGCCTCGACCTCGTCCACCTCGGCGGTCTCGAGAGCGACGCGGGTCGCCTCGACGATGCCGAACGGCATCTCGAACAGTCGATCGCGATCTCGACCCGTCTCGGTGACCGCCGGACGACAGCGATGGCGAGCCGTGACCTGGCGAAAGTGCTGCTCGCGTCGCAGCGCGCGACTGCCGCCGCTGAGCATCTCGCCGCCGCCGAATGTGTCCTCGGCGAGATAGGGGATGCCTACGAACTGGCCGTCGCCTGGTGCATCCGCGGCCAACTGCTGATTCGCGAAGGCAACCCGGAAAGGGCGCAGTCGCTGTTGGCGGCTGCGGAGGCGGCCGCGAGCGCCACCGCGGCGAACCGCGAATCGGCACTCGGTCGTGCCATCGCCGAGCTGGGCCGGGCGCTGGCCTGAAACACGACGCTTCGGCGTTCGCCGTCCGGCTCGCGGCAATCTTCACCGGCAGGTCATCGCACCTTCGTCGATCAGCAGCGCGTGCTTGTCCGTGCTGAGCGTGCGCAGGAAGGCGACCACGTCGCGCCGCTCGGCCAGCGTCAGCCCCGGCGTGGGCCGGCGTTCGAGCGCGGCATGCGGCTCCAGCGCATCGCAGAGGTTGGCGATGCTGCCGTCGTGCATGTAGGGCGCCGTCGTGCTGACTTCGCGCAGGCCCGGCGTGCGGAAGGCGCCCGCTTGCGCCGGCCGGAGGACGAGCTTCGTCGCGGCGCTGCCGTCGTTGAAGCGGCCACTGCGCGTGTACGGGCTGGCCAGCAGCTTCTCGACGCCGAGCGCGCGGCCGCTGTCAGGCGCGCCGTCGGGCAATGTCGAAGCGATCCGTGACGGGTGGAACTCGCCGTCGCTGAAGTTCGGAGCTGCATGGCAAGCAATGCACTCGCCGCGGCCGATGAACAGCCTGAGGCCCCGCTGCGCCGCGACCGGATAGCGCCCTGCCGCAGCGGCGTCGCCGTGCGCGAGCGCATCGCGAAAGTCGTCGAACGGCGTGCGGTCGCTGCTCAGCGTTTCCTGATACGCGGCCAGCGCCTTGCCGGCATCGACCAGCGCCGCCTCGTTGTCGGCCGGCGGCGCATGGCCGAAGGCCTGCGCGTACAAGCGCGTCAGGGTCTCGTCGTCGCGCAAGGCTTCGGCGACGTGCGCGGCATCGGAGCGCATCTCTCGCGCATCGAGCATCGGCCGGATGCTCTGCGACCACAGCGAGTCGTTGGCACCGTCCCAGCCGAACCAGTGCTGCAGCCGCACGTCGAGCAGGCTCGGCGTGTTGCGCGCGCCGCCCGCTGCGCCGAGGGCGCGCGCGCGGCCGTCGGTGAAGTTGCGCCACGGCTCGTGGCAGGTCGCGCAGCGCAGGCCGCCGACGGTCGACAAGCGCGTGCTGTGGAACAGCGCCTCGCCGAGCGCCGCAGCCTCGGCGCGCCCGGAAACGCGATTGCTTCCGTCGCGCGTCGTCGGCACCGGCCAGGGCCCGAACGCGGCCACGATCGCGAGTTCATCGTCGCGCCAGGGCTTCGGCTCCGTCGGCAGCGAGAGCCCCGTCGCCGCGACCAGCGCGAGCGCAACGACTGCGCCGCCAACTGGCCGCCAGCGCATCGACCGTCCGGCCTACTTGCCGTTCGGATCGATCCGGCCGTTCTGCTTGTAGTAGGCCACTGCGTTCTTGAGCGTGGTGTACTCCGAGCACGGCAGGAAGCACAGCTTGTCGAGGATCTGGAGGTGCTCCTCGGCCTTGGGCACGTTGCCGGCCATCAGATACGCCTCGCCGAGGTAGGAGTGCGCGCCGCGGTGCCGCGGATCGATCGCCAACGCCTTGTCATAGTGAAGAAAGGCCTGATCGAGGTGACCCGACTTGCGATAGGAGTAGGCGATCCAATTCTCGGCATAGGCGTCGACGCCGTTCGCGCGTGTGAGATAGGACTGCAGCAACGCGATGGCCTTGTCGTACTGCTTGGCTTCGATCGCGCTCACGGCCTGCAGGTA
>DATAYY010000134.1:0-36248 GCA_036272325.1 Caldimonas sp. | reverse complement strand
CGGGCCCGGATCGAGGTGTCGAGCACCTCGTCGCCGACGACGACGCGAACGCCGCCGATCAGCTCGGGAACGACGACGACGCTCGTCTCGAGCTTCCTGCCGAATCGCCGCTCCATCGCGGTCTTGACGGCCGCGGCCTGGGCATCGTCGATCGGGAAGGCGCTCTCGATCGTCGCCTGCGAGATGCCGGTGCGCGCGTCGACGAGCGCCTGGAACTGGGCCGCAATCTCAGGCAGCGCGGCGAGCCGGCCGTTGTCGATGACCGTGTGCAGCAGGTTTCTTGCCGCTTCGCCGAGCGGCCCGCCGGTCGGCGTCTTGGCGACTCCGGTGACGAGATCGAAGACCTGCTGCGGCTCGATCTTCGGGCTGTCGGCGAACTGGCGCAGCTGCGCGTTCGCGGCGACGTCGCCGAGCGCGCGGATCTCGCCCGCAAGGGTCGAGGCGGTGCCGTTGGCCGAGGCCTTCATCAGGGCTTCGGCGTACGGCCTGGCGATGGTGGCGAGCTCGGCCATGTCAGCTCCGGCTCAAAGCTGCGCCTGCAGCTGGCCGAGTAGGTCGGCGTGCGTGCGCGCGTCGACCTCGCGGCGCAGGATCTGCTCGGCGCCGCGGACGGCGAGCGCGGCGACCTGCTCGCGCAGCACCTCGCGCACGCGCGTCGCTTCCTGCTCCGCTTCGGCGCGCGCGGCGGCGACGATCTTGGCGCCCTCTTCGCTGGCGCGCGACTTCGCCTCCTCGACCATCGACTGCGCGAGGCGCTCGGCATCGGCGAGCCGCTGCGCGGCGTCGGCTCGCGCCGAGGACAGCTCTTCCTCGGCCTGCTTGTTCGCCGTCGCCAGCTGCGCCTTGGCCCTGTCTGCGGCCGACAGGCCGTCGCGGATCTTCTGCGCACGCTCGTCGAGCGCGGCGGTGATCGGCGGCCAGATGAACTTCATCGTGAACAGGGCCAGGATGATGAAGACGATCATCTGGATCCAGAACGTGGAGGTGATGCTCACGGTGCTTGCTCGTGTAGTGATCGAAGCCGGCGCACGGCCGGCAAGGGTCGCCCGACGAATTACTTCGGCAGGGCAGCGATCTGGGCCAGGAACGGATTCGCCGTCGTGTACCAGAGGGCGATGCCCGCGCCGATGATGAACGACGCGTCGATCAGGCCGAGCAGCAGGAACACCTTGGTCTGCAGCACGTTCATCAGCTCGGGCTGGCGCGCGGCCGATTCGAGGTACTTGCTGGCCATGATGCCGACGCCGACGCAGGCGCCGAGGGCGCCCAGGCCGATGATGAGACCTGCGGCGACGGCGACGAGACCGATGAGTTCCATGTTGTTGACTCCAGAGTTGTAGTGGTAGCGAGTTGAAAGGGAGAGCGGAAGCGAATCAGTGCGCGTCGTGCGCCTGGCCGATGTAGACGAGCGTCAGCATCATGAAGACGTACGCCTGGATGGTGATGATCAGGATGTGGAAGATCGCCCAGCCGGTGCCGGCGACGATGTGCAGCAGTGCCAACGCGATCCCGCCGAGCGTCAGCGCGAAGGCGCCGCCGAGCAGAGCGATGAGCAGGAAGATCAGCTCGCCAGCGTACATGTTGCCGAACAGCCGCATGCCGTGCGAGACCGTCTTCGAGACGAACTCGATCAGCTGCATGGCGACATTGACGATCGCCAGGAGGAGGAAGAGGAGCCAGCTGAGCGGGTTCCCGGTCAGCTTGACGTTGCCGAACGGCGCCACGCAGAGCTCGTGCAGCCAGCCGCCGAGGCCCTTGATCTTGATGTTGTAGATCAGGACGAGGATCAGCACGCCGACCGACAGGCCCATCGTGATCGAGAGATCGGCGGTCGGCACGACGCGCAGGTATGCATGCTCGGGATCGTGGCCCGCGGCGCCGTAGATCCCGCTCCAGACGAGCGGCAGCAGGTCGACCGGCAACAGGTCCATCGCATTCAACAGCAGGACCCAGAGGAACACGGTGAGCGCGAGCGGGGCGACGAACTTCCGGCTCTGCGCGCTGTTGATCATGCCCTTGGCTTCGTTTTCGACCAGCTCGAACAGGATTTCGACCGCGGCCTGGAAGCGGCCCGGGACTCCAGGAGTGGCCTTGCGCGCCGCGCGCCAGAGCAGGAAGCAGCAGACGGCGCCGAGGAGTCCCGAGATCAGCACCGAGTCGAAGTTGACGACCGAGAAATCGATCAGTCCCTTCGGCTTGCCGGTGCCGAAATGGGTCAGGTGGTGAATGATGTATTCACCGGGCGTGAGAGCGTGTTCTTCTGCGGCCATTCGCGTCGGTCCGGATCGGTTCCTGTCGAGAAAATCAGCGGTTGCGCCAGAGCAGCGCGAACCAGTACGACTGCATGCACAGCACCATCGACGCCAGCAACGCCGGCCAGACGACGCCCGGGACGATGCGCGCGGCGAGCACCAGCATCGCGATCGATAGCGCGATCTTGGCGAAGGCCCACGACAGCATGCTGACGGCGCTGATCGCCGGCGACAGGGACGAGAGTCTGCTCGTTGCGCCGCGCGCCATCAAGGCCCCCGGCACCGCGACGACCGCCGCGCCGTAGAGCGCCGAGACGGCCCCGACCTTGCCGGCGACGAGCCCGGCCGCCGCCGCAGCGACAATGCCGAGCACGACTTGGGCGGCGACGACACGCCAAGGCGAAAGCGGCGGATGCTCGCGCCGAAACGTCTCCGCCTCGGCGCGCGTCAGCGGCTTGAACGGACGCTCATCGACGTCGTCGTCGAAGTTGCGTCTGGCAAGCAGGCGACGGTCGCCGCGGGTCACCGCGTCGAGAGCAGGGCGCGGGATGGCGACTTTCAGCACAGCCCAAGATTATACGTATAAACCCGAGCGTTCCGCGACAGTCCGAGTCCTCCGAAACCTCGATGCTCGCCTCCGAATCACCCCGCCGTGCGACCATGACCCGCCAACACCGATGCCGCCTCGCATTTTTCGCCTTGCCACCATCGTCGCCCTTGCGCTGGCAGGCACCGCCGCGATGACGATGACGCGCGCCGATGCGCCTGCCGGGAGCGGCGCGCCGCGTCGCGGCGAGCGCTTCCAGAACAACTACGTCGAGTTCGAGCCGAAGGGACTCGGCGCGTTGCTGCAATGGAAGATGGCGGCTTCGCGCGCCGGGCTGCCGAAGCCGCCGCAGCAGCCGACGCCGCGCGTGGCGCCCGACCTCGACTTCCTGCGCGCCAACGCCGCCGCCGGCGCCGCCATGGTGCCGTCGGTGACATGGATCGGCCACGCGACGACGCTCATTCAGGCCGGCGGCATCAACCTGCTCACCGATCCGATCTTCTCCGAACGCGCGTCGCCGTTCTCGTTCCTCGGCCCGAAGCGGCAGGTGGCACCCGGAATCGCGGTCGCCGGGCTTCCGCACGTCGACGCCGTGCTGATCTCGCACAACCACTACGATCATCTCGACGAAGCGAGCGTTCGCGCCCTGGCCGCGCAAGCCGGCGGGCCGCCGCTCTTCGTCGTGCCGCTCGGCATCAAGACCTGGCTTGCGGAGCTCGGCATCGATCATGCGGTCGAGCTCGACTGGTGGCAGAGCGCGCGCATCGGCGCGGTCGAGATCGTCTTCACGCCGGCGCAGCACTGGTCGGGTCGATCGCTGACCGACCGGATGATGACGCTCTGGGGCAGCTACGCGATCTTCGCGCCCGACTTCCAGGTCTGGTTCGCCGGCGACACCGCCTACTCGAATGACTTCGCCGACATCCACCAGCGCTTCGCCGCGCGCCACGGTGCCGGCCGCGGCTTCGATCTGGCGCTGATCCCGATCGGCGCCTACGAACCGCGCTGGTTCATGCGCTCGCAACACGTCGACCCCGCCGAGGCGGTGCAGATCCATCGCGACCTGGCCGTCGAGCACTCGATCGGCATCCATTGGGGCACGTTCCAACTGACCGACGAGCCGCTCGACGAGCCGCCACAGGCGCTCGCCCGCGCCGCGCGCCAGGCCGGGCTCGCCGACGACGCGTTCACAGTACTCGCCGTCGGCGCCACCCGCACCTTCGCGCCGCGCGCGCGGTAGCGCGAGCCATCAGGGTCCGCGGCCGCCGCCCGCAGGGCGCGCCGTCACAACACCGCGACGTCGAGACGCATCGAGGCTTCGATCGTTGCGGTGGGAGCGAGCGCGACGATGCCATGCGCCGCCGGATCGGCCATGTGGATCGCGTTGCTGACGTGGCTCACGGGCTCGACGCAGAAGTAGTCGCGGTCGGCGGGCGTGTAGACAACAAGCCGGGTCAGTGACGACGAGAGCTGGAGCGAGAAGCGCTCGTCGCGGATCCGCGCCGGGCCGCGCCAGCCTTCGAAGCAGTTGTCGAAGCCGAGGTGCGACAGGTCGCTGTCGATGCCGTGCTGCGCGACCTTGCGCGTCGGCAGCAGCGTCGCGTCGGCGTCCCAGCGGTGCGAAAGCTCGATGTGCATGCGGCTGCGCGCGCGCCTGGCGAAGCTCGGGTGCCAGCCGAGGCCGGCGGGCTGCTCGATGGCGGCGTCGTTGGCGAGCTGCAGGCGGGCGCTGAACGACGCCGCGTCGAGCGCGAGGTACTGGCGCGCGGTGAAGGCAAACGGCCAGTCGGCGTCGCCGTCGTGGCGCAGCTCGAGCACGACCTCGAGCGCGCTCGACGACACGATCCGCCACGGCCGTTGCCAGCCGACGCCGTGCAGCGAGTGCGGCGAATCGGCGACGTTGGCGCGCGTCGTGTAGTCGCGGCCGCGCCAGCGCAAGCGCCGGTAGCCGAGCCGGTTCGAGTACGGCACGAGCGGGAACATCGCCGCCTCGCGCGCCGAGCCGAGCTGGCCCGGCTCGGTCGAGCGCAGGATCGGCGTTTCGCCATGCCAGAGGCCCGCGACCGCGCCGCCGAGGTCGGGGCGGACCGCGAGCCGGAGCGCACCGGCCCGAAGCTCGAAGCGCGCGCTCGCATCTGCGACCGCGTCGGCCGCGACGGCGCCCGTCATTTCAGCTCGGCCTTCAAGTAGTGGGCGCCCGCGATCGGGTTGAAGTAATACGGCGGTACCTCGACGAAACCGAGCGTCGCATAAAGCTCGCGCGCCGCTTCCATGTCGTCGAGAGTATCGAGCAGGACCGTCGAGTAGCCAGCGCGGCGGGCCTCATCGAACAGCGCCTGGGCGAGGACGCGGCCGAGGCCGACGCCGCGAAAGCGCGGCCGCACGTAAAGGCGCTTCATCTCGCAGGCGTTGCCATCGTCGGCATCGGCAAATGGCCGCAGCGCCCCACAGCCGGCAAGCTCGTCGTCGACGAACGCCAGCAGCAGCTGACCGCGCGGCAACGCGTATTCGCCCGGCAGTGAAGCGAGCTCGGCGTCGAAATTCTGGAAGCAGAGATCGACCTCGAGACTGTCGGCGTACTCGCGAAAGATCTCGACCGTGCTCGCGAGTTCGGCTGCCGTCGTCGGCCGACGAAGGTCGATCCTGGGCGCTTTCGCTCTCCGCTTCGATGCCACCCGCGCCATCCGCCGCCGTTCCTCCGCCGTCCGATCCCGACAATAACCGCAAAGCAAAGGCAAAGGCGGCGCTGCCGGGTGGTGCGAAAGGGACGCTACCATCGGCGCGCCGCAATAATGCCGCCCGCGCCTTCGCGCGTACCGCGCCCCTCTGTTCCCGATGATGTCGTTTCCTTGCTCGTTTCCGATGCGCCGGCCCGGTGCGCTCGGCCTGCTCTTGATCCTGGCCCTGTTGCTGGCGACCTGGCTGCCGGCGCGCGCCGCCGACGAGCCTGACTCCGGCGGCACCTTCACGACCCCGACCTACCCGCCGCGGACGCAGCCGCCCGACAGCGCCATCGTGTCGCCCGGCACCGCGGCGGGCACGCAGCAAGGGACGATCAACGGCCGGCCGGCGAACAACGGCAACCTCGACATCGTCACCCCGCCGCGCGGCCGCAGCGCCGCCGACAACTTTCCGCGCCGCACCGAGCCGGCGCCGCCGCCGAAGCCGACCGAGTTCCAGCGCTTCGTCGAGGGTGCGACCGGGCGGCTACTGCCGATCTTCGGCTCGAGCTTCTTCGCGCAGGCCGCCGACAGCTTCCAATCGCTCGACAACGTCCCGGTCTCGGCCGACTACACGATCGGCCCCGGCGACGAGATCATCACCCGCGCCTGGGGCTCGATCGACGTCGACTACCGCAGCACCGTCGACCGCAACGGCATGCTCAACCTGCCGAAGATCGGCAGCTTCAACGTCGCCGGCGTCAAGGCAGCCGATCTCGAGCGCAACCTGCGGGCCCAGATCGGCCGCCTCTTCACCAACTTCAACCTCTCGGTCTCGCTCGGCCAATTGCGCGGGCTGCGCGTTTTCATCGTCGGCCCGGCACAGCGGCCGGGAGTGGTGACGCTGTCGAGCCAGTCGACGCTGCTGTCGGCGATCGTCGCCGCCGGCGGGCCGAGCCCGACCGGGTCGATGCGCAAGGTGCTGCTGCGCCGCGACGGCAACATCATCTCCGAGCTCGACGTCTACGAATTCCTCGGCCAGGGCGACAAGTCGAAGGACGTGCAGCTCGTCGCCGGCGACGTCGTCGTCTTCCAGCCGGCGGGGCCGCGCGTTGCCGTCACCGGCGCGATCGACACCCCGGCGATCTTCGAGCTGAAGAACGCCGAGGAGCCGATCCGCGACGTGCTCCGCTATGCCGGCGGTGCCCCGGTGCTGGCCAATCCCAATCGCGTCCAGCTCGAACGGATCGACTCGTCGCAGCCGCTCGCCAAGCGATTCGTGCAGACATTCAAGCTCGACCAGTCCGGGCTGCAGACGGAGGTGCGCGACGGCGACGTCGTCACGCTGTTGGCGATCTCGCCGCAATTCGCCAACGCGGTGACGCTGAAGGGCCACGTCGCGCAACCGCTGCGCTACCCGTACACGCCCGGGATGCGCATCCGCGACCTCATTCCCGACCGCGACGCGCTCATCACGCCCGATTTCTACCGCCGCAAGAACCTGCTCGTTCAGACGATCGACGACAAGGATCGGCTGCGCCTGCGGGAAGAATCCGATCGGGGCAATGTCAACGGCAGCGATCGCAACATCGACCGCTCCGGCAGTGACGAGCGCAGCAGCGCCACCCAGCTCAATCAACCGCCCGGCGCCGCCGATGCGATCGGCAGCACGGCGATCGGTACGCTGCGCGGAACGGCCCCCGATCGCACCGCCTTCGATCGCCAGTCGGCTCTCGAGCGCGAGCTCAACGATCGCAACCGTCTCGAGCGCAGCAACCGCCAAGACGATCTTCTCTCCGTCTCGAGGGGTCGGCGCACTCCAACGACGCTCTTCGATGAGTTGAACTGGGACTACGCGACCATCGAGCGACTCAATCCCGACCTCACGACGCAGGTCATTCCATTCGACCTCGGCAAGGCAGTGCTTCAGGGCGACGAGGCGAACAACGTCGCGCTTGCGCCCGGCGACGTCGTCACCGTCTACAGCCAGAAGGACGTGCGCGTCCCGGTTGCGCGCCAGACGCGCCTGGTCTCGCTCGAAGGCGAGATCAACGCGCCCGGGATCTATCAGTTGCAGCCCGGCGAGACACTCAAGCAGCTGCTCGCCCGCGCCGGCGGCTTCACGCCCCAGGCCTATGTCTACGGGCTCGATCTCAGCCGCGAGGAGACGCGCGCGCGCCAGCGCGAGAACCTGCAGACCGCGATCAGCCGCCTCGAGGCACTCTCGGCGGTGCAAGCGGCGCGCGACGCTGCGAACCGGCGCGACGAAGCTGCCGGCGCAGCGTCGACGACAGTCGTGAGCAGTGCCGCGACGCAGGCGCAGGTGACGCGCCTGTCGCGGATCCAACCAAACGGTCGCATCGCTCTCGAGCTGACACCCGACATCCACACCATCGACGCGCTGCCCGACCTGCCGCTCGAGCACGGCGACCGCATCAGCATCCCGCCGCGCCCCGGATTCGTGACCGTCGCCGGCGCGGTCGTCAACAGCAACGCCTTCATCTGGAAGCCGGGCCGAACGGCGGGCGACTACCTGCGTCTGGCGGGCGCGGACGAGGGCGCCGACACGGAGAATATGTTCATTCTGCGCGCCGACGGGACCGTCAGCAGCGCGGCGGACCGCCGGGGTTTCTTCGGTCGCGCCGGCCTCGAGTCGCAGGTCCTGCAGCCGGGCGACGCGCTCGTCGTCCCGAACCAGCTCGACTACGAGACCTGGGGTCGCGCCTTCGTGCGCAATCTCAAGGACTTCGCGCAGATCATCTCCGGGTTCGGCATCGGCATTGCCGCGATCCACACCCTCAGCCTCTGACCGTGCTTAGCGCTGACTCGACCACGCCCCAGGCCGCTCTGCAGGCGCTCTACGACACCGAGGACGACGACGTCCCTGCCGTCTCGCTGACTGAGCTCCTGACCTGGCTCGGCGAGAGGAAGAAGACCATTGCCGGCGTCACAGGCGCGGTCGCGCTCGTCTCGCTCGTCGTCGCGCTGCTGCTGCCGCCGATCTACACCGCGCGGGCGTCGTTCCTCGCTCCCGTCTCGCAACAGCAAGGCGGCTCGGCAGCGGCGCTCGCTTCCCTGGGCGCGCTCAGCGGCCTCGGCGGGATTGCCGGCCTTTCCTCCAAGACGCCGGACGATCTCTACGTTGCGCTGCTGAAGAGCGACAGCGTCCTGCGTGGCCTCGACAGCCGCTTCGAACTCAGAAAGCACTACGACGTCGACACCTTCGAGACGCTGCGCAAGGTCTTCCCGAGCTACGTCCGCGTCACGTCCGACAAGAAGAGCGGCGTCATCGCGGTCGAGGTCGACGACAAGGACCCGAAGTTCGCGGCCGACCTCGCCAACGCCCACGAAGCCGAGGTCACCCAGCTGCTCGGCCGACTCGCCGTCTCGGACGCGCAGCTGCGCCGCGTCTTCTTCGAAAAGCGACTGCAGGAAACAAAAGAGAACCTGATCAAGGCCGAGTTGTCGCTGAAGGTCGTACAGGAGAAGTCGGGCGTCATCGTGCTCGACAAGCAGGCCGAGGCGCTGATCACCGGCGCGGCGCTGCTGCGCGCGCAGATCGCCGAGCGCGAGGTCCAGCTGCGCGTGCTACGGACGTCGGCGACCGAGCAGAACCCCGCCGTGATCCGCCTCAGCTCCGAGCTGGGCGGGCTGCGCGCCGAGCTCGCGCGCATGGAGTCGGCGCAGGGCGGCGCACCCGGCAGCGCGGTCGACATGCCAGTCGGCAAGATTCCGGAGGCCTCGATCGACTACGTGCGCGCGCGGCGCGAGCTGAAGCTGCAGGAGGCGCTTCTCGAAGGCATGGTGCGTCAGTACGAGATCGCCAAGCTCGACGAGGCCAAGGAAGGGCCTCCGCTGCAGCGGGTCGACATCGCGCAACTGCCCGACCACAAGTCGAAGCCCTCGCGCACATTGATCGTGCTCGCGAGCACGATCACGGCGTTGCTCGCGGCCAGCGCCTGGGTCGTGCTTCGCCGCTACCTGGCGCTGCAGCGCGCGCGCGACCCCGTCGCGGCGGCGGCGTGGCGCGGGATGTTGCGCGCCTGGCGCGTCCGGCGCTGAGCCGCAGCGCCCCTCGCCGCTCTGGCGCGCCGGTCAGAGCTCGACGTCGCCGCGGACGCAGGTGACCGACTCGCCGCCGACCCACACCGTGTCGCCCTCGCGTGCGATGCGAACGCGACCAGCGCGCGCGAGCCGCGTCCCTTGGGAGGCGACGTAGCGCTCGGGAGCGCGACCCGAGCCGATCAGCCATTCGGCGATGCCTGCGTTGAGGCTGCCGGTGACGGGATCCTCGTAGAGCGCAGGATCGCAGACGAAGCCGCGGACCTCGAACGCGCAGTCGCTGCCGCGAGCGTGCGGGCCGACGACGCCGACCTTGCCGAAGCGCCGCATGCGCGCGCCGTCGGGCGCGAGGTCGAGCACGGTCGCGGCCGAATCTAGCAGCAGCGTCAGCCAGTTCGGACCGTTCTGCAACCACTGCGCAGCGACGAACCGCTCGCGGCCGATGCCGAGCGCGGCGAGCACCCCGTCGATATCGTCGACGTCGACCTCTCTTCTCGCCAGCGGCGGCGCCGCGAATGCAAGCACACCCCGGTCGCGGCGGATGCGGACGAGCCCGATGCCGCATTGCTGGACGATCTCGCCGGCGCGCTTCGCGGCACCGCCGCGGCCCAGCCAGGCGTGGCAGCTGCCGAGCGTCGGATGGCCGGCAAACGGCAGCTCGCCGCCGGGAGTGAAGATGCGCACCCGATAGTCGGCACCGGGATCGGTCGGCGCCAGCAGGAAGCTCGTCTCGCTCAGGTTGGTCCAGCGCGCCAGCGCCTGCATGCGCTCGTCGTCGAGCGGATCGGCGCCATGGACGACGGCGAGCGCATTGCCGAGCAGCGCGGTGCCGGTGAAGACATCGATTTGGTCGAACGCGAACCGGCTCATCGCCGCACTCCTGCGCTGCGCGCCGGACGCGCTGCGGCGGCGCGGTCGTCCTGCTGGAGATCGCGCAACGCCGTGGCGATCGCCGCGACACCGCGCTCGATCGCCTCCGCGCCGAGGGTGACGAACGAAAGCCGCAGCGTGTTGCGGCGGGGCGCGGCGGCGAAGAACGGCGCGCCCGGCACGAAGGCGACGCCGCGCGCGACCGCCTTGGCAAGCAGCGCTTCACTGTCGACGCCGGCGGGCAGCTCGACCCAGAAGAACATGCCGCCGCCCGGCATGCGCCACCGGCATGCAGCCGCGCCGGCGCTCGGCAAGTGCGCCGCCAACGCCGCCTGCATCGCATCGCGCTGTTCGCGATAGCGGGCCCGAATCGTCGGCACATGGGCGTCGAGAAAGCCGCCGCGAACGATCTCGTACACGATCCGCTGATTGAAGCCGGGAGTGTGCAAGTCGGCAGCCTGCTTGGCCTGGACGAGCTTGGCGAAGACCGCCGGCGGCGCGACGACGTAGCCGAGGCGAAGCCCCGGCGCGAGCACCTTGGAGAAGCTGCCGAGATAGATCGTGCCGGCGCGCCAGTGGCTCGCGATCGGCGGCGGCGACGGCGCGTCGTACCAGAGATCGCCGTACGGGTTGTCCTCGACGATCGGCACGCCGGCGGCCGCGGCCGCAGATGCGATTTCGGTTCGCCGCGCGGCGTCGATCGAGCGGCCGCTCGGGTTCTGGAAGTTCGGCAGCACGTAGAGGAAGCGCGCTCCCGCCACGCCGGCGAGCGCGGACGGCAGCGGTCCGCCGTCGTCGCAGGCGATGGCGAGAAACTCGGGTTGGTAGGGAACGAACGCCTGCAACGCGCCGAGGTAGGTCGGCGACTCGACGGCGACGGTGCTGCCGGCGTCGACCAGCACCTTGCCGACGAGATCGAGCCCCTGCTGCGAGCCGGTCGTGATGAGGACGTTGGCAGCGCTCGCCGCCAGGCCGTGACGTGCCATCTCCTCGGCGACCCACTCGCGCAGCGGCGCGAAGCCTTCGCTCGCCGCGTATTGCAGCGCTTCCCGCGGCGCGTCGCGCAGCACGCGCTCGGTCGCCTCGCGAACGGCCTCGATCGGGAAGGTGTCGGCCGATGGCAGGCCGCCGGCGAGCGAAAGAATGCCCGGCCGCTCGGTGAGCTTCAGGATCTCGCGGATCGCCGACGGATTCATCCGGGCGGTGCGCGTGGCGAGTCTCCAGGGAGCAGTGGCAGCGGTCATCGGCGTCTCGGCAGCGCGCGGCAGGGCGACCGCGGCACGGTCAGTGTAGGGGCGCCGCCGCGCCCGCGAGGCGGGCGGGCGCCGGGCAACCTATTGCGAGGCCAGCGCTTCCCAGCGCTCGAGCGCAGCGAGCAGCTCGTCGTCGATTTGAACGTAGCGCATCTGTGCTGCCTCGGCGCGCGGCGGATCCTCGGCGTACAGCTCGGCGCTCGCGAGCAGCGCAGCGAGATCCTTCTGCTCCTGCTCGAGCGCCTCGATGCGCGCCGGCAGCGCGTCGAGCTCGCGCTGTTCGCGGTAGCCGAGCTTGCGCGGCCTCGCAGGCGCGGCGGGCGCCGGCGCGGCCGCAGCGGCGCGGGCTTTGGCTGCCGGCGCGGTCCTGGCCGTCGCGCTCTCGCGCAGCGCGTGGGCGCGCTCGCGCTGGATCTGCCAGTCCTCGTAGCCGCCTTCGTACTCGCGCCAGAGCCCCGGCGCGACCTCGCCTTCCCAGGCGATCGTGCTGGTGACGACGTCGTCGAGGAACCTGCGGTCATGGCTGACGAGAAACACGGTTCCCGGATACGACTGCAGCAGATCCTCGAGGAGCTCGAGCGTGTCGATGTCGAGGTCGTTGGTCGGCTCATCGAGGACGAGGACGTTGGCGGGCAGCGCGAGCAAGCGGGCGAGCAGGACGCGGTTGCGCTCGCCGCCTGAGAGCGTTCTGAGCGGCGAGTTGGCGCGCGCCGGCGAGAACAGGAAGTCGGCCAGGTAGCTCATGACGTGCTTCCGGCCGCTCGCCGTCTCGACCCACTCGCTGCCCGGGCTGACGGCGTCGGCGAGCGTCACATCGAGGTCGAGGGCGCTCCGCATCTGGTCGAAATACGCGACCTCGAGCCGGGCGCCGCGCCGGACCGTTCCCGCGCTCGGCTGCAGCTCGCCGAGGATGAGCTTGAGCAGCGTCGTCTTGCCGGCGCCGTTGGGGCCGATCAGGCCGACCTTGTCGCCGCGCAGGAGCGTCGCCGAGAAGTCCTTGACGACGGTCCGCGCTTCGCTGGGCGGTGCACCCGGTGGCGGCGGATAGACGAACGAGACGTGCTTCAACTCGGCGACGATCTTGCCGCTCGGCACGCCGGCATCGGCCTCGAGCCTGACGCGGCCGAGCGAATCGCGCCGCGCTGCGCGCTGCGCCCGCAGCGCCTGCAGGCGCTGGACGCGGCCGACGCTGCGGGTGCGCCGAGCCTCGACGCCCTTTCGCACCCAGACCTCTTCCTGCGCCAGCAGCTTGTCGGCGCGGGCGTTGGCGAGCGCCTCGGCGGCGAGCTGCTCTTCCTTTCTCGACTCGTAGGCGGCGAAGGCTCCGGGGTAGCTGCGAATGACGCCACGGTCGAGCTCGACGATCCGCGTCGCGACGGCGTCGAGGAACGCGCGGTCGTGCGTCACGACCATGACGCTGCCAGCGAAGCCGACCAGGAGTTCCTCGAGCCAGACGATCGAATCGAGATCGAGATGGTTGGTCGGCTCGTCGAGCAGCAGCACGTCGGGAACGGCGACGAGCGCACGCGCGAGGGCGACGCGCTTCTTCGTCCCGCCGGAGAGCTCGTCGATCGTGCGCGTGCCGTCGAGATGCAGCTGCGCCAGCGTCGTCTCGACGCGCTGCTCCCACGTCCAGGCATCGAGCGCCTCGATCCGTGTCTGCAGGGCGTCGAGCTCGGCGGCCTTCGCGGCGGGGTCGAGGTCGGCGTGGCCAGCGAGCGACTCGTAGGCATCGCGGACGACGCGCGCCTCCGCGACGCCCTCGCCGACGGCGTCGAACACAGTGCCGGCGCTGTCGAACTCGGGCTCCTGCGCGACGTAGCGGATGCGCAGGCCCTGGGTCTGCTGCAGCAGGCCGTCGTCGAGCTTCTCGAGCCCGGCGATCACCTTCAGCAGCGATGACTTGCCGCTGCCGTTGCGGCCGATCAGGCCGATCCGCTCGCCCGCTTCGAGGGCGAGCGAGGCGCCGTCGAGAAGTGCGACATGGCCGAACGCTAGGTACGCGTCGGAAAGCGAGAGGACGGCCATGGCGCGCAGCCGAAGGTCGCTGCGACTACGCGATGCGCGGGCGCGACACGGCGCGCTCGAGCGCGTCGACGAACGTGCCGGCGACGTCGAATCCCGACTGCTGCATGATCTCCTGAAAGCCGGTCGGGCTCGTCACGTTGATCTCGGTCAGGCTGTCGCCGATGACGTCGAGGCCGACCAGGAGCAGCCCGCGCGCGGCGAGCACCGGGCCGATCGCCTCGGCGATCTCGCGATCGCGCGCCGTGAGCGGCTGAGCGACGCCCTTGCCGCCGACGGCGAGGTTGCCGCGGATCTCGCTGCCCTGCGGGATGCGCGCCAGCGCATGCGGCACCGGGACGCCGTCGATGAGGAGGATGCGCTTGTCGCCGGCCGTGATCTCGGTCAGGTAGCGCTGCGCCATCACCGTCGTCGTGCCGTTGCGGTTGAGCGTCTCGGTGATGCTGCCGAGGTTGAGGCCGTCGGGGCCGACGCGGAAGATCCCCATCCCGCCCATGCCGTCGAGCGGCTTCAGGACGATGTCGCCGTGCTCGCCGTGGAAGCGCCGGATCGCCGCTTCGTCGCGGGTGACGATCGTCGGCGCGATGAACTGCGGGAACTCGAGGATCGCGAGCTTTTCCGGATGCTCGCGCAACGCCCGCGGCGCGTTGAACACGCGCGCGCCCTCGCGCTCGGCCTGCGCGAGCAGGTGCGTCGCGTAGAAATACTCGCTGTCGAACGGCGGGTCCTTGCGCATGACGACGGCATCGACATCGGCGAGCGCGGTCGTCGCCGGTGCGGCAGTCTCGACGAACCAAGCGGCGCTGCTCGGCGCCGCCAGGGCGACGGCGCGGGCGCGCGCGCTGACGCGGCCACCACGCTCCCAGACGAGGTCCTTCGGCTCGCACGCGAAGAGCGCGTGGCTGCGCGCCTCGGCCTCGCGCATCATCGCGAAAGTGGTGTCCTTGTACGTCTTGAACGTCTCGAGCGGGTCGGCGACGAAGAGGAGCTGCATGGCGTCTTCCGCTAGATCTCGACCTTCGAGCCGAGCTCGACGACGCGGTTCGTCGGCAGGCTGAGGAAATCGGCCGCCGCCGAGGCGTTGCGATGCATGCCCGCGAACAGCTTCTCGCGCCAGTCGGACATGCCGCCGCCGAGCGTCGGGATGACGATGTCGCGCGACAGGAAGTACGAGGTGTCCATGTCCTCGACCGGGCAACCCTGCGCGCGCATGCCTGCGAGCGCAGCGGGGACGTCGGGCTCGTCCTTGAAGCCGAAGTTGAGCCGCACCTGCCAGCAGTCGTTGTCGAGCATGGTCATCTCGCAGCGGGCACCGTCGGAGATCCAAGGCACCTCGTGGTGCCTGACCGTGACGAAGAGGTTGCGCTCGTGCAGGACCTTGTTGTGCTTGAGGTTGTGCAGCAGCGCGTTCGGCGTCAGCCCTTCGTCGCTGACGAGAAAGACCGCGGTTCCGGGAACGCGCGTCGGCGGGCTGATGAAGACCGACTCGAGGAAGCTCTTGAGGTCGATCGAGTCGTTGCGCAGGCTCTCCGACATCAGCTTTCTGCCCTGCTTCCAGGTCATCATCAGCGTGAACATGAAGGCGCCGATCAGGAGCGGGAACCAGCCGCCGTCGATCACCTTGACGATGTTGGCCGACAGATACGTGAAGTCGACGACGAAGAAGAACCCGGTCGCGCCGATCGCCACCGGCCACGGGTACTTCCAGCCGTAGCGGACGACGAAGAACGTCATCGTCGTCGTGATCAGCATGTCGATCGTCACCGTGATGCCATACGCCGCGCCGAGGTTGTCGCTCGAGCCGAACAGCACGACCGCGATGACGACGCCGCAGAACAGGCCCCAGTTGACGAACGGCACGAAGACCTGGCCGGTCTCGAGCACCGATGTGTGCTGGATGCGTAGGCGCGGCAGGTAACCGAGCTGCATCGCCTGCTTCGTCACCGAGAACGCGGCCGTGATGAGCGCCTGCGATGCGATGACGGCAGCGCACGCGGCAAGCACGATCAGCGGATAGAGCGCCCAGGTCGGCGCCAGCTCGAAGAACGGGTTGTTGACCTTCGACGGCGTCGCCAGCAGCATCGCGCCCTGGCCGAAATAGTTGAGCAGCAGCGCCGGCATCGCGACGCCGAACCAGGCGAGCCGGATCGGGCGCTTGCCGAAGTGGCCCATATCGGCGTAGAGCGCCTCGGCGCCGGTGACGCACAGCACGACCGAGCCGAGCGCGATGAACGCGACCGCCGGCTGGCGGAACAGGAACAGGAGCGCGTAATGCGGCGACAGCGCCTGCAGGATGCTCGGGTTGTCGCCGATATGGACGAGCCCGAGCAGGGCGATGATGACGAACCAGAGCGTCATCACCGGCCCGAACAGCCTGCCGACCCGCTCCGTCCCGTAGCGCTGGAAGGCGAACAGCCCGGTCAGGATGACGAGCGTGATCGGCACGATCCAGCTGTGCAATGCCGGCGCCGCGACCTGCAAGCCCTCGACCGCGCCGAGCACCGAGATCGCCGGCGTGATGACACCGTCGCCGAAGAAGATCGCAGTGCCGAAGATGCCGATGAAGAGGAGGCGCCGACGCAGCGAGGGCTTATCCCTGACCGCCTGCGACGCCAGCGCGAGCATCGCGATTAGGCCGCCCTCGCCGTTGTTGTCGGCGCGCAGGATGAGGACGACATACTTGATCGAGACGATCACCGTGATCGTCCAGAAGACGAGCGAGAGGACGCCGTAGACGTTGTGCGGCGTCAGCGGCACGTGGCCGTTGGCGAAGACCTGCTTCAGCGCATAGAGCGGACTGGTGCCGATGTCGCCGTAGACGACGCCGATCGCGCCGAGCGTGAGCACGCCGGTCGACGAAAGCGAGCGGCGATCGCCCGCGGCATGGGTGCCCGAGGCGCCCAAGCTCGCCGGCGCGGTGGTCGCCGCTCGAAGAGCTCCGGGCTTGTTCAAATCTGCACCTTGGCGCCGAGCTCGACGACGCGGTTCGGCGGCAGATTGAAGAAGTCCGAGGCCGCAGTCTCGTTGCGGTGCATGCTGGCGAACAGCTTCTCGCGCCAGGGCGACATGCCGACAGCGAAAGTCGGCACGACGGTGGCACGGGAGAGGAAGTAGGAGGTCGTCATCGGCTCGACCTCGATTCCCTGGCCGAGGCGGTCAAGCGCAGCCGGCACGTCGATGCGGTCCTTGAAGCCGTAGCGCAGCAGCACGGTGAAGCAGCGCTCGACGATCGGCTCGATCGACGCTCGCTCCTTGTCGCTCACCCACGGCACCTGCAGCGTCTCGACGGTGACGAAGAGGTTCGACTGGTGCAGGACGTGGTTGTGCTTGAGGTTGTGCAGCAGCGCCGTCGGCGTCAGGCTAGGAATCGCGTTCATGAAGACCGCCGTCCCGGGCGCCCGCATCGGCTGGTCGGCGAGAACCGCCTTCAGGAACGGCTCGAGCTCGATCGCATCGGCGCGCAGGTGGTTGTGCACGAGAAGACGGCCGCTCGCCCAGGTGGCCATCGCGGTGAAGGCGCAGGTGCCGATCACGAGCGGGAACCAGCCGCCTTCGGCAACCTTCAGGAGATTGGCGGAGAAGAACGCGATGTCGATTGCCACGAAGAATGCCGTCGCGGCCAGCGCAAGCCAGACGCTGTAGTGCCATGTGTTGCGGACGACGAAGAAGGTCAGCAGCGTCGTGATCAGCATCGTACCGGTGACGGCGATGCCGTAGGCCGCCCCGAGCGCCGTCGACGAGCCGAAGCCGACGACCGCCGCGAGCACTGCCACCAGCAAGGCGTTGTTGACCGCCGGGACGAAGATCTGGCCGACCTCGTGCTCCGAGGTGTGCTCGACGCGAAGGCGAGGCAGAAAGCCGAGCTGCATCGCCTGGTTGGTCATCGAGTAGGCACCCGAGATGACCGCCTGCGACGCGATCACCGTCGCCACGGTCGACAGCACGACCATCGGCAACAGGGCCCAGGCCGGAAAGAGCTTGAAGAACGGGTTGTCGAGCGCCGCAGGCTCGACGGCGAGCAAGGCGCCCTGGCCGAGGTAGTTGAGCGCCAGGGCGGGAAGGACCAGCGTGAACCACGAAAGACGGATCGGCCCGGCGCCGAAATGGCCCATGTCGGCGTAGAGCGCCTCGGCGCCGGTGACAGCGAGGACGACCGAGCCGAGGGCGACGAACGCGACCCAGCCATGGCGGGCGAGAAAGCTGAGGCCCAGCAACGGATCGACGGCGGCGAGGATCGCGGGATGGCGAGCGATCGCCGGGATCGCCGCGATCGCGATGACGACGAACCAGACGACCATGACCGGCCCGAACAGGGCGCCGATTCCGGCCGTGCCGCGCTTCTGGAACAGGAACAGCGCCACCAACACGGTGACGGTGAGCTCGAGGACGTAGGGTGCCAACCGCGGCGAAGCGACCTCGAGACCCTCGACCGCGGAGAGCACGGAAATCGCCGGCGTGACCACGCCGTCGCCGTAGAACAGCGCGGCACCGAACACACCGAGCATCAACAAGACGTGCTGAAGCCTCGGTCGCCCGGCGACCGACGACGACGCCAGCGCGAGCAAGGCCATGATCCCGCCTTCGCCACGGTTGTCGGCGCGCATGATCAGGAGGACGTACTTCAGCGTCACGACGATCATCAGTGACCAGAGGATCAGCGACAGCACGCCCGCCAGGTCGGACTCGCCCAGCGCCAGGCCGCCTTCTCTCGCGAACACCGTCTTCATGACGTAGAGCGGGCTGGTGCCGATATCGCCGTAGACGATGCCGAGCGCCGCCAGCGCCAGGAGGGCGAACGGCTGGCCCGCCGCGCCGTGCGTCGCGCCCGGGCTGCCGGGAGGTGTGGTGGGTGCGGAAGCGCTCATCGCAACGGCTCGGGGCCCGGAGGCGGAGCGATTGTGCCGCCTGCGCTCGCCACGCGACGGCCGCGCTCGGCGGCGAGCCGCCGCTACTCGTAGATCTCGGCGTTGGGGTCGGTCGCCTCGAGCTCGTAGCTCGCCGCGACCATCGCCAGCCTGGCGATCACCCCGTACATGTAGAAGCGATTGGGGGCGCTCGCGCCGGGCTTGGAGCCGGGCTTGGGCAGCTGGTTCGAGCCGGCGAAGGCGAGCGGGACGAAGCTCGCGCCCGGCGAGTTGAGGTTCTCGTCGTTGCCGCGCTCGGGGTTGACCCGATAGAAGCCGCCGACGACGTAGCGGTCGATCATGTAGACGACCGGCTCGGCGACCGAGTCGTTGATGCGCTCGTAGGTCGGCACGCCTTCCTGGAGGATGACTTCGCTCACCTCCTGGCCGTCCTTGATGATGCTCATCTTGTTGCGCGTGCGCCGGTTGATGTCGGCGAGGTCCTTCGGGTCGCGCACCGTCATGATGCCCATGCCGTAGGTGCCGGCGTCAGCCTTGACGATGATGAAGGGCTTCTCCTGGATGCCGTACTCCTTGTACTTGCGGCGGATCTTGCCGAGCAGCGTCTCGGCGTTGCTCATCAGGCACTCGGCGCCCGAGCCGTCGCTGAAGTTGACCTCGCCGCAACGCGCATACATCGGGTTGATCAGCCACGGGTCCATGCCGAGCAGCTTGGCGAACTTCTTGGCGACTTCCTCGTAGGCCGCGAAGTGGTTGGTCTTCCTGCGGATCGCCCAGCCGGCATGCAGCGGCGGCAGCAGATACTGCTCGTGCAGGCCTTCCAGGATCTTCGGAATCCCGGCCGAGAGATCGTTGTTGAGCAGGATCGTGCAGGGGTCGAAGTCCTTCAGCCCGAGGCGGTGCCGGGTGCGCACGAGCGGCTCGACCGTCAGCGCGGTGCCATCGGGCAGCGGCACTTCGGTCGGCGCCGTGATCGATTCGTCGAGCGTGCCGAGACGCACGTTCAGGCCGGCCTGGTGGAAGATCTCCATCAGCCGCGCGACGTTCATCAGATAGAACGAATTGCGGGTGTGCCGCTCCGGGATGAGGAGCAGGTTCTTCGCTTCCGGGCAGATCTTCTCGATCGCCGCCATCGCCGCCTGCACGCCGAGCGGCAGCATCTCGGTGGTGAGATTGTTGAAGCCGCCCGGGAACAGGTTGGTGTCGACCGGCGCCAGCTTGAAGCCGGCGTTCCTCAGGTCGACCGAGGTGTAAAACGGCGGCGTGTGCTCCATCCACTCGAGACGGAACCAGCGCTCGATCGCCGGCAGCGACTCGAGCATGCGTTGCTCAAGCTCATTGATCGGACCGGTGAGTGCGGTGATGAGGTGAGGGACCATGAGAGGAGCTCGCGCAGAGCCCGCTCCGTCAGACGGGAGCCGGATTCTAGGCATATGGGGCCCGGCGGTGGCCGCGCAAGCGCCTTCCGCCGGCGTGCCCTTCCTGCGGGTAAAGAAAAAGGGCCACCGCGCGGGTGGCCCTGAAGCGCGGGAGTGATCGCTCAGTTGTGATACGCGGTCTCGCCGTGCGACGTGATGTCGAGTCCCTCGCGCTCGTCTTCCTCGCTGACGCGAAGGCCGATCGTCATGTCGACGAGCTTGTAGGCGATCAGCGAGACGACGCCCGACCAGACGATCGTGACCAGGATTGCCTTCAGCTGGATCCAGACCTGGTCGAAGACCGGTACCGAGCCGACCGTCGCCGTCACCCAGTCGGTGACCTGACCCGGGCCGCCGAGCAACTGGGTGTTGAAGACGCCGGTGAGCAGCGCGCCGGTGATGCCGCCGACGCCGTGGACGCCGAAGACGTCGAGCGAATCGTCGGCGCCGAGCAGCTTCTTCAGCCCGTTGACGCCCCAGAGACAGGCAAAGCCGGCGACGAAGCCGACGATCAGCGCAGCGAGCAGGCCGACGTTGCCGCACGCCGGCGTGATCGCCACCAGGCCGGCAACGGCGCCGGAGGCGGCGCCGACCATCGACGCCTTGCCCTTGACCAGCGCCTCGCCGATGCACCATGCCAGCACCGCTGCCGCGGTCGCCGAGAAGGTGTTGATGAACGCGAGCACGGCGGTGCCGTTGGCCTCGAGCGCCGAGCCGGCATTGAAGCCGAACCAACCGACCCACAGCAGTGCAGCGCCGACCATCGTCAGCGTGACCGAGTGCGGTGTGAAGGCCTCGCGACCGTAGCCGACGCGCTTACCCACCATGAACGCACCGACCAGGCCGGCGACCGCCGAGTTGATGTGGACGACGGTGCCGCCCGCGAAGTCAAGCGCGCCCCATTGCCAGATCATGCCGCCGCGCGCACTCGTCGCCGCCGCCGTCGCCGCTGTCTTGAACTCGTCCGGTCCGGGCCAGAACCAGACCATGTGCGCGATCGGACAGTAGGCGAAGGTGAACCAGAGCACCATGAACGCGAGCACGGCCTGGAACTTCATGCGCTCGGCGAACGCGCCCACGATCAGGCAGCAGGTGATCGCCGCGAACGTCGCCTGGAACGCGAGATAGAGCAGCTCGGGGATGACCACGCCCTTGCTGAACGTCCCCGCCATCGAGAACGAGCCGTCCTTGGCGTTGAACATCTCGTTCATGAAGACGCGGCTGAAGCCGCCGAAGAACTGGTTGCCTTCGGTAAACGCCAGACTGTAGCCATACAGGCACCACAGCACGACGATCATCGAGAAGGTGACGAACACCTGCATCAGCACCGACAGCATGTTCTTGCTGCGGACGAGACCGCCGTAGAAGAGCGCCAGCGCCGGGACCGACATCATGATGACGAGCGCGGTCGCGACGATCATCCAGGCGACGTCGCCCTTGTTCGCCACCGGCGCCGACGCGGCAGCGGCGGGCGCCGATGCCGCGGCGGCGGAAGCCGAGGCATCTGCTGCCGAGGCGGTCGCCGCGGCCGGCGTAGCGGCCGCCGCATCCGATGCGGCCTGCGCGTGTGCGTTCGCGCCGGCGAAGAGCGTGAGAACGCCGAACAGAAAGGCGAGGAGAAGTTTGTTCATGATGGTGCTCATCGCGGCGCTCACAGCGCGTCCTTGCCGGTCTCGCCGGTGCGGATGCGCACGACCTGCTCGAGCGACGAGACGAACACCTTGCCGTCGCCGATCTTGCCGGTGCGCGCCGCGGCTTCGATCGCCTCGATGACGCGCTCGACGATGCCGTCGTCCACCGCCGCCTCGATCTTCACCTTGGGCAGGAAGTCAACGACGTACTCCGCGCCCCGATAGAGCTCGGTGTGCCCCTTCTGCCGGCCGAAGCCCTTCACTTCCGTCACCGTGACGCCCTGCACGCCGATCGTGCTCAGGGCCTCACGCACTTCGTCGAGCTTGAACGGCTTGACGATCGCGGTCACCATCTTCATCGCAGTCTCCCTCGCAGGCTGTGGTTCAGAAAGTCTTCGTGACGGACACGACGACGGTGCTGCTGCTGATGTTGCGATTGCTGATCGCAGCGGTGCCGGCCGTGAAGTCGCGGTTGGTCGAGACGTACGCGGCACCGAACACCCAGCTGTTCCAGTCGTAGGTCGCGCCGATCTTCCAGTCGGTGACGTTGTCGACCAGGGTGGTCCCGCCGATCTCGGTGAAGCGGGCGTTCTTCTTCAGCGCCTGGTAGCCGAGGTGGCCGACCAGGCCGAAGCCATTGCCGAGGTCGTACGTGCCGTTGGCCTCGAGATACCACGACCCCTTCGAATCGTCGATGCCGAAGAAGTCGCTGACCGCGTACGAGTACTTGATGCTGTACGTCTGGTAGCTGGCGCCGATGTAGAGCTCGGTGTTGTTGATCTTGAAGCTGCCCGCGACGTCGCCGCTGCCCGGGTAGTAGTAGTAGTAGACGCCGCCGTCGAGCGTGACCGGGCCGACCGGATACTTGAAGCCGCCGTAGAAGTCCATCTCGATGTTGGCGCCGTTGTAGAAGGCGCTGTCGACGTTCGAGTTCCAGTTGCCGACATAGAAACCGGAGGCATGGGCGATGTCGAAGCCGCCCTGGAACGCGGGTTTGCGGTTGGTCTGTGAAACGCCGCGGAAACGATAGTCGCTGAACAGGCCGGCGTTGCCGGAGATCGACCAGTCGGACTTGGGCGCCTCGGCTGCCGACGCGGCGGGCGCCGGCGCAGCCGGCGCCGTCGTCTGCGCCTGCACGCCGAGTGCGGCGAGCGCGAGGGCGCAGGCGAACGCGTACGACTTCTTCTTCATGGAATCAACTCCTCGATGCGTTGTGGATGTCGCTACCGATTTCGCACAATGCGTGCCAGCGTCTCGTCGCGAACCGGTGCCCCGCCTTGGCGCAATGGCCTTCACCGATCGCGTGCGAAGCACCACGCAAAGGCGCGACCCGGTTTCGATGCACCTGCATGGGGGACGCGGCCGGGCACGACGGCGAAACACAATCGACGATGACCCTGGCAATCGTTCGCAGCCGTACCCCGGGGCGGCCTCCAAGCACCCGCCGTCACCGTCGAGCTGCACCTCGCCAACGGCTTGCCGAGCTTCGCGCTGGTCGGCCTCGCCGACACCGAGGTGAAGGAATCGCGCAAGCGCGTCCGCGCTGCGCTGCAGACGAGCGGCCCCGAGTTCCCGCACAACAAGCGCATCGCCGTGCGCTCGGCGCCTTCGCGTGACCCCGCGCTGCGACCGCCGCAGCGTCGTCGCGACCCGGACGGCTAGAGCAGCGGCGCCAGCGCGCGCTCGGCTTCGGCGACGCTGCTCGCACAGCGCTCGGCCCAGCTCTTCAGCTGATCGGCTCCGATCTTGCCGACGTTGAAGTAGCGCGCGTCGGGGTGCGAGAAATAGAACCCCGAAACGCTCGCCGCCGGCAGCATCGCAAGACTCTCGGTCAGCGACATGCCGATCTCGTCGGCACCGAGGGCGCTGAACAGGTCGCGCTTGACGGTGTGGTCAGGGCACGCCGGATAGCCCGGCGCCGGGCGGATGCCGCGGTAGCGCTCGGCGACGAGGCCGGCGACGTCGAGCGCCTCGTCGGGCGAGTAACCCCAGAAGTCGGTCCGCACGCGCCGGTGCAGCAGTTCGGCGAACGCTTCGGCGAGGCGGTCGGCGAGCGCCTTCAGCATGATCGCGCTGTAGTCGTCGAGGTCGGCGGCGAATTGCCGTTCCTTCTCCTCGGCGCCGAGGCCGGCCGTGACCGCGAACAGGCCGATGTGGTCGTCGCGCCCCGCGCCTTTGGGCGCGATGAAGTCGGCAAGGCAACGGTTCGGCCGCTTGACACCATCGACAACCGGTCGCACCGATTGCATGCGCAACCCGCGCCAGGTGAACAGCACCTCGCTTCGCGACGAATCGCGGTAGATCTCGATGTCGTCGTCGCCGACCGTCGCCGCCGGATAGAGGCCGACGACGCCGTTGGCGCGCAGCCAGCGGCCCTCGATGACCCGGCGAAGCATGCGCTTGCCGTCGGAAAGAAGGCGCCGCGCCGATTCGCCGACGATCTCGTCGTTGAGGATCGCAGGATACGGACCGGCGAGCTCCCAGGTCTGGAAGAACGGCCCCCAGTCGATGACGTCGGCGATCGCCGCGAGGTCCTGGTTCTTCAGCACGCGGCGGCCGATGAACTTCGGCGCCGGCGGCGTGTACGCGCTCCAGTCGATCGCCGTCTTGTTGGCGCGCGCCTCGGCGAGCGAGACGAGTGGCGTCGCCTTCTTGCTCGCGTGGTGCGCGCGCACGCGCTCGTAGTCGGCCTCGATCTCGGCGACGAATGCAGTGGCGCGCTCGTCGGAGAGCAGCTCGCTGCAGACGCCGACCGAGCGACTCGCATCAGGAACGTAGACCACCGGGCCGTCGTAGTGCGGCGCGATCTTGACCGCGGTGTGGACGCGACTCGTCGTCGCACCGCCGATCAGGAGCGGAATCTTGGCGACGCGGAAGAACTCGTCGCGCTGCATCTCGGCAGCGACGTGCTGCATCTCCTCGAGGCTCGGCGTGATGAGGCCCGACAGGCCGATGATGTCGGCGCCCTCGACCTTCGCCTTGGCGAGGATGTCCTGGCACGGGACCATCACGCCCATGTTGACGACCTCGAAGTTGTTGCACTGGAGGACGACGGTGACGATGTTCTTGCCGATGTCGTGGACGTCGCCCTTGACCGTCGCAATGACGATCTTGCCTTTCGCCTTCGCCTCGCCGCCGCCCTCGACGAGCGCGACCTTCTCGGCTTCGATGTAGGGCAGCAGGTGGGCAACCGCCTGCTTCATGACGCGCGCCGACTTGACCACCTGAGGCAGGAACATCTTGCCTTGGCCGAACAGGTCGCCGACGATGTTCATGCCGGCCATCAGCGGCCCTTCGATGACGTGCAGCGGCCGGCCGCCGCGGGCCTGGATCTGCTGCCACGCTGCTTCCGTGTCCTCGACGATGAAGTCGGTGATGCCGTGGACGAGCGCGTGACTCAGCTTCTCATCGACCGTCTTCGGATGCTCGACCGTGCCGCGCCAGGCGAGCCGCGCCGAGTCGTCGCGCGCCGCGCCCTTGGCACGCTCGGCGATCTCGACCAGCCGCTCGCCAGCGTCCTTCCTCCGGTTGAGGACGACGTCCTCGACGCGCTCGCGCAGCTCGGGGTCGAGGTCGTCGTAGACGCCGACCATGCCGGCGTTGACGATCCCCATGTCCATCCCGGCCCGGATCGCGTGATAGAGAAAGACGGTGTGGATGGCTTCCCGCACCGGGTCGTTGCCGCGAAACGAAAAGCTCACGTTGGAGACGCCGCCCGAGACCTTGGCGCCCGGCAGGTTCGCCTTGATCCACCGCGTCGCCTCGATGAAGTCGACCGCGTAGTTGTCGTGCTCTTCGATGCCGGTCGCGATGGCGAAGATGTTGGGGTCGAAGATGATGTCCTCGGGCGCAAAGCCGACCTCCTCGACGAGGATCCGGTAGGCGCGCGCGCTGATCTCGGTCTTGCGCTTGAACGAATCGGCCTGGCCCTGCTCGTCGAACGCCATCACGACCGCCGCGGCGCCATAGCGGCGGACGAGCTTCGCGTGGTGACGAAACGCCGCCTCGCCTTCCTTCATCGAGATCGAGTTGACGATCCCCTTGCCCTGAATGCACTGCAGGCCGGCTTCGATCACCTCCCACTTGGAGCTGTCGATCATGATCGGCACACGCGCAATCTCGGGCTCGCCGGCGACGAGGTTCAGGAACCGCACCATCGCCGCCTGGGAGTCGAGCATTGCCTCGTCCATGTTGACGTCGATGATCTGGGCGCCGTTCTCGACCTGCTGGCGGGCGACGCCGAGCGCTTCCTCGAACTGGCCACCGAGGATCAGGCGCGCGAACGCTTTCGAGCCGGTGACGTTCGTGCGCTCGCCGATGTTGACGAACAGCGACCCGGCGCCGATCAGCACCGGCTCGAGGCCGGACAGCTTCAGCGGCGGCACCGCGGCAGGGACCGCGGCCGTCATGCGGCGAGCAGCTCGCCGAACAGCTCGCCTTTGCGACCAGTCCGCGGCTTGTACTTGCCGACGCGCTCGGCGATCAGGGCGATGTGCTCGGGCGTCGTGCCGCAGCAGCCGCCGGCGATGTTGAGAAAGCCCGAGCGCGCGAACTCCTCGAGCAGGCCGGCGGTGATCTCCGGCGTCTCGTCGAAGCCGGTCTCGCTCATCGGATTGGGCAGGCCGGCATTCGGATAGCAGCTCACGAACGTGTCGCCGGCGATCCGGGCCAGCTCCTCGACGTAAGGCCGCATCAGCGCCGCGCCGAGCGCGCAGTTGAGGCCGATCGCGAGCGGCCGCGCGTGGCGGACGCTGTGCCAGAAGGCGCCGACCGTCTGCCCCGAGAGGATCCGGCCCGACGCGTCGGTGACGGTGCCCGAGACGATCACCGGCAAGCGCTCGCCGCTCGTTTCCATCAGCTCGTCGAGCGCGAAGATCGCCGCCTTCGCGTTGAGCGTGTCGAACACGGTCTCGATCAGGAACAGGTCGCAGCCGCCCTCGAGCAACCCCTCGGCCTGCTCGCGGTACGCGTCGCGCAGCTCGGCGAAGGTGACGTTCCTCGCCGCCGGGTCGTTGACGTCGGGGCTGATGCTCGCCGTCTTCGGCGTCGGCCCGAGCGCGCCGGCGACGAAGCGGGGCTTCGCGGCCGTCGAGAACTTGTCGCACGCGTCGCGCGCGAGCCGCGCGCCCGCGACGTTCATCTCGCGCGCCACACCTTCGAGGCCGTAGTCGGCCTGGGCGACGCGCGTCGCGCCGAAGGTGTTGGTCTCGACGATGTCGGCGCCGGCGCGAAGGTATGCCTCGTGGATCGCCTCGACGACGTCGGGCCGCGTCAGCTGCAGCACGTCGCCGTTGCCCTTCAGGCTCTTCGGATGGTCGCGAAAGCGCTCGCCGCGGTAGTCGGCCTCGCCGAGCTTGTAACGCTGGATCATCGTCCCCATCGCACCGTCGAGGACGACGATGCGCTTCCGCAGGAGACCGGGCAGCGCGGCAGCGCGCGTGTAGGGCCTGGCATTCATCCGCCGATTGTAGGAAGGCGCGCGCTTGCGCGCTGCGAAGCACGCGAGCGTCGTCGCGTCGACAATCGCCAGCGCGCGCCGATCGGTCGCGCCATTCCCGGTTCCTTGAAAAGCGTTCTTCGTCACCCTCAGTTTCGCGTCGGCGCGCTCGACATGGCGCTCGTCGCGCCCGGCATCGCCGCCTGGGGCGTGATGACGGGCGTGGCGATGGTCAAGTCGGGCATGAGCCTGTTCGAGGTGCTTCTGATGGGCGTCTTCGTGTTCGCCGGCAGCTCGCAGCTGGCCGCGCTGCCGCTCATCGCCGCCGGCGCGCCGATGTGGGTGATCCTCGCGACCTCGGTCTGCGTCAACCTGCGCTTCGTCGTCTTCAGCGCCCACCTGCGCGGCTACGTCGCCCACCTGCCGATGTGGCGGCGCCTGCTCTGCGGCTATCTTTTCGCCGACCTGAACTACGGCCTTTTCACGAAGCGCTTTCCGCAGCCGGCAACGAACGCCGACGCCATCGCCGCGCAGGACGCGTACTGGCTCGGCAACGGCACCACCGGCTGGCTGGTGTGGGCCGTCTCGAGCCTCGTCGGCGTCGCCCTCGCGGCGACGATCCCGATCGCATGGGGTCTCGGCTTCGCCGGCATCCTGGCGCTGCTCGCGACGATGTACCTGCTGGCGACGACGTGGGAGCGCATCGCCGCCGCAGCGGTCGCCGGCGCTGTCGCGGTGGCGGCGTTCGCGCTGCCGCTGAAGCTCAACATCCTGGTCGCGATCGCCGTCGCCATCGCCGCCGGGCTCGCGCTCGAGAAAGCGGCGCGCAGCGTGTCGACGGCGCTGACACGCGAGCCGCGCGAGGAGCACCCGTGAGCGGCACCGACCCGTGGACCGTCGCGACCATCGTCGGCATGACGCTCGTCACCGTGCTGACGCGCGGCCTGTTCTTCGTTTCCGCAAAGGCGTGGACGCTGCCGCGCTGGCTCGAGAGCGGCTTTCGCTACGCGCCGATCGCGGCGCTCGCCGCGGTCATCGTTCCCGAGATCGTGACGTCGAACGGATACCTGGTCACGACCTGGAAGGACGCGCGGCTGTTCGCGGTCGTCGCGGCGACTGCGTGGTATGCGGCGCGGCGCGGTCTCCTCGGCATCATCGTTGCCGGCATGGCCGTCTACCTGCCGCTGCACCTCGTGCTCGGCTGGTAGCGGTGCGCCCGGATCAGTGCAGGGCGCCGGCCGCCGTCGGCCGGTAGAGCGAGTCGCGGAACTCGAGCGCGCGCGGGCCGACGTCTTCCATCGCCCAGTTCGAGAGCGCCCGCGCCGACATCGGCCGCGCAAACAGGAAGCCCTGCAGCTCGTGGCAGCCGAACGAGCGCAGGATCTGATGCTGCGCCTCGGTCTCGACGCCTTCGGCGACGACCTTGAGGCCGATCGCGTGCGCCAGCTTGACGATGCCGTCGACGACCGCGCGCGCGTCGGCGCTCGTCTCGAGGTCGAGGACGAAGCTCTTGTCGATCTTCAGCTCGCCGGCGCGCAGCTTCCTGAGGTACGACAGGCTCGAGTAGCCGGTGCCGAAGTCGTCGATCGAGATGTTGACGCCGAGCGCGCTCAGCTTTTCGACCATGCGGATCGCATTCGATGCGTCCTCCATCGCCACCGACTCCGTGATCTCGCAGGTGAGCAGCTGCGGCTTGATGTCGTTCCTGCGCAGCGCCATGCTGATCCGGTCGGCGAGGTCCGGGTGGCGCAGCTGGTGCGCCGAGAGGTTGATCGCGACGCGCATCTGCAGCCCGGCGTCG
Organism: Caldimonas sp.; assembly: GCA_036272325.1. Classification (GTDB taxonomy): domain Bacteria; phylum Pseudomonadota; class Gammaproteobacteria; order Burkholderiales; family Burkholderiaceae_C; genus Schlegelella_A. The sequence continues at coordinate 7,427 of DATAYY010000134.1, read as the reverse complement.
CGCCACGCGCCGGCCTGGCGGCACGCTTCCTCGATCAGCCAGTTGCCCATCGCGCCGATCAGGCCGAAGCGCTCGGCGATCGGGATGAATTGGTCGGGGCCGACCAGGCCGCGCACCGGGTGCTCCCAGCGCATCAGCGCCTCGGCGCCGGTGATCTCGCCGCTCGGCGCGTGGATCTTCGGCTGGTAGACGAGGTGCAGCTGGCCTTCGGCGAGGGCGCGGCGGAGGTCGCGCAGCAGCTCGAGCTGGTCGCGCGCGCCGCTCGTCATGCGCTCCTCGAAGAACGCATAGCCCGCCCCGCCGCCGCTCTTGGCCGAGCGCATCGCCGCCTCGGCGTTGGCGATCAAGGCCCCGATCGGGCCATGCTCCGGATAGAGAGCGATGCCGATCGAGCTCGAGACCATCGCCTCGCGCCCGTTCATCCGGCACGGCTCGCCGACCGAGACCTGCAGCCGCTCGCAGAAGATTGCCGCGTCCTCGGCGCTCGGGTTGCCGCCGATCAGCAGCAGGTACTCGTCGCCGCCGAGGTGGGCGACTCGGTCCTCGGGGCGGGCGAAGCGCTTCAGCCGCGCCGCGATCTCGCGCAGGACGAGGTCGCCGGTCGCGTGGCCGAGCGACTCGTTGACGGGCTTGAAGCCGTCGAGGTCGATGAACAGGATCGCCAGCCGCTCGTGCGTGCTGTGCGACTGCTGCACCGCCTGGGCCAGCATGCCGTCGAACATCAGGCGATTCGGCAGGCCGGTGAGGCCGTCGCGAAAGCTCCGCCGCTGCAGCTCGGTCTCGACCTGGCGCAGCGAACGCCGCAGCCTTGCCTCGAGGACCGAGAACAGGAGGCCGACGCCGAGCACGACGCACGAGCCGACCGACGCGAAGAGGACGAGCGTCGCTGAGGAAACGCCGTCGACGTGGAGCGAGCCGGTCTGGTCGGCGAGGCCGGCAGCGCCGAGCACGAGCTGTTGCGTCGCGACGAGGCTGATGCCGAACACCAGCGCCGAGGTCGCCTGCCAGCCGAGCGTCGCCGGCTTGGTGCGATCGCCGCCGCGAAAGAACGCACCGAGCGCCATCATGCAGCCACCGACCGCGCCGGCGAAGGCGGCAACCAGCGGCAGCAGCTGCCAGTCGATGCCGGGGACGAGGCCGAGCGGCGCCAGCGCGAGCGCGTGCGTGCCGACCGCGCCGACGCCGAGCGCGACCGCGCCGAAGCCGACGCGGCCCGGCGTCGCGACGCGACCGCTGACGGCGCCGAGGCCGGCGAGGCTCGCGACCAGCGCCGCCGCCCAGACGCCGAGCGAGCCGACACCGTGGTAGCCAAAAGCGAAGGCCGGCGGCTCGGCAGCGATCCCGATCACCTGGCTCGACCAGATGCCGATCGCGAGCGCCGAGGCGGCGCCGAGCAGCCAGAGTGCGCCGGCGCGAGTACGCAGGACGCGGACGCGGCGTGCGAGGTCGAGCGCGACGTACGCCGCCAGCGTGCTCACTCCGAGGCCGAGAACGAACATCAGCATGGTCGACACGACCGACTGCATCTCGGGTTGGATCGCCTGCTCCGGAGACATGGACCTCTCGACCGTGGAAACGCCGGCGCCACGCAAACGGCCGGAGACGTCTCAGATATCGACGGCGAAGGTCCGAACTTGAGGTGTCGCAGACGCCCGCGCGGACGGTCAGGGCGCTGCCGCGGCGGCAGGAATTCGCGCCGCAGCCCGACCGGTGCTCAGTGGAGGACGAGCGGTTGCGGCATCAGCGACGCGAAGCGGGCGATGTACTCGTCGAGGTCGTCTTCGCTCGGGCCATCCTCCATCAGCGCCTCGACACCGGCCTGGAAGCTGTCGGCCATCACCCCTTCGATAAAGATGTCCTTCTGGGCGAACTTGTCGACGATCTCGAAGCCGCCCCGGCTCGCCTCGGCCGCCGAGCCGTCGCCGGCCTCTTCGGAAGCAATCTCGAAGCGAACGACCGCGAAACTGTCCGAGTTGTAGAGCATGTACATGTCGACCTCTCCTTCGGCCAAGCTGCGGCCCGGGCGCCGGATTGCAAGCCTTGTGAGGCAAGGCCTGCGCCCGAGGCGCGGTCGCCCGCCCGCCGCGGGCGAGCGTCCTACGGGTCGATGCGCTCGAGGAGAAGGTCGAATTCCACCGCCCCCGAGCCATTGCGCTGGGTCGCTCGCGCCGGCAGGTACGAATGCTCGGGGTCGAGCCAGATCTCGGCGCTGGTGTCGTCCGCCGAGCGGGCGTCGCGCACGAGCTTGACGGCCCGCACGGCGCCGCGTCGGGTCTCGACGGTCTCGACGCCGACCGAGTGCAGCGTCCAGACATCGGCGTCACCACGCGCACCGGCAACGGCCATCGTGATCCGGCCCCCCTCTGCAAGCAGCCCGGGCTGAGCAGCGGCGATGCCGGCCAGTTGGATCATCCAGCTGAGCCGGTCCTGGCTGCCGGCGAGCAGGGGCCACTCGACCGGCGTGCCGGAAAAGGTGATCTTGCCGGCGTCGCGGACGAAGTTGGCCGCCTGCGCCGCCCGCCGCGCCCGCTGGTCGAGGAAGCGAACCGGGGCGAGGCCGTTGGCGTCGATCGCGCCTTCGCTCGTCTGCAACAGCAGCGTCAAGCCGGCGATGCTCGCATCGAGGACGAGCCGGTAGCCGTCCCCCAGGCGCTGCCAGCGGATCTGCCCCTCGCCGCTCAGCAGGCCGCGGCGCACCTCGTAGTGGAGCGTCACCGGCGGTGGCAGCCGGGTCCGGTAGACGGGCGGCGGCCGATCCTCGGCGCCCGGAAGCGAAGCCGGCCTGCTCGCGCCAGCAGCGGCAGCGCCGATCGCCGCCGGCTCGTCGCGCGAGGATTTCGGCGGCGATCGTTCGGAAGGGTCGAAGGCCGCAGCCACCGGCGTGGCCTTCGCGATCGCCTCGTCGTCGTTGAGAACGGCGGCGACGACCACCACCGGCGCTTCGACCGGCGCAGAGACCCACGCCATCGCCGGCAACGGCGCGTTGCGAAGATCAGCTGAGCCGGCGCTCGCTTTCGCGGTTGATCGCCGCTGATCGGTCAGGGTCGCGACGGGTTCCCGCGGACGCCGCACTGGCCGCGGCGTCACCTCGAGTGGCGATTCGGGCCGCCAGGCCGCCACCGTCACCTCCTGGACGGCGGGCCCGAGCTCCGGTTCCGCGACGACCGTCCGCACCGAGAACGTCGTCGTCGCCGATCTGGGGGCGGCCCTCGTCCGGTCGCCGAGGCCATCGAGAACCGCGAGATGGAGGACGGCGACGAGCACCGCGGATGTCGCGAGCCCGCCGGCACGTCGGCGTGCCTGCAGTCGGCGCGCCGGCAGTTCGGACACCGCGGCACGGTCCTCGATCGACGCGGCGAGGTGGTCCAGCATCGACAATCGGTCCTTGCCAGGCATCAGGAACGTCCGAAACCCCGCACGATGAAGCTCGCCACTTACAAGGATGGTTCGCGCGACGGCCAGCTCGTCGTCGTCTCGCGCAACCTCGCCACCGCCAACTATGCCAGCGGCGTCGCGAGCCGGCTGCAGCAGGTGCTCGACGACTGGAATTTCCTCTCGCCCCAGCTCGAGGACCTGTCGGCAGCGCTGAACTCCGGCAAGGCGAAGAATGCCTTCGCGTTCGAGCCGGAGCGCTGCATGGCGCCGTTGCCGCGCGCATTCCAGTGGGCCGACGGCTCGGCGTTCGTCAACCACGTCGAGCTCGTTCGCCGGGCTCGCAACGCCGAGATGCCGGCGAGCTTCTGGACCGACCCCCTGATGTATCAGGGCGGCAGCGACGACTTCCTCGGTCCGCGCGACAACATCGTCGCTGCCAGCGAACACTGGGGAATCGACTTCGAGGCGGAGGTCGCCGTCATCACCGGCGACGTCGCGATGGCAACGCCGGCGGATGCGGCGATCGACAGCGTTCGCCTGCTGATGCTCGCCAACGACGTGAGCCTGCGCAATCTCATTCCCGCCGAGCTCGCCAAGGGGTTCGGCTTTTTCCAGAGCAAACCGGCGACCGCGTTCAGCCCGGTCGCCGTCACCCCCGACGAGCTCGGCGACACCTGGCGCGGCGGCCGCCTCCATCTCGATCTCGAAAGCACCTGGAACGGCCAGCGCGTCGGCCTGTGCAGCGCCGGCGAGGAGATGACGTTCCACTTCGGCCAGCTGATCGCGCACCTGTGCAAGACCAGGAACGCTCGCGCTGGCTCGATCGTCGGCAGCGGCACGGTGAGCAACAAGGACTGGTCGCGCGGCTATTCGTGTATCGCCGAAAAGCGCGCGATCGAGACGATCGAGGGCGGCGCGCCGAAGACGCCGTTCATGCGCTACGGCGACACGATCAGGATCGAGATGAAAGACGCCGCCGGCGGATCGATCTTCGGCGCGATCGAGCAGAAGGTCGCGCCGCTGGGGCGCCGCCGATGACCGTGGAGATGCCGCAGCAGCTGAAGTTCGCGACCGTCTGGTTGCTGCTTGGCGCGATGGTCTTTCTCGGCTGGCAGTGGCGTGAGCACGAAGCGCTGAAGACGGCGTTCACGAGCAGCGACGGCATCGTCGAGATCCGTCGCGGCGACGACGGCCACTACCACTGGCCGGGGCGGCTGAACGGCGTCGCGGTCGACTTCCTCGTCGATACCGGCGCCAGCGGCGTCGCGATTCCGACCGCGCTCGCCGATCGGCTCCGCCTCGTCGCCGAAGGGACGGTCCGGTCGAGCACCGCGGGCGGCGCCGTCACCGGCCGCGTCGTCCGCGGCGACCTCGAGCTCGACGGCGGCGTCCGCGCCGAGCGGCTGCGGATGGTCGCGCTGCCCAACCTCGACAGCCCGTTGCTCGGCATGGACGTCCTCGGCCGCTTGCACTGGCAGCAGCGCGACGGCGTGCTGCGTATCGATCTCGGCGGCCGACAAGCCGGCAAGGCGGAGCCATGAACTTCGCGCGGCGCTGCAGCGGATGGCTGCTCGCACTCGCCGTGGCGTCGCCACTGGTGGCGATCGCGCAGACGGCAGAAGCGAAGGACTGCCCGGCGCAGCCGACGCCGATCGACGCCGAGCGGCTGCAGGCCGGGTTGGCCAGCAGCGACGATCACGGCTTTCTCTGGCGCATCGATCGCGACGGTCACACCTCGTATCTCTACGGCACGATCCACGCCGCGCGTGCCGAGTGGATGTTCCCGGGCCCGCGGACGCGCGCCGCGCTCGTCGCCAGCGAGACCCTCGCCCTCGAGCTCGACCTGCTCGACCCTGACGTGCAGGCGCGCCTCGCCGCCGCGCTTCGCGGCCGCGCCGCGACGCCGCTGCCGGCACCACTCGCCGCGCGGCTCGAACGACAGCTCATCGCCGAGTGCCTGGATCCGGCGACCTGGCGCGCGCTCGCGCCTGAGTTCCAGGTCGCGACGCTCGCGGCCAATGCGGCGCGGCGCGACGGCCTCGACCCTTCGTATGCGATCGACCTCATCCTCGCGCTGACCGCACGCGTGCTCGGCAAGGAGACGGTTTCGCTCGAGACTCCGGAGGCACAGATCGCCGCGCTGATCATGCCGTCGCCGCAGGCGACGGTCGAGTTCGTCAGCAGCGGCCTCGACGAACTCGACTCGGGACGCGCGCGACCGCTGCTGCGGCACCTGGCCCGGGTCTGGAGTGGCAGCGACCTCGCCGAGCTCGAGGCGTACGAGCGATGGTGCGACTGCCTGAACACCGCCGCCGACCGCGAGTCGATGAAGCGCATCCTCGACGACCGCAACCCGCTGCTTGCCGCTGCCATCGACAAGCTGCACAGCGGCGGCAGCTCGGTGTTCGCCGCCGTTGGCAGCCTGCACATGATCGGCACCACCGGCTTGCCGGCGCTGCTGCGTCAGCGCGGCTACACGGTCGAGGCGGTGCGCCTCGGCCGCTGACGGCGCGGCACGCGCGCCGGCTCGGGCGACAATCGGCCGGCAACGGCCATCCGCGAGGAGACACGATGAGCGACGCTTCCGGCTTCGGCAAATTCGTTCCCGGGTTCGACTTCCTGCAGAGCCTCGTCAAGAACGCCGGCAGCGCCCTCCCGGGTATCGGCCAGTGGGTCGCGCCGACGCTCGACCCGGCGGAGCTCGAGAAGCGGATCGGCGAGTTGCGCACCGTCCAGTACTGGCTCGAGCAGAACGCGCGCATGCTGGCGGCGACGATTCAGGCGCTCGAGGTGCAGCGGATGACGCTGTCGACGCTGAAGTCGATGAACGTGCCGATGACCGACCTCACCGAGTCGCTGAAGATCAAGCCCGCGCGCGCCAAGGAGGCGGCGTCTCTGTTGGCGAAGAGCGACGGCACGAACAAGGAAGCCACGAAGCCTGCGTCGGTGGTCGACCCGATGCAATGGTGGGGCGCGCTCACCAATCAGTTCGCCCAACTCGCCACCAGCGCGATGAAGGACACCGCGACCGACGCCGCGAAGGCGCTCGCCGGCGGCATGGTGAAGCAGTCGCTCGACGTCGCCGGCCAGGCGATGAAGAGCGCCGCCGGCGCACCGGCGCGCGCCCTCGCCGGTGCCGCCGGCGTGGCCGCAGGCGCCGTCGGCCGCGGCGCGCCATCGCGGCGGCGTGCCAAGCCCGGCGCCAAGTCGGCGGCAAAACGCGCGGGCAAGCGGGCGCGGAGCGACAGCGCGGCCGGTTGACCGCAGGCGAGCGATCGTGAACGCGCCGTTGCCAGACGCCCTCGCCCGTTCGGCGCTCGATCGCGGTCGTCGCCAGGCGGAGGTCGTCGCCGCGCTCGGGCGCGTGCTTCCCGCGCATGCGCTCCTCTGGAGGCGCGAAGAGACCGTGCCCTACGAATGCGACGGCCTGACCGCGTACCGCGAGCAGCCGCTCGTCGTCGCTCTGCCGGAGACCGAGCGCCAGGTCGCCGACGCGCTCGCGGTCTGCCACCAGCTCGAGGTCCCGGTCGTTGCGCGCGGCGCCGGCACCGGGCTTTCCGGCGGCGCGTTGCCGAGCCCGCTCGGCGTCACCCTTAGCCTCGCCAAGTTCAATCGCATCATCCGGGTCGACGCGAAGGCACGGACCGCGACCGTGCAGTGCGGCGTCCGCAATCTCGCGATCAGCGAGGCGGCGGCGCCGCATCGCCTCTTCTACGCGCCCGATCCGAGCAGCCAGATCGCGTGCACGATCGGCGGCAACGTCGCCGAGAACTCGGGCGGCGTCCATTGCCTCAAGTACGGGCTGACGCTGCACAACGTCCTCAAGGTCCGCGGCTTCACTGCCACCGGCGAGCCGGTGACGTTTGGCGGCGACGCGCTCGATGTACCGGGGCTCGACCTGCTCGCCGCCGTCGTCGGCAGCGAAGGCATGCTCGCGGTGATCTTCGAGGTCACGGTCAAGCTGCTGCCGATGGCCGAGACGGCGCGCTGCATCATGGCGGGCTTCGACGACGTTCACGCGCCGGCGACGCGGTCGCGGCGATCATCGCCGC
>DATAYY010000133.1:0-2752 GCA_036272325.1 Caldimonas sp. | reverse complement strand
CGTCAAGTGGAGCGGCGGCGACGCGACGCTGACGATCGTCTGCAACGGCGCGACCCTCGAGGCGCAACAGGGTCGGCGCCGCATCTTCGAGATGGCGCAGATCAGCGACGCCACGACCGGCCAGCTCAAGCTCGCCTTCAGCAACGAGACGCGCGCGCCGATCGACATCCGCCGGCTTGTCGTCTGCCATGCCTCGCACGAAGCGCGGCTCGATGCCGGCGAGATCTTCAATCCGGACTACATCGCCGCCTGCGGCAATCGCGTCGCGTACGTCCGCACGATGAAGCCGATGGGGATCGAGAACAGCCTGGTGACGAGCGCAACGCAGCTGAAGCGCGAAGCAAGCCAGTCGTGGTGCACGAACGAGGAAGCGTCGGTCGGCGGCATGCCGTACACGGTCGCGGCCAGGCTCGCGGCCAAGCTCGGCTGCGACCTCCATGCGCCGGTGCCGCTGCGCGGCTCGCAGGCGCTCTACGACGAGATCGCGCGCCAGATCGCGAGCGTCAGCGAGTTCACCGGGGTCGTCGACGCCGAGGTCGGCAACGAGAACTGGAACACCAGCTACAACGGCCGCGACTGGCTCGCCAACGTGTTCGGCAAGGCGCAGACGCCGGTGCTCGACGCGCCGAGCGCCGAAGCGCACAAGGCGTTGATGTGGTTCCATGCCCTGGCGAAGGTGCTGCCGCGAGAGCGCGTCCGCAGGCTCTTCTGCGGCCAGGCCGCCGACGGCTTCTGGCCCGCCAGCTACTTCGACCGCGCGATGCGCCATGTCGACAGCAGCGGGCTCGTCCGGGCGGGCGCGAGCTTGCACTCGATCGTCGACGAGGTCCGCACCGGCCTCTACGTCACGCCCTCGACGAGCACGGCGGGGGACGGATCCGGAGAGCTGTTCCACACACGACTGAAGAACATCGAGTGGAAGCGCCTCGGCGATGCCGAGATCGACCGCCTGTTCGCCAACGGCCAGGCTGTCGCCGAGAGCCGGCTGCAAGCGCTCCTCAAGTACACGCGCGCGCTCCGGCCCGACCTCCCGTGCTCGACCTACGAGTGGGGGCAGGGCTGCATCGCATCCGTGGCCGGATTCGCCGGGACGACGTACCTGGGCACGGTCTCGCCGGCCGACAACACGTTCGTCTGGCACACGTCGACGCCGGCGTCGTTCAGCGACGGCGACGCTTGGCTGCTGCAGGGCCCCGACGGGCGCTTTCCGGCCAGCGCGTACCGCTCGGGGACGCTCGTCTACGCCAAGGCGAAGGACGCGAAGAGCGCCTGGCTCTTCGCCAGCGACGCTGCCCGCCTCGCCGACGCAGGCCATATCGGCGCCGGCGCCATCGCTCTCGACACGAGCGAGCCGGGGCGGCTCTTCGCGGCCGACAACTTCACCCGCACGCAGGAGTTCGGCACGCGCATGAAGGCCTACCTCGACGGCCCCGCCGGCCGGGCGATGTACGAGCGTTTCTTCGCGGCGACGGTCGGCGCCGGAAAGCTCCGCTCCGCGTGCCACCTCTACGACTTCGCCGGCTACAGCCAGGGCTATTTCGTGACGATGTGGGGGCTGAAGTCGAGCATCTACGCCGCCGACACGCCGCGCTATCGCTGGTGGACGAGCCTCTAACGGCGGCGGCGCTCAGGGTGCGGCGAGCGTCGGCACAACGGGCTTCTGACGCCGGTTGAGCCGCCGCTGGAGCGGCGTCTCGACCCAGCGATAGACCAGCCAGCCGACGGCGGCACTGACGACGAGCGCGACCAGCATGAACGCGATCGTCACTGGCAAGGTCGGTGGCGATGTCAGCACCCTGCCCCAGACGACGCGCAGCGCGCCGAGCGTGAAGATGTGCGTGAGGTACAGCGAGTACGACGAGTCGCCGAGCGACTGCAGCACGGGGCTTCGCCACGAGGCAAAGCGGGCGTCGAGCGCGCCGATCACGACCAGGACGGCGCCGACGATCTGCGTCGACGTGCCGAAGGGCTCCTGATCACGCAGCACGAGCAACACGGCGCCGGCGCCGATCAGCAGCCACGACGTCGAGTGCGGCAATCGCCAGCGGCCGGCGAGCCACCAGGCACCGATCGCGGCGCCGGCGGCGAACTCGAGCAGCATCGGATGCGTGTAGGTCTGCGCCGCCGCCGATGAGAACGGGCCGAAGGCGAATCCGATCGCGGTCAGGACGAGGAAGAACGTCACCAGCGGAAGCAGGCGCCTTCGCGGCGGCAGGAACAGCACGAGACCGAACACCGCGTAGAAGAACATCTCGAAGTTGAGCGTCCAGCCGGGAACGAGAAGTGGCCAGACGATGCCGGGGAAGCTCTGCGAGAAGTGCGGGATGAAGAGCAGGCTCTCCAGCAGCGTCACCGGAGCGACCTTGAGGGTCTTGAACAGGCTCGGCGCGACGAGCGCGACCGCGACCATGAGCAAGGTCAACAGCCAGTAGAGCGGGACGATCCGGACGACGCGGCGGCGCCAGAACTCGACCGGGCCGATCCCATGCCCCGAGGTCGTGACGACCATGATGAAGCCGCTGATGACGAAGAACAGGTCGACGCCGGAGGTGCCAAAGACCCAAGGCACCTGAGTCGACATGCCGCGCACCTGGCCCGCCGCGTGATGCCAGACGACCATCAGGGCGGCGACACCCCGGAGGTATTGGATTGGCAGGATCACCCGCGATCCCGGCGACGGCCTGCGCTCCGACATTTATGGAAATTCTGCCGCAGCCCGGTTCGCCAACAAACCGGCACACTCCCGGGGAGC
>DATAYY010000132.1:0-54292 GCA_036272325.1 Caldimonas sp. | reverse complement strand
GCTGCTGATCGCGGCCGAGCGCACGATCAAGCGCCGCTCGACGATCTTCATCGTCTCCGACTTCGTCAGCGCGCCGGGCTGGGAGCGCGTGCTCGGCCATCTTGCGCTGCGCCACGAGGTGACCGCGGTGCGCCTGTTCGACGCCCTCGAGATGGACCTGCCCGACCTCGGCCTGGTGACGATGAAGGACGCCGAGACCGGCGAGCAGATCGTCGTCGATACCCACGATCGGCGCTTCCGCGAGCGCTTCCAGGCCGCCGCCGAACGGCGCGAGACGGCGCTGCGCGAAGCGCTCGCGGCCGCCGGCGTCGACACGCTCGAGCTCGCCACCGACGACGACCTCGTCGACGCCGTGCTGCGCTTCGCCGACCTGAGGAAGCAGCGCAGCCGGCTCGCCAACTGGAGCGGCGCCGGCCGCTCGATCGCCCATGTGCGGCCGGCGTCGGCCGCCGGTACGCGGAGCGCTCGATGAGCTCGGCCTCGCCGACGCTGACGTTCCTCTGGCCGACGATGCTGTGGGCGATGCTTGCGTTGCCGGCGCTGGTCGCGCTCTACGTCTTCCTGATGACGCGGCGCCGGAAGACGCACCTGCGCTACGCCAACCTCGCTCTCGTCAAGGAAGCGCTCGGCAGCCGCAGCACTTGGCGCCGCCACGTGCCGCCGGCGCTCCTCTTTCTCGCCCTGGCGGCGCTGCTGTTCGGTTCGTCGCGGCCGGCGGCGCTGGTCACGCTGCCATCGGCGCAGGAGACGATCGTGCTCGCGATCGACGTCTCGGGCAGCATGCGCGCCGAGGACGTCAAGCCGAACCGCCTCATCGCCGCGCAGGAGGCGGCCAAGTCCTTCATTGCCGAGCTGCCGAGAAACGTCAAGGTCGCGGTGGTCTCGTTCGCCGGCACCGCCGCGGTCGTCCAGGCGCCGACACTCAGCCGTGACGACGTCAACGCCGCGATCGACCGCTTTCAGCTGCAGCGCGGCACGGCGATCGGCAGCGGCATCGTCATCTCGCTGGCGACGATCTTTCCCGAGGCCGGGATCGACCTGTCGCAGATCACCGGCGCGCGCGCGATGCCGCCCGGCCCCAACGACAAGCCGCCGCCGGACTTCAAGCCGGTGCCGGCGGGCTCGTATTCGTCGGCGGCGATCATTCTCCTCACCGACGGCCAGCGGACGACCGGACCCGACTCGCTCGACGCGGCAAAGATGGCCGCCGAGCGCGGCGTTCGCGTCTACACCGTCGGCATCGGCACCAGGGAAGGCGAGACGATCGCCTTCGAGGGCTGGTCGATGCGCGTTCGCCTCGACGAGGACACGTTGAAGGCAGTCGCCAAGCTCACCAACGCCGACTACTTCTACGCCGGCACAGCGCAGGACCTGAAGAAGGTCTACCAGGGCCTCAGCACGCGCCTGATCGTCGAGAAGAAGGAGACCGAGATCACGGCGCTGCTGGCGGTGATCGCCGCTGCGCTCATGGTCGTCGCCGCGAGCCTGTCGATCTGGTGGTTCGGGCGGATCGCGTAGCCGAAGGCGAAACGTCTGGTGACTTCGGGCGCGAACATCCCGTTACCGGGCTGACGCGATTGCAACGATCGCCGCCTTCAGGGGTGACCGAAAACTGCCGAAGCAGACTTTGTACCGGCTGCGATGGCGTCTGATGGGCGCCGAGGACTTCGCGAACCGGTCGCTTCAGGACGATTGGGCAGACAAAGGCAGATCGAATGAGTACCTACAGGCTTTACAAGTCCCCGAACGGCGACATCGTGCGCGTGAAGATGGGCTTCTCGTGGCAGGCGTTCTTCGTCGGCTCGCTTTCCGCAGTCGTCCGGCGCGTCTGGCTGCTGGCTGTGGTCGGCGCTCTCTATTACGCGAGCGAGGCGTACTTCAACGGCGCGCCGACGCCGACTTCGCGCACCGCCGGAGTCGCCCTCGCCGGCCTCGGCTTCTACGCCGTCTACATGCTCTTTTGCGGCGTCAACGGCAACCGCTGGCTGAGCGACTCGCTGCGCCGGCGCGGCTTCACGCTGATCGGCGAAGAGCGCCGCTGAAGGCACGGAGGTTCCTGCCTTCATCCGAAGCGACCCTGTAGAAACCAGCCGCTCTCGTTGCCACCTTCTGGCGAGAGCGGCAGGCGGGCGCGGTAGATCCAGACCAGCGCGCCGTCGCCGGCCTCGGCGATGAAGTAGTCGCGCTCGGCCAGCCCGGCGTCCCACCAGCCGGATTCGATCCGCTCCGGCCCCGACAGCAGCGCCAGCGGGTGACCCTCGAGAAGCGGCCTTGCGTTGCGTTCGGCGAGCGGCTCGGGTCGCTGCAGCCAGACCGGTCGCGCGCAGGTGCTCGCGGCCATGGCCGCCTCGTCTGCCGAAGGCTCGGCGATCGATCTCGCGCCACGCTGCGACGAGCGCGCAGGACGCACGGGCGCAGCGTCGGCCCCGAGCCGGCTCGCGCGTTCCGGGCGATGGTCGTCGACCGCAGCGAGGCGCTGCACCTGCTCGACGCCGAGCCGCGCCTGCAAGCGCTCGATCAGACGCGTCAGCCCGGCGTCTTCGCTCTGCCGGGTCGGAAACAGCTCGCTGTTCGGTGGCGCGCGCTTGACGATGTCCTCGGCCTGCAGCGCGAGCTCGAGCGTCGGTGCCGGCAGCTGCAGCCACGCCAGACGCTCGCGCAGCAACACGAGCAAATGGGCGCTGTCGCGCGAAGGCTCGGCAAGGGCGATCTCGAGCGCCGTCGCCTGCGGCGTGCGATCGCCCTGCTGCCAGCGCGTTTCGTGGTGCATGAGGAGGCGGAAGCGCCGCACGAACGCGTGCTGCGCGGCGAGCCATGCGACTAGCCGCGCGAGCAGGACCTGTGCGCCGTGCAGCACCTGCTCGCTGCTGTCGGCGCGGGCGAAGAGCTCGAGCCTGCTGTCGAACATCCGCGCCGGGACGATCGGCTCGCGCGGGTCGGCACGGCGGCCGAACGCGGCATCGAGCTCGGCGAGCAGCGTCTCGCCGAAGCGGCGCGCCAGCCCAGCGCGCGGCAGGCCGAGGAGGTCGCCGACCCGGCGCAGCCCCATGCCCTGCAACGCCTCCCAATGCGCACGCCCCGGGCCGAGCAGCCAGACCGGGGCGCGGGAAACCGCCTGCTGCGTCGCCTCGAGCGTCAGGCAGAGTGGCGGCGGATCGACGCGCGCCAGCACCGCGGCGCCTTGCGCAGTGACAGCACTGGCGACGCGCAATGCGTGGCCGAGCGGCTCGACGCTCGCGCGGAGGCGCTGCAGCAGGCGATCGATGCCGCCGAAGTAGCGCAGGCTCGCCTGCACTTCGAGCAGCACGGTGTCGGCTGTCCGGCCGGGTGCGGTCGGCGGCTGCAGCGAGACCTGCGGCGTGAAGGCGAGCGCGGCGTGCGCCACCGGCAGCATCGCCTCGGCGTCGCGGACCGGATCGGCCTGGCCGAGGACGATGTTCGGCGCCAGAGCGAGCGCGGTGGCGCGCTTCAGCCCCGGCTTGACGCCTTGCGCCAGCGCTGCCGCGTTGACGGCCGAGATGCAGTGCTCGTCGACCAGCGCGATCGCGCGGCCTGCGTCATGCACATCTTCACCGGCGAGCGTCGCTGCGAACGATTCGAGCGAAAGCAGCGGCAGATACAGCGCGACCCAGAGCATGGCGAAAGGGTGCAGATGGCAAGCAGCCGGGCGCGATCGGCGCGGGCGAAACGAGGGCTCAAGCGACGTCGACGAACGTCGCCGCCTGCAGGACACGCTGGCGCCCGCTTGCGCTCGCTGCGCGTCGACGCGCAGCGCCCGAGAGCACGCTCGGCAGATCGAGCTGCACTGGCGCTTCGAGCGGCGGACCGCGACGTTTCAGGATCCGCAGCTGCAGGCGATCGGCGCCGCCGGCCTGCATCGACAAGCGCAATGGCGACGCGGTCGGCCGCACCGCGGCGGCCGCTTCGCGGATCACGAACGCGGCGCCATCGTGGTTGTGCGCTGCCAGCTGGAGACGGCGCAGCCGCTCGGCGCGCAGTCGTGGTGGCAGCCACGCGACGATCGCGCCGACATGGCCGCTCTTCAGCGCCTGTTCGAGCGCCCACAGGCTGTCGCTGCCGGGAAGGACGCGGGTGCGCGTCTGGACGACGAGGAGATCGTCGACGGCAAGGCGAAGCCCGGCGAGCGCCGCCGCCGACAAGGCTGCCGGAGGATCGAACAGCATCACCAGCCGGCCCGCGCGCTGCGCAGAGGCGAGCGCGGGCGCGAGCAGACGGATCTCGCCGACCCCCGGATGCGGCAACAGCAGCTCGCTCAGCACCCCGCGTGGCCAACCGCCTCCGGGCAGCTCGGCGTCGAGCAGGGCGAAGCCGCTGGCGATCGCCCGGGGGCCGCTATGGCCGAGCTGGTGGCCGAGCCAGAGGGCAGGATGCAGCGTCTCCGGGGCACGCCGGAGGAGGGCCGCGTCCGCGAAGGGCCGCGACTTCTTCGCGCCGCCGCCGGCGGCCGGCAACCGGCCGCCAGGCATAGGCGGGGGCGCAACGGCCGGAGCAGAGAGGGCGTCCATGAAAACAACTGTACGTTCGTACAGTAGTCCGTGCAAGCCCGACGGTCGGATCGCTTTCTTCGGGCCGCCGCCAACTTATTGGCAAAGGCACATGATCGATTGCTTGAGGCAACCATTGTGGACAAAATGACACCATGGCCACTCCCTCGCCGACGCTGTCGCGGATCGACGCGATGCGCCGCTTCAACCGCTTCTACACGCGCACGATCGGCGTCCTCCACGAGAACCTCGCTGCCACCCGCTTCAACCTCACCGAGTCGCGGTTGCTCTGGGAGCTCGCGCATCGCGAGCAGACCACGGCCGCCGAGCTCGCACGCGAGCTCGACCTCGACCCAGGCTACCTCAGCCGGCTGCTGCGCCGCTTCAAGGAACAAAAGCTGATCCGCGGCGAACGGGCACCGGCCGATGCCCGCCACCTCCACCTCACCCTTGCTCCGGCCGGCCGGCGCGCCTTCGCTCCGCTCGACCGGCAAAGCGCCGCCGACGTCGAGCGGCTGCTCGCCGGCCTCGCCGACCGCGAGCAGCGGCGCCTCCTTGCCGCGATGGCCGAGATCGAGACCCTGCTCGGCGAGCGCCGCGGCACTGCGCCTTGGCTGCTGCGGCCACCGCACGCCGGCGACATCGGCTGGGTCGTCGAGCGCCACGGCCGCATCTACGCCGACGAGTACGGCTGGGACATGCGCTTCGAGTCGCTGGTCGCCCGGATCGCGGCCGAGTTCGTCGACAAGCTGGATCCGGCGCGCGAAGCGTGCTGGATCGCCGAGCGCGACAGCGCAGCAGTCGGCTGCGTCTTCCTCGTCCAGGCGCGCCAGGAAGCGAGCGGCGAGCCGGTCGCCGGCACCGCGCAGCTGCGCCTGCTGCTGGTCGAGCCGACGGCGCGCGGCCTCGGCATCGGTGCCCGCCTCGTCGACGAATGCGAACGCTTCGCGCGCCGACGCAGCTACCGAAGGATCGTCCTCTGGACCAACAGCATTCTTGTCGCCGCGCGCGCGATCTACGCGAAGGCAGGCTACCGCCTCGTCACCAGCGAGCCGCACGAGAGCTTCGGCCACCGCCTCGTCGGCGAGACGTGGGAGCTCAGCCTCGATTGACGCGCGGCAGGCACTTTCTACGCATGGACGTCGAGCCGGGCCAGAATGCCGTCTCCGGTCTTGCGCGCGGCGCCGCGCGAGCCGTCGATCCGATGTTCCCATGGAGACGACATGCAAGGTTCGATGATGCAGCTGCCGCTGCTGATCTCTTCGCTCCTGGTGCACGCGGAGCGCCACCACCGCGAGCAGCAGGTGGTGTCGCGCCGCGTCGAGGGCGACATCCACCGCACGACCTTTGGCGAGCTCGCGGCACGCGCGCGCCGGATGGCCAACGCGCTCGCCACCCTGAAGCTGAAGCGCAGCGACCGGGTCGCGACGCTGGCCTGGAACGGCTACCGCCACCTCGAGCTCTACTACGCCGTCTCGGGGTCCGGGCTGGTGCTGCACACGCTCAACCCGCGCCTGCATCCGGACCAGGTCGTCTACATCGCCGATCACGCCGAGGATCGCGTGCTGTTCTTCGATCTCACCTTCCTGCCCCTGGTGGAGGCGATCGCGTCACGCGTGAAGACGATCAAGACCTTCGTCGCCATGACCGATCGCGCGCACATGCCGGCCGCCAGCAAGATCCCCGGGCTGCTCTGCTACGAGGAGCTCGTCCTGGCCGAAGGCGACGAGTTCGCATGGCCAAGCTTCGACGAGGGCTTGGCGTCTTCGCTCTGCTACACGTCGGGGACCACCGGCAACCCGAAGGGCGTCCTCTACAGCCACCGCTCGACCGTGCTGCACACCTTCGCGATCGCCCTGCCCGATGCGCTCAGCTGCTCGGCCAAGGACGTGATCCTGCCAGTCGTGCCGATGTTCCACGTCAACGCCTGGGGCCTGCCGTATGCCGCGTGCATGATGGGTTCCAAGCTCGTCTTCCCCGGCCCGGGACTCGACGGCAAGTCGCTCTACGAGCTGTTCGAAGGCGAGCGCGTCACGATGTCGGCCGGCGTGCCGACGGTCTGGCAGGGGCTGCTCGCCTACGTCGAATCGAACGGCCTCGAGTTCTCGACCATGCGGCGCACCGTCATCGGCGGCTCGGCGTGCCCGCCGGCGATGATGACGGCGTTCCAGGAGCGCTACGACGTGCAGGTGCTGCACGCCTGGGGAATGACCGAGATGAGCCCGGTCGGCACGGTCGCGACGCTGAAGGGATCGCAGGTCGACCTGCCGCCGGGCGAGCGCTTCGCGATCCAGGCGAAGCAGGGTCGCGCGGTCTACGGCGTCGACATGAAGATCGTCGATGGCGACGGCCGCGAGATGCCATGGGACGGCGAGCACTCGGGCGAGCTCATGGTGCGCGGCCCTTGGGTCGTCTCGCAGTACTTCAAGGGCGAAGGCGGCGATCCGCTCGTCAAGGACGCCGAAGGGCAAGGCTGGTTTCCGACCGGCGACGTCGCGGCCATCGACCCCTCAGGCTTCATGCAGATCACGGACCGCTCGAAGGACGTCATCAAGTCCGGCGGCGAGTGGATCGGCTCGATCGATCTCGAGAACATCGCCATGGCGCACCCCGGCGTGGCGATGGCGGCGTGCATCGCCGCACACCACGAGAAATGGGACGAGCGGCCGCTCCTCATCGTCGTCAGGAAGCCGAACACGACACTGACGAAGGACGAGCTGCTCGCGTTCTACGAGGGCAGGATCGCCAAGTGGTGGACGCCCGACGACGTCGTCTTCGTCGACGCGATCCCGCTCGGTGCGACCGGCAAGATGCTGAAGAACCGGCTGCGCGAGCAGTACGGCAAGCATCTGCTCGGGACCTCCTGATCGTCGCCGCGATGACGGGCGCGGCCGGGCGGCCGGGCCGGGCGCCGTCATGAACACTGCAGCGCCGGCCCCGGCCGGCGCGCGCTCGCGCGCCAACGTCGGTGCCTGGGCGGGCGCGCTCGCGTTCACGTGGTGGGGCTTTTTCCCGCTCTATTTCCGCCTCCAGCCGGACGTCTCGCCGCCCGAGGTGCTCGCGAACCGGATCGTCTGGTCGCTGCTGCTCCTCGCCGCCGTGCTGACATGGCAGTCGCGCTGGTCATGGCTTGGGCCGGCGGTCAGGTCGCGTCGCGTCATGACGAGCTTCGTCGCCAGCGCTCTCTTGCTGTCGGCGAACTGGATGACCTACATCTGGTCGGTCTCGAACGGCCACGTCGTCGACGCGAGCCTGGGCTACTTCATGACGCCGCTGGTCAACGTCGCGCTTGGCTTCTTCCTGCTCGGCGAGCGGCCGCGGCGCGCGCAGTGGCTCGCGCTCTCGATCGCCGCGGCCGGCGTCGTCTGGCTGACGGCGAGCGCCGGGCGCCTGCCATGGATCGGCCTCGTGCTCGCCCTCACCTTCGGTGCCTACGGCCTGCTGCGCAAGGTCGCGTCGCTCGGCGCGCTCGAAGGGCTGACGCTCGAGACGATGATCCTGGCGCCGGCCGCGGTGGCCGGGATGGCGATCTGGTGGGGCGGCGGCGCGACGAGCTTCCCCGGCCCCGACGTGCCGACCAATCTGTGGCTCATCGGCCTCGGCCCGGCGACGACCGCGCCGCTCCTTCTTTTCGCCGTCGCCGCGCGCAGGCTTTCGATGACGACGCTCGGCCTGCTGCAGTACGTGAGCCCGACGATCCAGTTCCTGCTCGGCATCTGGCTCTTCCGCGAGCCATTCAGCGCCACGCGGCTGATCGGCTTCGTCCTGATCTGGGTCGCGCTCGTGCTGTACAGCCTCGATAGCTGGCAGCGCCGCAGCGCGCCGATCGTCGTCGCCGACTAGCCGATCACCCGCCCTGCTCGACGGCGAGCACTTGCGCCGCGGCGTTGACGACCGCCGCGATCCGGCCGATGTCGCGCAGCTGCTGCGTCGTCAGACCTTCCCGTTTCAGGAGCGCGGAGTGCGACGAGATGCAGAACCGGCACTTGCCGACGATCGAAGCGGCGAGCGCATAGGCCTCGAACTTCTTCTTCTCGACGCCGCCCGAGGTGGCGTAGGCGTTCATGCGCAGCTCGGCACGCTGCGTCTTCAGCTCCTCGTCTTCGGCCATCTCGACGAAGGGATACCAGACGTTGTTCATCGCCATGAGCGCGGCGGCGGTCAGCGCCGCGTTCGCTTCGGCATCCGGTGCGGCGGCGCGAAGCGCATCGACCAGCGGCCGGCTGCCGGCCGCGAACGCGGCCGCGAGCGCGACGCCGAGCGCGTCTTCGGGTGCGAGGCTCGAGCGCGCGATCGCGCCGTCGAGGTTGAGACGGATGTCCTTCGCGTAGTCGGGGATCCGCTCCTTGATCGCGGCGAGAAATTCCATGTCGTTCTCCGGGGATGTCGAAAAAAAGCCCGCCGAGGCGGGCTCCCTCGCGGGTTGCCGTCTGTCGCTCAGAGCGTCTGGCCGCCGACCGCGCGATTGCACGGGCAGAGCTCGTCGGTCTGGAGGCCGTCGAGGATGCGCAGCACTTCCTCGGGATTGCGGCCGACGTTGAGGTTGTTGACGCTCACGTGCTGGATCGTGTTGTCGGGGTCGACGATGAAGGTCGCGCGCAGCGCCACGCCCTCGTTGCGGTCGCGAATCCCGAGCTGGTCGACGAGCGCGCCCTTCGAATCGCCGAAGCTCCAGTGACCGAGCCTGGAGAGGTCTTTGTGGTCGCGTCGCCAGCCGAGCTTAGCGAACTCGTTGTCGGTCGAGCCGCCGAGCAGGACCGCGTCGCGCTCCTCGAACTGCCTGGCGAGCTTGTCGAAGCCGACGATCTCGGTCGGGCAGACGAAGGTGAAGTCCTTCGGCCAGAAGTAGATCACCTTCCACTTGCCCGGGAAGCTCTTCTCGGTGATCGTCTCGAACGCCGAGACGCCGTTTTCCTCGTGCTGGTTGAAGCCAGGCTTGACGCCCTGGACGCTGAAGGCTTCGAGCTTGTCGCCGATCGTTTTCATGCTGTTCCTGTCCGGATGAAAGAGAGTGCCGCTTGGGGGCACGACAGGAGCGAGTTTATGCTATCGATCTGTGTAACTCAATCGATATTTCCTAAGTCGGCGATTGACGATCAGCGCAGGTCGCCGGCGAGGCTGGCGAGCGTTTCCTGGCCGATCTCGGTGTGCGCGGGGTAGTTGGTGTGATCGCAGCCGAGGCGAACGCTGGCGCCGGCGCGCACTGCTTCGCGCGCGGACTGCGCCAGCTCGAAGCGCAGGAAGTGGACCGCCGACGTCTTCTCGTCGTTCTCGCGGTCGAGGTCCTCGTCGGCGACGGCATAGACGCGCGCGTGCCCCTCGACCTCGACGAAGACCGCGTCCTCGACCCCTATCAGCCGCGCCAGCTCGCGCTTCCTTTGGTTCGGATCCGGATACTCGATCAGCATCGTCGCCTTCCAGTTGGTGCCGTCGGGAACGAGCGGCGCGTAGGCCTCGATCTCGCTCTCGATGCCGGCCTCGTCGAAGATCTTCTCGATGTGCAGCATTTCCTGGATCTGGCGCCGGATCGTCGCCTCGTCCTCGAACTGGACGCTGAGATGCTCGCCGAGCCGCACCGTGCGGAGCTGGCGGTGGGCGATGACTTCGGCGCGGCTGGAGTTGCGCACCTTGGCGTACGCCTCGAGCGAGAGCAGGCTGTCGCGCGTGATCGCCATCGCTAGTCCAGGCCGTAGGCGCGGCGCAGCAGACTGAGCGGATGGCGCAACTCGGCCGCGGCGCCCTCGTTGGCCATGCCCTGCGCAATGTGATGGCCGGCGAGCGCGCAGTCGGAGCTGATGACGTCGGGGCCGGGCGCCGCCATCGCGCGAAACACCGGCCTGCCGATCTTCATCGCCAGCGGATGCGTCTTCGTCTTGACGCCGTACGTTCCTGCGTGCCCCGAGCAGCGCTCGACCGTCGTCAGCTCGACCGTCACCGTCTTGCCGATCAGCTTCAGCATCTCCTCGGTCTTGCGGCCGATCTTCTGCACCCGGTCGTGGCACGGCACGTGGTAGCTGACCTTGCCGAGCGGCCGCTTGAAGTCGGTCTTCAGAAGGCCGTCGCGATGGCGCGCCATCAGATACTCGAAGGGATCGAACATCGCTTCCTGGACGAGCCCGACGTCGGCGTCGTCGGCGAACAGCAGCGGCAGCTCCTGCTTGAACATCAACGTACACGACGGGATCGGCGTGACGATCGCGTAGCCGTCGCGGGCGTAGCCTGCGAGCACGGGGATGTTCTTCTCCTTCAGCTTCGCGACGCCTTCCAGGTCGCCGAGCTCGAGCTTGGGCATGCCGCAGCAGCTCTCCTTCGCGACGACCTCGTACGGGATGTCGTTGTGCTCGAGGACGGCGACGAGATCGAGGCCTATCCCGGGCTCGTTGTAGTTGACGATGCAACTGGAGAACAGGGCAACCTTGCCCGGACTGCGTTCGCCGTCGACGACCTTCGTCGCCGTTCCCTTTTTCTTCACCGCGCGACGGAAGCGCTTCGTCGCGAGCGGCGGCAGCCAGGCGTCGGGATGGACGTCGAGCGCCGCCTCGAGCACCTTCCTCACCGGCCGCGTCCGGTTGGCGGCGTTGACCGCCTGGACGACGATCGGAATGCCAGCGAGCTGGCCGTGAACGTCGGTCGACGCGAGCAGCTTGGCGCCGGTCTCGACCTCGCCCTTGCCGTAGCGGATCGCCTTCGCGCGCAGCATGACGTGCGGGAAGTCGACGTTCCACGGGTGCGGCGGCACGTACGGGCACTTGGTCATGTAGCAGAGGTCGCACAGATAGCACTGCTCGACGACCTTCGCGTAGTCCTTCTTGTCGACGCCGTGCACCTCGCCGTCGGCAGTCGCGTCGACGAGGTCGAACAAGGTCGGGAACGACTGGCACAGGCTCACGCAGCGGCGGCAGCCGTGGCAGATGTCGAACACGCGCTCCATCTCGGCGAGCGCCTTGGCCTCGTCGCGGTAGTCGGCGCTCTGCCAGTCGATCGGGTGCCGGGTCGGCGCTTCGAGGTTGCCTTCGCGCAGCGTCATCGGAAGGTGGTCTCCAGCAAACGAACAAGGGCCACGCGGGCCCTTGTCGCGGTGCCTACGCGCGCGTCAGTCGACGAACGCGTCGAGGGCCTTCTGGTAGCGGTTGGCGTGCGAGCGCTCGGCCTTGGCGAGCGTCTCGAACCAGTCGGCGACTTCGGCGAAGCCTTCCTCGCGCGCCATCTTGGCCATCCCCGGATACATGTCGGTGTACTCGTGCGTCTCGCCGGCGATCGCGGCCTTCAGGTTGGCCTTCGTCGGGCCGATCGGCAGTCCGGTCGCCGGATCACCGACCTGCTCGAGAAACTCGAGATGGCCGTGCGCGTGGCCGGTCTCGCCTTCGGCGGTCGAGCGGAACAGCGCGGCGACGTCGTTCTGGCCTTCGATGTCGGCCTTGTTGGCGAAGTAGAGGTAGCGGCGGTTGGCCTGCGATTCGCCGGCGAACGCGTCGCGCAGGCTCTGCTCGGTCTTCGATCCCTTCAGTCCCATGTCGATCTCCTGGTTGCGGCAACGCCGGCAGAGCGGCGCTGATGCCCGACGCTACTGCGTTCGCGCCGGCCCAGCAATACTTCGCCTCAATCCGGCGAATTGCACTAGCCTATCCGGCCCCGCCGACGTCCCGGCAGCGCGCCTTTGCTAGACTTCAGGCCTCAGTGGGGGGGTAGCTCAGCTGGGAGAGCGTCGCGTTCGCAATGCGAAGGTCGGGAGTTCGATCCTCCTCCTCTCCACCATTCGGGTCGTCCAGCAAGATCCCGAGAAGTCCCGTCGTAGGCGTTTCGCTGTCAACGCCAAGTTCAAATGTCGCATCGACACTCGAGCGACTCCTTGCGACCGAGCTTGTCTCGACCCGCAGCGGTCTTGGAGATTGCGTTCACGCGGCAAAGCAGTCCTTCACAACGAGAACAAGGCGCGCGCTCGCTCCGCGTCGGGCTGAGCCGCCGGCGCAGCGTCGCGAAACGCTGCCAGCCGTGCGCAGGCTGCATCGATCGAGCCGATCAGCGGCCAGCGCCCGATGTCGACCTTGAAGCGGCGCGCGCTTTCGACCTGCGGCGCCGCGCGCGCCAGCGACGCGACTGCGGCGGGCACGCGTTCGACCCTCGCCGCCCGCTGCGGGAACTGCGCACGTGCCATGGGCACGAACAGCGTCACCATCACCCCCAGCATGCCTAGTCCGGCCAGCACGTAGAAGATCGAATCCAGCTTGAAGCCGGCGCCGATCAATGTGCTGCCCAGCAGCGGGCCGCCGATGCCGCCCAGGCGGCCGAAGCCTGCGCACCGGGCCACGCCGGCTGCGCGCACGTTGGTGCGGTAGTAGTTGGCGACGAAGCCGTAGATCAGCGTCTGCGTGCCGGTGGTGTCGAAGCCGACGACGGCGACGATGGCCAGCAAACCGGCGAGTGGGAAGCCCAGCGTCAGCATCACCAGCGCTGCAGCCCCGGTTGCAAAGCGGCCGCCACCACCGGCCTGGGCCCTCGCCGACAACACGCTGAGCGGTACCGGTGCAGTTCCGCCCAGAAGAGAAGCAGACCGGCGCCGCCTCATTCGATTCCCGCATTGCGCTCCGACCGATTTCACCAGTGCAGTCAGGCTGCGGCCGAATGACTCCCAGTGCTGACGCACGCTCTGAGATTGACATCAACGACGTTAGTAAGGTCGCGATCCGCGATCCGGTTCAAACATCCCTGTTGCCGCTCGGGCGTGTGAAGGGCAAGCTCAGACGCTTCCAGCGGCCGTTTGGTGCCTGCTTTGAAGAGGTGTGACACACCCCCCGCGTTACCTGGCAAGCACCCAAGCCGCCACTTGTCGCACCACCTCCGGCTCAAGGCCATTGAAGCCGTGGTACGCGAAGGCCTCGCACGCATCGCCCTTGTTCTGGCCACCCCTGAACGAGAGCAACTCGCTCCGGGGAGCGTTCGCCAGCTTCGCCATCATTGCCGGCACCTCGGAGTAGGGGCAGATTGAGCAGCCATCCTGCTCGTGGTGGACGACAAGCACCGGTACCCGGATCTTGTCCAGCGGCATGGCCGGAACTGCGCGGCTCCGGTTGTCGGCAAGGATGGTCGAAGTCAATACGATCCCGTCAGGCCCGTCGGTTCCCGAAAGCTCCGTGGCCACGTAGGCGACCGACTGAGTTCCGCGACTCGTTCCGATCAGCCACACCGGCCCCGGGGAGGTTTTGCGCAGCCAGGCAATCACTGCCTTGAGGTCGGCGGCGTGCTCGGGAGTCTGCCGAAATCCGGCGAGGTAAGGCGGGCTTTGGCGATCGGAGGGTGCATCCACGATCACCACCCTCAATCCTTGCTCGGCGAACAGCTGCCTGGTCCGGACGAGGAAGTTGCCCTCGCCCCACTTCATCGAGCCGTTGGCGTAGATCTGAAGACCGCCATGACCTCCCGCAAGCAGCACCACCGCGGCCTTGGACTCAGGCGGAGTCAGGACGATGGTCCGTTCGGTGACGCCAGGCCGTGTCGGGATGTCGACCACCTCCTGAGTCGTCTGCGCGCCCGCAGCAACGCAGAGCATGAGAAAGAAAGAAGCCGCAAGCTGCTTCATCAGCATGGGTGTCGGACGTTTCAACAATTCAGACAACATGTTGGCTATTGCGCGAGAGGACGGACCCACTTGGCGGCTGCTTCCATTCGCTCAGGGGCGCTCGCGACGGCCCGACGGGTTGGAGGACGGCTTTCTGCGGATCGTGCTCACGAGAGGCGCCGGCCCGGTGGGCATAGGCAACAGGGACCAGTTGTCGGCACCCACTTGGTCATGATTTCACAATCAGGGGACCGTCGGAAGCGAAAAGCAATTTACGAGAACGGGATCAAGGCCGCCGTGAGCTCGGTACGACGCCAGCGTGCAGGCCTGAATCAGCGGAAGATTCCTTTCTTTAGCGGCAGATTTCGAAAGACGCGAGTGCGGCCACGCAGCAAAGTGCGTGATGTTTTCTTGGCCCACTGGCATCGCCCGTCAGGTCTGCACGCTCACAAGCAGCTGGCCATTGCGCTCCAGCCACCTTGGCCAGCGAGTCGTTTGATCGGTTGGGTCGAGAACGCCCAACATGGCCTCTCACATCCCGCTGGTCGAAAAGGGCCGCGTCATTGGGATCGACGGCAAGGAGCTTGCGCCCTTGCCCGTGAACCCCTGGGCCGGGCTCCCGTTCGAAGTTCATCCACACATGCGCAAGGGCGAGGTCGCGGATCGCTACAACCCGCACGCGCTGAGCTCCTGAGACTGCGTACCCAAGGCAGATGGCAGGTCCGATCGGGAGCGAGGACCGACCCCCCGCATTCGCGGGGGTTGCAGCACGCCGGCAGGCCCTTGCAGTCCGCGATCCCTAGGCAGAGACTGATCCCCCCGGAAACCCATTCACGCGTTCGCGTAAATCACGAAGGAGGATCACTCAACCACGAATGCACTTCCGGTGGACTGTTCCTTTGTGAGGAGGTTTGATCATGAAGAAAGCAAGGATTTCGACTCTCTTGGCATCCACCGCGGTGGCGGGCGCGCTCGGCGCGCTGGCCGCTCCGGCCTACGCTCAGGTGGCTCCAGCGCCTGGCCTCTCGGCGCTCACGCCCGCAGGCCCGTTCCTCGTCCGCTTCGACGAGGACGGTCACGCGACGATTGCAGTCAACGGCGGCCCCATCACCACCCTAGTGGGATCGCTTTTGGCCGATCCAACGACACCTAATGCCGTTGGCGGACCACTCGCGCTGAGCTTCATGCTTCCCGAGCCCGTGATCAGCGGCGACGTCTCGTTTTCCGAGCCGGGTGGCACCGGCGGAAGCGACTGGCTGCGTTTCACGGACGCCGCCGGGCACATCTCCGGAGTGGCCACGGGGGCGGGCTCGCGCATGTTGTTCTATTCGGATCTCGAACTGGGCGAGACGGGAAGCTCCATGGCCGATCAGCCATTTCCCCGCAATCTGGGAACCGGGCTCTTTCTGGCGCAGACCGAAATCGGTGCCGAAGGAAACAACGGATTCGACTATCGGCCGGGAGGCGTCGCTTATCCGGCTAACAACGAGTACATCGGTATCAGTGACGCTGTGCCAGAGCCGGAGACGTACGCGCTCCTGCTCGCTGGCTTCGGACTCATCGGTGCCATGACCCGTTGGAGGAATCGCGGCTAGTCCGTTGCTTCGATTTCAACCTGTCTCCGTCTCAGTACCGCTCGGAATCAGGAACCTATGCTTCGGATCGTCGATGCAGCCCTCGGGCGGCATCGACGGGCGAAGCGGCTGATCTGCAGACAAAGGGATCAGTATCGAACGCCGCGCTGGCGCCGGGCTGTTCGCGAGTCGTACGTTTCGCGCAAATAGGTGCGCTTTGCCCCGTAAAAGCGTAGTTCGTACAAGCGATTGCAATTCGTCAGCGCTGCAGGCAAGCACCTTCTTCGCAAGTCCTTGATGCTCTGGTTTCCCGCAGCTACCGTGTCTTCTGCGGGCGAGCGCCCGCGGCGATAAGTAGTCTTGATGATGTAAGGACGTGGCTGCCGACCCAAAGTAGTGACACCACGAACAAGGGAGCACGCCAAATGCATCGCGCGAAATTTGTCATCAGCGTCGGCGGAGCGGTCTGGTTCTGTTGCGTAATGGCGCAAGACGCCCACATGTTGTCCAGCGACGAGGCGAAGCAGTTCATTCTCGCGAAGCCATTCACGGTCGCGCGCGAAGGAGGTGAGCGCACGATCCGCTTCGAATTTCGCGCCGACGGTACCGTTTTCCAGCGCACGGAGCGCACGAGCGGACCGCCTGTGTCGTCTTCGGGCACGTGGCACCTTAACGAGAAGAACGGGAAGGTGTGCGTCGAGTTTGCCGAGGCGAACACGCGCGGAGTGTGTTTCGGTCTGATTCAGGACGGCGTCGTTCGGTTATACACAGGCAATCAGAGCGAACCGTCGATCTGGGGCACCGTCAAGTAACTGCGCTGAAAGCCAGCGCTAGTCTCCTGCGCGTCGCCTCGAGCAGGGACGGTTGACATCGTCACGGTTGTCCGAAATCGACGTTGTCAACGCCAAGTTCAAATGCACCGCCAGCAAAGTTCGAAGTCGCCCAAGATCTACCGCGCTGATCTAGTGCGGCGCGATTAGGTCGACGGTGAACCGGATCTTCAGTTCGAATCGAGCGCCGAGGCGATGGGCCCGAGCTGGCGCCAGGGAGGGCGACCGATTGCGCTTGTCGTGCCGCGCGGCGAGTTCTCGGCAAGTCGCCATGCGCTTGGCCGCCCGAAAGTTGCGTACAAGGAAGGTCGGGAGTTACCGTGGCTAGCCAGCGGACTCGACAGTACAACTGCGATGGATCGCAGCTGAAGTTCACCGCTCGAGACGCCCGCGGACTCCCGGGACGACGGAGCATCGTCCTGGATTGACCCGTTCCGGCCGCTATGCCAGCAGCTCCGCCAGCATGTCACCCTTTGCAGCGAACTTGCAGCCGGCTCAGGTTAGCTTCCACAGAATGCCCGGCAGCCTGTTTGATGTGGTCGCAGGTAGGGGGCGTTCACCGCCGATCCCGGCGAACTGAGGTTTGCTGAGTGGCAGGACGATCGTCGGCACGCCCGTGTATGATGATGTGTACAACCCAAGCACAACGACCGTGTCAACCACGATGACCATCCGCCTGGAAGACGACGTCAAGGAGCGGCTCGATGCCCTTGCCGATGCAACCCAGCGCAGCAGATCCTTCCTTGCAGGCGAAGCGATTCGAGCCTTTGTCGACATAAACGAGTGGCAGATCGGCGAGATTCAGGCTGCCCTCAAAGAGGCGAAGGCAGGCGACTTCGCCACCGACAAGGACGTCGCCACGTTGGCGAAGAAGTGGAAGGTGAATGCACGTTAGATGGCTGCGCGCCGCCTTGCGCAACCTCGACGACGAAGCATCCTTCATTGCCACCGACGATGCGGCGGCAGCCCGCCGTGTTGTCGAGCGAGTGCTCGGGGCGGTCGCGCAACTGGTGGCGCAACCGGGGCTCGGCCGCCCAGGACGCGTGCCCGGCACTCGGGAATTGGTTGTATTGAAGACGCGATACATCGTGCCTTACCGCGTGCACGGTGACACGATCGAAGGCCTGCGGGTCTTTCACACGTCCCGCCGCCTCCCGGACCGCTGGTAAGTCGCTTGACCCAGCATCGATCTCAGCCTGACCGCCTTGAAAGCTTGATGCCCGGCGTGGGGACATCGGCCGGTCGGCCGCAACGATCACCCGGGGCCCTGTCCGGCGTTGCAGTTCTGAACTCCACACCCCCTGTCAATTCCTGACTTCAGGGACAGGGGGCTGTAGAGTGATTTTGCTCACCCGTTCGCACCCTGCCGCCTCACGTCGCCTAGCCTAGCCACGAACTCCGCAACCAATGGCAAAGTTCAAGGCGGCACGCGACCGTTCGGCCGCCTGAGGCCGAGACGCCGACTCTGCAAATGGCCACCCTCAAGCCCGAGACAACCCCAACGCTGTTCAAGAGCGCCCATGCTTTCGAGGCTTGGCTAAAAAGGCATCACGCCACCTCCGATGGCCTGTGGCTGCAAATCGCCAAGAAGGGCACTAGGGAGCCTAGCGTGACTTACGCGGAGGCCATCGATCTGGCGCTGTGCTTCGGCTGGATCGACGGCCAGAAGAAGGGCCTCGACGAGAAGCACTTCCTGCAACGCTTCACACCGCGGCGCCCGAAAAGCGTCTGGTCGAAAATCAACATCGCCAAGGTCGCGACCCTCATCGAGACCGGTCGCATGCAGCCGGCCGGCCAAGCGCAAGTCGACGCTGCGAAGGCCGACGGTCGCTGGGCACGCGCCTACGATGGCGCACGCACATCGACGGTTCCAGACGACCTGCAGGGGGCACTAGACGCGTCACCGGCGGCAAAGAAATTCTTCGCGACGATCAACGCGACCAATCGCTATGCAGTGCTGTGGAGGGTGCAGACCGCCGTCAAGCCAGAGACACGCGCCAAGCGCATCGCTCTTTTGGTCGAGATGCTTGCGCGCGGCGAGGTCGTCCACATCTTCAAGCCGAAGGTCAAGGCTTGACGCTTCAGGACTTGCCGAATTGCACGGCGGCGGTGTTGGATATCGCGGTCCGGAACGCCCCGGAGAATCAATGCTCTAGGGCTTTTTGCGTTTCCGGAGTTCCGACATCGGACCGAAGAGCGCACCGTGGTGGAAACCAAGCCGCCCGTCTCGACCCGGGGACATCGGAACGAACTCCTGCAGCGGCGGCATCCTGACCCGCAGGCGCTCGACGTTCGACGGGTAGTCGTAGACGGTGATGTGGTTCAGTCCTCGGTTGGCGGTGAAGAGCAGCGACTGGTCGCCAGAGAGCTGGCAGGCGTAGACCGAGTCGAGGACTGCATAGCGTGAGATGCGCAGGGCGGCGAGAAAGTGGCGGCTCTCAGGGACGAAGTTGCCCCGCGTCAGCGCATCGGCGACCTGCGATGTCAGTGCGGCCCTGTTGTCGACCAGCGCTTCCAGTCCAGGCCGCTCGTCGATCATCCGCCAGCTGGCCAACGACTCGCGCTCGATCATCACGATCGTCTGGCTCGCGCCGTTGCAGAAGATCAGCTCGCGATCGGAGAGAGTGACGTCCGAGTTGATATGCGCCGGGACGTCGCGCCCGGCCGACCAATGGCGCAGCACCCGGGCGCTGTCGGCGTCGATCTCGAAGGCGTACTCCTTCAGGTACGCGATCGCCCATTCGTGCCAGTCGCGCCCGGCTTGCGGATGGACGCGAAACGAGAGGGCATAGAAGACGTCGCGGTTGGCGTCGGCGACGACGTGCCAGCAGGTCGCCGGCAGCTCGATCCGGCGCGCGACGCCGCTCGCCAGGTCGAAGATGCCGACCTCGCGGGCTTCGCCGCTGCGCGGATGGTCCATCGAGCCGTACACCAGCGAACGGCCCGACGCCGAACGCTTGATCGCGTGTGGCAGCTTGACGCCGTGCGCACCGATCTTCTCGCCGGCCGAAAGTCGGCGCGCATCGAAGCGGTAGAAGTAGTCGCCGATCGCGGTGATGAACTCGTGCTCCGAGAGCCATACCGCATGCGTGCTGCCGCGCAGCGATGTGTCGTTGGTCTCGAAGGCGAGCGTCGACTGGCGCCCGAGCTCGCGTGAGTCGAGGCCGTCGTAGAGCAGCAGATGCTGGCCGGTATTGCCGAGAAAGCCGATCGTTCCCTCGGCATTGACGCTGACGGCGTGGCCGCCGGCAATGCCGTCGAAGTAAGTGATCTTCCACGCGTAGGCGTTGTCGGCGGGATCGAACAGGAACTGACAGACGCCGGCCAGGCCCTCCAGGCCGTTCAATCCGTTGCCATCGAGCGCAATGTGGAAGCGATAGGGATACGTCTTCATGCTGACGGTTATTCTTGGCCATGCGCGACGAAGTTCGCAACGTTCCTTCTTCGCCGCGCAGGCGCACCCGCCCCGAAGCGGTGCGCGTCTGCGTCGTCCAGCGTGCCGGTGCGCCGGCGGCGGTCCTGCTCGAGGAAGTGCTCGAGGCCACCGGCTTCTGGCGCCTCGTCGCCCGCCGCAAGGGCGGCATCGTCATCAAGCCCGATCTCGACTTTTACGAGGCCGCGCCGCACGCTGGCACCGAGCCGGCGCTGGTCGAGCACCTCATCGACCTGCTCCACGACCACGGCTGCGCCGACGTCACGGTCGGGGAGGCAAGAAACGAAGACGACACCTGGCTGCACAACCGCGAGCCGATGGTCGTCGCCGAGCTCGTCGGCTATCGCTTCGTGACGCCGAGGGGTCGGCCTTACGAGGTCGTCGACCTCCGGGCGGGTGCGACGGTGAGCGAGCGATGGCGTGGCGCCGCGCTGCGCATCAATTTCGCCAAGAACAGGACGCACGAGGATTGCCACTTCGCGTTGTGCGTCCACAACCTTGCCGGCTTGGCGCCGGCGCGCCGCGCTGCCGAGGACGGCTGTCTGCAGGTCCTGCGCGATGCACCGCCGCACTTCAACCTGATCGACGCCTACACCAGCGCGCACGGCGGCGCCGGCCATCGCGCGCCGCGCCCGCTGGCGACGCACACCCTGATCGCGAGCGAGAGCGCGCTGCTCGCCGATTGGGCCGGCGCGGCGCGCATGGGGCTCGATCCTTACGCATCGCCGGTCAATGCCGCAGCGTTGCGTGCCATCGGCCTGCCGCCGGACCCCGTCATCGAGGGCGACCTCGCCCCCTATCCGCTCTGGCGCAACGTCCATCCGCTGCTGGCGCGATCGGCGCGCCAGCGCAACCGGAGCGAAGGCCTCGGCGCGCTCTCGGCAGCCTGGGTGCAAAGCGTCGACCGCGAGCTGTTCGCGTTCCGCGACTTCTACGGCGAGAGCATCAACGCCGTCGTCGCGCCTGTGCTGCGCCGCGTCGACGAAGACGCACGCTCGTTCTGGATCGTGGTGGTGCTGAACCTCGTGCTGGCGCGCCTCGACGGCTTGGTTCAGGCGCAGAACACGCTGTTCTCGAAGGACCGGCTGCGCCGCCGCGCCGCGCCACTGCTGATCGACCCCACGGCCTTCACCGATGCCGATTTCGCCGCAATCGCAGCGACGCTGGCGCCGTATGAGCGGCTGCTGGAGCATGTCCCCGCGAACCGCAGCGGCGTGCGCTGGCGTCACGTCGACGGCGCGATCGTGTTCGCCTGCGAGCACGTGTTCCCGATCGCCTTCGACAGGTTCGTTCGCCGCGTCGACATCGCGCGTGCGATCCAGTACATGAACGACTACATCGGCGGCGCCACCGTCGCGGTGCGACGCGATCGCAGTGGCCGCGTCGTCCAGCAGGCAGAGCGAAACCTCTACCTGCAGCAGCCGAACTGGATGGTCCTGTTCGGCGGCGAGGTGATCGACGTCGAGAAGATCGAGCACATTCGCTACCAGCGCGGCCGCCGCACGATCTGGTGGCGAACCGTCGCCAGTCCGAACCACAGCGCGACCGTCGACGACGGCTGTGTCTCGTTCGTACGCCTCGGCGACGGCCAGACGCGGGTCCACGTCTTCGCGCGCCAGAAGTTCACGCTGCCGCTCGCGTTCAAGCTGTTCGACATCGACCTCGCGCCCGGCCTGCGCGATCCGATCATCGAAGGCGCCTACGACGCCTTCTTCAGCGGCACGATGGCAAACCTGCAGAGCGCGTACGAAGGCCGTGACTTTCGCATCGGCCACGAGGCGCAGCCCGAGTCGCCGAAGCGCGCCCTGCCGCGCTTCCTCGCGACCGCCGCGGCGGCGCTTGCCGAGTTGCTGCGCCGTCGCCATGGTGTCGGCGACATCGGCGACACCACGGCATGGTTGTTCGCCACCGAGCCGTTGCGCGCCGACGCTTCGGCGGCGGCACCGACGGTCGACGCGGCGGGATTTCGCCACTTCGCTCCCGCGGCGGCTGCGAACGACGGCGACGAGCGCACCGACCGGCTCGTCGCCGGTCTCGCAGCGCTCGCGCGCGACGCGCCCGAGTTCGTGCAAGGGCTCGCCGACGCCGTGCATCACGACCTCGACCGACTGGCCCGTTCCGGTGGCACCGAGTGAGCGAGATCGCGCTCGTCACCGGTGCGACCGGCATCGTCGGCGCCCATCTCGTGCGCGCCCTGCTCGACGCCGGTCACACCGTGCGCGTCCTCGTCCGTCCCGGCAGCGACCGGCGCGCCCTCGCCGGGCTCGCGGTCGACGCGCGCGAAGGCGACGTGCTCGAGCCCGACAGCGTGCTCGCAGCCGCCCAGGGCTGCGACTGGGTCTTCCACGCGGCAGCGGTGTTCGCGTACTCGGGCCTCGCTGCCGAAGCGCAGAGCGATCTCGCGGTGCGCGGCACGCGCCACGTCGTCCAGGCGGCGCGACGCGCGGGCGCGCGGCGCGTCGTCGTCACGTCATCGTCGGTCACGCTCGGCTCGACCGTGGATCCGCAGGTGCGCGACGAAGATGCGGTCTTCGCCGAGACACAGCCGGCCGCATACACAGTCTCCAAGCTACGGCAGGAAGAGGCGGCGTTCGACACCGCGGCACGGGTCGGCATCGACGTCGTCGCCGTCTGCCCGGCGCTCGTGATCGGCGGCCACGACTATCGCCTCGGGCCGAGCAATGCCAATCTGGTGAACTATCTCAACGACCCGTTTCGCTCGACCTTCCCCGGCGGCTGCAACGTGGTCGGCGCCGAGGACGTCGCGCAGGCGCACCTGATCGCGGCGCGGCACGCGACAGCCGGACGACGCTACATCGCAGGCGGCGAGAACCTGCGCTGGAAGGAGCTGCACGCGCTCGTTTCGGAGCTGTGCGGAACGTTCGGCCCGTCGCTGGTGTTGAACCACACGGCGACCTACCTCGCTGCGGCGTCTGCCGAAGCGGCGGCGCGGCTCGCCGGCCTGCGGCCGATCGTCACGCGCGACGAGGCACGCATGGCCTGCCGGTTCTATTGGTATTCGAGCGCACGACTGGCCGAGCTCGGCTGGACGGCGCGGCCGGCGCGGCACGCGCTCGCCGCGGCACTCGCCTGGGTGATCGATCGCGGCCATGTCGGCGACACGGTCGTCGCGCGTCTGCGCCCCGGAGCCGAGGTACGGGCGGCGCGTGGATGAAGCTCGCCCTCGTCGTCATGGCCGCGCCGACGGCGATGGTCGATGCCCTTTGCAATCACACCTGCGATCTCGCGCCTGCAATCGAGCACGTGCAGAGCGCTCAGCTCGTGAGCCGACACATCGACCGCGACGGAATGATCGTGTGCGTCCAGCGCTGGCGCGCCAAGGCGAGCGTGCCTGCGCTCCTGCGGCCCCACCTCGAGACGAGCCTGCTCGACTGGACACTCACTTTCGAGCGCCGGCCAGGTTCGTTCGACTGCCGATGGCATGCCGAGTCGGCGGCGCGGCAGCTGCCCGGCCGCTGTCACGGAACGCTCGAGTTCCGGGCGGCGATCGCCGGTCGTGCGACCCGCATCGATCTGCGCTGCGACCTCCCGGCGACCAACGAAGGGCTGCAAACGATCTTCGCCCGGCTGCTCGCGCAGCACTGGCGGAAACTCGTCGACGCGGCAGCGCAGCGCGCCTCGCCTAGCCTGCCAACAGCTTGACCGTCGACCAGGCCACCGCCGCCAGCGCCGCGGCTTCCGGGCGTGCCTCGTGGGTCATGTGCATGAGGAGCGAGAGCAAGTTCGCATGGGGGTCGAAGGCGTCGTGGTGGAGGCGCCGCCGCCTGCCCTCGATCACCAGGTGCAGGCACGAGCCGTCCGCCAGCGAGCGACGCCAATGCGAGGCGCTCGCCGGCGAGCCGGTGCTCGCGTGGTAAAGGCTCGAAGCGGTCAGCGCGTCGGCCTCGCGGCGGGTGACGGGGCGCTCGCCGTTGGAGCTTGGATCGTGGTCGAGGACCCGGCGCTCGACGGCCCGGTACATCAGGCTCGCTTCGCCGCCTTGCGCCGCGCCGCGCGCGCCGGTTTCGCTGGCCGCTGCACCGCCTTGGTGGCAGGCCGCGCCTTGGCCGCAGTGCTCGACTTGAGGGTTCCGTTCGCCAGCCGGTCGAGCTCGTCGTAGTACGAAGCACCGAGTCGCTGCGAGAGCTCGGCGAAGGTCTGGACGTTCTGCCGCCCGAACTCGGTGAGCTTCTTTGCCGTGCCGGCAAGCGTCGCCTTGTCGTCCTGGACGGCCTGCAGCGTCTCGCTGGCGAGATTCGAGAAGCGCGCCGCCTGGTTCAGGTAGACGCGCATCGTGTCGACACTCGCGTTGAGCAGCTTGACCTCGAGCTTGAGCGCTCCGTTGACCAATTTTTCGACGTCGATGGATGGGGTGGTCGAAGCGCGGCTGGACATGGCATTCCTCGTGGACGATCCGAGCCCCAATATAGTGAGCCTGATCCGCCAATGCAATGCGAAGCCGGTGCGCGGAGCAAAGTCAAGCACTCTCTCCGAACACCGCTCGATGGTCGACGCCAGGCCGACCGTCGGGCTCGGCGACGCGGGCGTCAGACCTGCGAGGTCAGCAAGCTTCCCGCCGCCGAGGCGCCTTGCGCGCCGCTCGGCCCGTAGCCGAGGTCCTGCTGCAGGTTGGTGAGGAACGCCTGCAGCGTCGCCGACGTGCCCCCGGAGTCCGCACCGGTCGCGCTGCCGCTGCTCGCCGCCGGCGCCGCCTGGAGGTCCGACGTGAGCTTTGCGAATGCGCTCTGCAGGTCGGCCGGCGCCTTGCCGGCGCTCGCCTGCGAGATCAAAGCGGACAGGCCGTCCGCGAATCGCGAGCCGGCATCGCCGGCGGCGGCGCCGTTCGGCGACGAGGAAGCGGCTGGCACGCTCGCCTGCTCGCCCTTGGCTGCTTCGAACAATGCATGCATGAACTGCTGCAGATCCTGGCGCACGGTGTCGGACGACGCGGGCGCGGTCGCCGTCGAGCTGGTGGTGCTGCCATCGTTCGACGCACCGGCCGCCGAACCGGACGCGGGCACGCTGAGCCCGAGACTCTGCAGCGCCTGCGCGACCGCGCTGAAGACGTGGCCGTGGCCGCCGCCCCGGTGCGCATGGTGTGTGCCCTTGGTGCCGTCGCCGCCGTCGGCATCGACCTGCGATGCGGAGGACGGCAAAGAGAGCGATGAATTGCCGGTCAGCGACGCGATCGCTGAGGAGGTGCTCGAAAGAACGTTCACGGATGCTCCGAAAGAGAAGGGATCCGTATCAGACTCCTGCCCCGATGTCGCACATCGGGCAAAGACAAACGCGTTTGGCGCGTTATTCACAAAACTTCGCAATCGCGGCCGCCGCGGTCGATGCGAACGCGTCGCTGCCGGAACGAACGCGGCTTCGTCGACGCCCAGCCGTTGCCCGCGGCCCGCGCCGTCAGGCGCGCATGGCCGCCATCTCGGGATGGCGATCGAGATACGAGCGCGCGTACGCGCAGACCGTGTCGACCTTCAAGCCTTGCTGCCGCGCGTGTTCGACTGCGGCTCGCACCAGCGCGCCGGCGACGCCGCGGCCTTCGAGCGCTCGGTCGACCTCGGTGTGAACGAGGGTGAGCAGCCCCGGCGACGTCCGGTAGTCGAGCCGCCCCTGATGGCCGTCGAGCGTGGCCTCGAATCGACTGTGCTCGACGCAGTGTTCGATCCGCGGTTCCATGCACCAAGTGTGCGGCATCGCCCCCGACCTGGTCACCGCAGCGATGCCGGCGCCGCCGTCGCGTAGGACAAGGCGCTGACAGAGCGGTGGTCAACGCCGAGCGGCGACGAGAAGGCGTCGCGCGAGCGGCCGGATCAGGCACGATCGAACCCCCGCCGAAACCACCGCCATGCGACTGCATGTCCTTTCCTTCGCGCTGCTGCTCGTCGGCGCAACGGCCTGCGATGCGCAGGAGATCCAGGTGCGCGTCGAGCGCCACGGCGAGGCAGTCATCGTCGACGTCGACGCCCACATGCCCGGCGCCCTTCGCGACGCCTGGGCGGTGTTCACCGACTACGAGAATATGGCGAGCTTCATCACCAACCTCACCGCGAGTAAGGTGCTGTCGAAGAAGGACGACACGCTCGAGGTGATGCAGGCGGGGCGGACCAAGGTCGGTTTCCTGTCGTTCGGCTTCGAGGCCGTCCGTGCCGTCGAGCTGGTGCCGATGAAGGAGATCCGCTCGAGCCTTGTCCGCGGCGACTTCAAGGCCTATGTGTCGACGACGTCGCTCGCGGCGGTGACCGGCGGCACGCGCGTCCGCCACCATGGCGAGTACGTTCCGAAGTCCTGGCTGCCGCCGCTCATCGGTCCCGCAGTGATCGAGCGCGAGACGCGCAAGCAGTACCAGGAGTTCGCCGCCGAGATCGAACGGCGCGCCAGCGCGCCGCAGCGCTGAGCGAAGCCGGCGACGGGTGGTCGCCTGCGGGCGTGCGAACGGTTGCGTTACACGCAATCGCTTGCAACTGGGAACGTGGGGACGCGGGTTGCGCCGGTACGATCCTTTCCGCACCGCATAGCGTCGCATCGATGCCGGCAGCCCTCGGCCCGGAACGACCGCAGCCTTCGCGCGTGCTGACAGGAGTCGCCGGATGATGGACGTGTCGATTCGACGGCAGCTGGTCGCAGCGCTGGCCGCGAGCCTCGCCGCTTGCGGCGGTGGCGCCGACACGACCGCGCTCTCGGGCAGCAAGGCCATCGACTCCTCGAACTCGCCGCAGCTGCCGCCGCCGGCAAAGACGCCGGCACCGCCGCCGGCGCCGCCACCGCCGGCACCGCCGCCTGGCCCGAACGACCCGATCGTCACTTCGTACTCGGCGGCCGCCTCTGGCGTCGCGCCGTCGCTCGATGGCGGCAGCATCGCCCAGGCCGGTGACGGCACGCTGTGGTTCAGCGGTGGCTTCGTTCCCAACCAGATCGGCCGGATGACGAGCGCCGGCGCGGTCAGCTTCCCGGTGCTGAAGGCGGCCGGCCTGGTCTCATTCAATCCCGGGCCCTTGACCCACGGCCCCGACGGCAACGTCTGGTTCTGCGACCCGCTCGCCGGAATCACGCTCGCCGGCACCGTCGGCATGGTCGACATCGTGACCAACGTTGCGACCGAGTACCCGACGCCGTTGATGAAGACGACGATCCAGATCCGTCATAGCACCTCGCAGGATCAGTCGTGCGACACCGAGACGAGCGTCTGTACTCCGGTTCCGACCGGGACCTGCGTGCCCGCGCCGGCGAGGCCCGCAGTGCCCGGAGTTCCCGCTTCCGGATCGACACCCGCCGTGCCGCCGATTCCGGCCTATCTCGGCAGCACCTGCCGCACCGTCACGACCGGACCCACCCTGGTTCCGGCGTGCACGCCGATCGCGCCGATCGCCGCGAACGACTACACGACGACGACGTGCCCGACGGTGACGAACGGGCCCACGGCGGTCGACACCTGCACCCTGACGCCGCCTGATGGGACCAACAACTTCGTGCGGATCGTCTGCACCGGGGTCACGCCGGGCTCGCAGACATACGCGATCGCGGCAGGGCCCGACGGCAACCTCTGGTTCACCGAATACACCGGCCTGCGGATCGGCCTGTTCAACCCGACGACGAAGATGGCGACCGAGTTCGGGCCGCTGACGTCGCCGGCATCGTCGATCGCCGCCGGCCCGGACGGCAACGTCTGGTTCGCCGAGCGCGCCTTGGACGGCTCGAGCTCGATCATCGGCCGCGTCACGCCGGCCGGCGTGATCACTGAGTTCACGACGACGCCGGTGCCTGGCTCGGTGGTCGCGCTGACAGCCGGCGCGGACGGCCATGTCTGGTTCGTCAAGGACGGCTTCGGCGGCCCGGCCGCCGGCCGCCTCGACCCGGCGACCGGCGCCTTCACGACCTTCAGCACCGGGCTCAACGGTGCCTTCACTCTCTTCGGCGGGATCGCGCTCGGCGGCGACGGCAACGTCTGGTTCACGAGCTACTTCGATGGCCTGATCGGCCGCGTCACTCCGGCCGGCGTGATCACCGAATTCGCCGGCGTCGCGCCGAACACGCAACTGAACGCGATCACGGCGGGTCCGCAGATCGCCGGCTCGAACACGCTCTGGGTCACCGACCCGACCAACAAGGCGATCGCCAAGCTGACCTTGCGTTAGCGGGCCGGCCGCTAGAAGTTGCGCTGCATGTAGAGGCCGAGCGAGCCCTTGCGCAAGCGCATGATCAGGCGGTCATCGTCATTGAGACGAACGCCGACGCCCTGGTTGAAGAACACCTGCGATTGCGCCGGCTTCCATTCGATGCCGATCTTGCTGACCTCCTTCACCGAGGTCGAAGTGCCGAGGACGCGTTCGGCGAGGCTGTCCGCAGGCCCCGGCTCGGCGACAACGCTGCGCAGGCCGAACGAGAGCGCCGGGAAAGTCACCCCGGGCGGCGCGGCGCTGTCGTAGCGGCCGTCGATCGGCCGCGCCGGCGCGAGCCTCGGTTCGAAGCGCAGACCCAGGTCGAGCGCCCCGCGCGAGAGCGACCACCGGTAGCCACCTCGTTCGGCGACGCCGTTCGTCGTCCAGCGGGGCGCCGGCGCCGGCGCCGGCAGCGTCGACGATGTGATCGGTTCGCCCGCGTCGGCGAGCGCGGCGTCGGGCGGCGCGGCTGCAGGCGCTCGGTCATCGGCGAGCACCGGCGCGGCGACCGCCAAGAGGCCGAGCAGCAGAGGCGCGATCACGCGAAACGATGGCATTGGGCGTTTGGCGACCCGAGGTCGCATCATCGTAAAACTAGCACGGCCCGCTGCAACGCGTGATCGGTCGGGGCCGAAAGCGACCGTGAGCGCGGTCCGGGCATCACCGTAGGAGCCGGCCGACGCGCACGATGCGATTTTCCGCCTCGGCGAGCGCGCGCGGGGCACCGTCCGTCCCCGCGAGCGCGGGGTTCTGCGCCAACGGCGACGTCAGGCTCAGCGGTGCGACTTTTCCTTCGCCTGACCGATCTCGCGCCAGCTTTTTTCCTGGACCTCGACGCCGAACTTCTTCGCGGCTGCCCGAATGTGCTTCCAGGCGCGATCGCGTTCGGCGTCGCTGACGCCTTCAACTTGATTGAAGCGCGCGATCGCGTTGCGGACGTGGGCGGCGTTTTCGAGCGGTTCCTTGCGCTGCTCGGGGAATGCGAACTGACGCGAGTCGATCGCATCGCGATGGCGGGTGTCGAGCTTGGTCATGACGGCTCCTGTGGATGCGTCGGACCCGGCAACCCGCATTCCCGACCGGCCGCCGCTCAATGGCGGGCGAAGAAGCGCCAGATCTCGTCGCTCGCGTCGAGCGCGTCCGAAGGCGGATCGAGGAAGCGCGCCAGCCGCTCACCGCCCGGCCAGGAGTGGCCGCCGCCGTCGATCGTGATCAGCTCGACCTCGCTGTTGCCGCTGCAGCCAGGGTAGCGCGTGCGCGTCACCGCGCCGGTCCGCTCGCTGGTCGCGGCATCGGCGCAGCCGTCGTGATCGCGCCAGAAGTCGATCGCGGAGCGCACGCTCTTGACGTCGTGGACGGCGAGCGCGCGTGCACCGGGACCGCCGTCGAACGGCAGGTTGCGGTCCGCCGTGCCGTGGATGACGAGCACCGACACCGGCCGCGCCGGCCGGCACGCGGCGCCCGGAACCGTCATCTCGCCGGCGACGACCGCGATGGCTGTGACGCGGTCGGCGAGCGCGCACGCGACCTGGTAGGCCATCATGCCGCCGTTCGAGATGCCGGTCGTGTAAACGCGGGTGCGGTCGATCGCGACGACGTTGCCGAGATCGTCGAGCACGGCCGCGACGAACGCCATCTCGTCGACACGGTGCTGCATCGCCCAGCCGCAGCAGGTGCCCGAGTTCCACGTCCGGAGCTTCCCGGCGACACCGCCCGAACCCTGCGGATAGACGGCGATGAAGCCCTCCGCGGCGGCCTTGACGCTCATCCGCGTCTGCGTCCGCACCGATGCCGCCGAGCCGCCGCCGCCATGGAAGACGAGCACCACAGGAAGCGGGCGACCCGGCGTGCCGGGCGCCGGCAGATCGATCTCGTAGGCGCGCTCCTGGCCGCCGACGCGAACGCTGCGCTCGATCGTGTCGGCGACAGCGCCCGTCGCGAACGCGCCGAAGACGGCGACGACGAGAGCAGGCAGGAGACCGCTCGCGCTCATTGCAGCATCATCAGCGTCGCGTTGCCGCCGGCGGCCGCGGTGTTGATGCTGACCGCGCGCTCGACGACGAGCCGCTCGAGCGACAGCACTGTCTCGCCGGGACGGCTGCCCTCGACGCCGACGATCGGGCCGGAGCGCGC
This sequence comes from Caldimonas sp., assembly GCA_036272325.1. Lineage (GTDB taxonomy): Bacteria > Pseudomonadota > Gammaproteobacteria > Burkholderiales > Burkholderiaceae_C > Schlegelella_A. Next base: position 24,096 of record DATAYY010000132.1, on the reverse strand, counting down.
CGCAACGAGGCCGGCGACGTGGAGCAGCGCGTCGGCGCTGCCGTGGTGGAGCACGGCGTCGAAACCGACCTCGGCCACGGTCCAGTCGGCGACGATGTCGACCCGCTCGCGCACGCCATCGGGCAGGCGAGCGCGCAGTCGCTCGCCGCTGCCCGGCCAGAGGGCGCGGCTACCGACCGCGAGCACCGCGGCGAGCTGGACGAGGCGATCGCTGTCGGCATCGGCGAGGCAGAGGACGGCGTCGCGCGGACGCAGCGTGTAGACATTGCGCTCGCCCGTCGGCCCGGCGAGGACGGCGGCGACGCCGACCCGCGAGGCTGCCGCGAACCGCGCGCAGACGTCGGCGAGCAGCCGGTCGCTTCGCAGCTCGGCCCAGCGTTGCAGCTCCGACAAGGCCACGTCCGTGGGCGCCGCATCGACGGCTTCGACGCTTTCGCGCAGCGCGCGAGCCATGGCGTCTGCCGGCGACCGCGCCAGCAAGCGGAAGAGATAGAGCGGGCCCCCCGCCTTCGGCCCGGTGCCGGAGAGCCCCTCGCCGCCGAACGGCTGCACGCCGACGACGGCGCCCACCATGTTGCGGTTGACGTAGACGTTGCCGACGTGCGCGGCGGCGATCACCTGCGCGATCGTCTCGTCGATGCGCGACTGCACGCCGAGCGTCAGGCCATAGCCGGTCGCGTTGACCTGCGCGATCGTTGCGGCGAGATCGCGGCGGCGATAACGCACGACGTGCAGCACCGGCCCGAAGATCTCGCGCTCGAGCTCGCCGATGTCGTCGAGCTCGATCACGGTCGGCAGCACGAAGGTGCCGCGGTCGAGCGTGTCGCCGTCGCCGACGCGCGCTTGCCGGAAGACGCGCCGCCCGCGCCGCTGCATTGCCCGGACATGGGCCTCGACGCCATCGCGCGCATCGGCATCGATCACCGGGCCGACGTCGACCGCGAGCAAGTCGGCGCGGCCGATTCGACTTTCGGCCATCGCCCCGCGCAGCATCTCGATGACGCGGTCGGCGCCGTCTTCCTGGACGCAGAGGATTCGCAACGCCGAGCAGCGCTGGCCGGCGCTGTCGAACGCCGAAGCAACGGCGTCGCTCACGACCTGCTCGGCAAGCGCCGAGGAATCGACCAGCATCGCGTTCTGGCCGCCCGTCTCGGCCACCAGCGGCACGGTTCTGCCGGTTCGTCCGAGCCGCCCCGCGAGGCTCTTCTGCAGCAGCCGCGCGACCTCGGTCGAGCCGGTGAACATCACGCCCTCGACGCGCCGATCGGCGACGAGCGCGGCGCCGACCGTCTCGCCGCGCCCGGGCAGCAGCTGCAGCGCGGCGCGAGGAATTCCCGCGTCATGAAGTCGCCGCGCCATCTCGGCAGCAATCAGCGGCGTCTGCTCGGCGGGCTTGGCCAGCACCGGATTCGCCGCGGCGAGCGCGGCAGCGACCTGGCCGGTGAAGATCGCAAGCGGGAAGTTCCACGGGCTGATGCAGACGACCGGGCCGAGCGGGGCGATGCCTTCATCGGCGAGGTCGCGGCGCGCCTGGGCGGCATAGAAGCGAAGGAAGTCGATCGCCTCGCGCACTTCGCCGATGCCGTTCGGGATCGTCTTGCCCGCCTCGCGCGCGAGCAGGCCGAGCAGGAGCGGCAGATCGGCCTCGAGGCCGTCGGCGGCGCGCTCGAGCATCGCTGCGCGGTCGCCCGCCGTGGTCGCCGCCCACGCGGCGGCGCCGGCGGCGGCAGCCGCAAGCGCTCGCTCGACCTCGGCCGGCGACGCCTCGCGGACCTCGCCGACGATGTCGTCACGGTCGGCGGGGTTGCGCAGCTGCAGGGTCGCCGCGCCGCCGGGATCGGCGTCGGGCGTCGACCCGGCGGCGACGAGCGGCTCTGCCGCCCACCTCCGCGACCGGCTCGCCCGCATCGCCTCGGCGATCGCGGCGAGCTGGTCCTCGTTGGCGAGATCGACGCCGCGCGAGTTGCGGCGCGCGTCGCCGTAGATCTCGCGCGGCAGCGGGATCGCCCGATGCGGTCGACCGATCGTGTGTGGCGGCGGCTCGATGGCGGCAAAGCGTTCGACCGTCGCCACCGGATCTTCGACCAACGTGGCGAGCGGCACCGATGGATCGGCGATGCGATTCACGAACGACGTGTTGGCGCCGTTCTCAAGCAGCCGCCGCACGAGGTACGCGAGGAGCGTCTCGTGCGTTCCGACCGGCGCGTAGATGCGGCACGGGCGCGACAGCTTGCCGTCGGCAGCAGGGCCGACGACCTGCTCGTACAACGGCTCGCCCATGCCGTGCAGGCACTGGAACTCGTACTGCCCCGGCGCGTAGACGTCGGGGCCCGCGAGCTGGACGATCGCCGCGAGCGTGTGCGCGTTGTGGGTCGCGAACTGCGGGAAGACAGCTTCCGGCGCGGCGAGGAGACGCCGCGCGCACGCCAGGTAGGCGACGTCGGTGTAGGCCTTGCGCGTGTAGACCGGATAGTCGTCCTGGCCCTCGACCTGGGCACGCTTGATCTCGCTGTCCCAGTACGCGCCCTTGACGAGGCGGATCATCAAGCGATGCACCGAGCGGCGCGCCAGGTCGACGAGCGCGTCGATCACGAACGGGCAGCGCTTCTGGTACGCCTGGACGACGAAGCCGATCCCGTTCCAGCCGGCCAGCTCGGGCTCGAAGCAAAGCCGCTCGAGCAGATCGAGCGAGAGCTCGAGGCGGTCCGACTCCTCGGCGTCGATGTTGAGGCCGATGTCGTGGCGGCGTGCGCGCAGCGCAAGCGCCTTCAGCAGCGGATAGAGCTCGGCGTCGACACGCTCGATCTGCGAGCGCTGGTAGCGCGGATGAAGCGCCGACAACTTGATCGAGATTCCCGGCCCGTCGAGGATGCCGCGGCCGCCCGATGCGGCACCGATCGCATCGATCGCCTGCTCGTACGCGTGCAGGTAGCGGGCGGCGTCGGCAGCGGTCAGTGCCGCCTCGCCGAGCATGTCGTACGAATGGCGAAAGCCCTGCGCCTCGCGAGCGCGGGCGTTGGCGAGCGCCTCGGCGATCGTCTCGCCGGTGACGAACTGCTCGCCCATCAGCCGCATCGCCCGGTCGACGCTTTTTCGGATCAGCGGCTCGCCGCCTCGGCCGACGATGCGCGCGAGCGCGCTCGAGAGGCTCGACTCGCTGTGCGTCGAGACGAGCTTACCGGTGAGAAGAAGCGCCCAGGTCGCCGCGTTGACGAACAGCGACGGGCTGCGACCGAGATGCTCGTGCCACTGGCCGGTGCTGATCTTGTCGCGGATCAGGGCGTCGCGCGTCGCCGGATCGGGGATGCGCAGCAACGCTTCGGCGATGCACATCAGGGCGACGCCTTCCTGCGACGACAGCGCGTACTCCTGCAGCAGTCCCTGCACGAGGCCCTCGCGGCCGCCGCCGCTGCGGCGCTCGCGCAAGGTCTGGGCGAGCTGGCGCGCCAGCGCGTCGGCCGCTGCCGCGGCAGCGGGCGATAGCCGCGCTTCGTCGAGCAGCGGCGGCACCGCCTCCGGCTCGGGCCGCCGGTCCGCCGCCGTGATCGCTGCGCGCAATGGCGAGCGCACAGGCGCGAATGAGATGTCGTCGTGCACGGCCATTCAGTGCATCGCCGGCGCGCCGCGCTGAACGAGCATCGCGGCGGCGAGGTCTTCGAGCGCGCTGCCGACCGACTTGAAGACGGTGCGGCGCGCTGGCACATCGCGGCGCGGTCGGCGCCCGCGCGCGAGTCCGGAGAGCGTGCCGATGTCGCCGACGGCAACGACGCCGCGCGCGATCGGCCCGATCAGGTCGCCGCTCTTGGTCGCAGCGTCGTCGCTGTCGACGAACACCGCGGCGCCGGCAAAGCAGGCGTCGTCGGCTTCGCGCATCGAAGGCGTGAAGCTGCCGATCAGGTCGAGATGGCTGTCGGCCGAAAGCCAGCGCCCCTCGACGATCGGGCTCGAGGCCAACGTTGCGCAGCTGACGATGTCGGCGTCGGCGACGGCGGCTTCGACGCTCGCCGCAACACGTGCGTCGAAGCCCTGCGACGCGAGCGAGACAGCCAAGGCGTGGGCGCGATCGCTGTCGCGGGCCCAGACGGTCACACGCTCGATCGGCCGGTGGACGCGGTGCGCCTCGGCAAGCAGGGACGCGACCCTGCCGGCGCCGACGATCGCAAGACGGCAGGCGTCCTCGCGCGCGAGCCAAGACGCAGCGAGCGCCGAGGTCGCGGCGGTGCGCCGTGCGGTGATCTCGTTGCCGTCGAGCCAGGCGAGCGGCACACCGGTGGTGGCGTCGTAGAGCACGTAGCTCGAGTGCAGCCCGGGCAGCCCACGCGCCGAGTTGCCGGGCGCGATGTTGACGACCTTGACGCCGTAGCAGCCGCCGCGCTGCCAGGCCGGCATCACCAGCGAGGTCACGGCATCGCCCTCGGGACCGACGATCTCGTGCACCTGTCGCGCCGGCAACTCGCAGCCCTCGGCGAACATCGTCCGCAAGGCGTCAATCAAGGCACCGAACGGCAGCTGTTCGCGCGTTTGTGCGGCACTCAGGAACTGCACGATCGGCCGCGCCGCGCGCCGTCAGAAGCCGATCGTCGCCGCGAGGCCGACGGTCCAGTTGCGATCCGGCGCCGGCTCGAAGTAGCGGTTGTTGCCTTCGTTCACGATCACCGAGCCGGCGTAGTGACGCGACAGCAGATTGTCGACGCGCGCGAACCCCGACAGGTCGACATTGCGCCAGCGTGCGACGTAGCCGACGTTGGCGTTGAAGACTGCAAAGGCCGCCGCGGCATCCGAGTTGACATCGTTGACCCAGACCCGGCCGAGCGTGCGCAGCTCGACGGCGCCGCGCCAGCCCGAGGGCGGAGTCCACGCGAGCGCGAGGTCGAGCACGGTGCCGGCGATGCCGGGAATCCGGCTGCCGGCCGGCACGGTGACGGTCGGCGCTGCGCACGGCTGCACCGTGCACACGGTCGTGAACGCGTCGAGGTAGCGCGCGTCGAGCCAGGTCGCGGCGAGCTGCGCGTTCAGGTTCTCTGCGAAGTCTCTGCGCCATCCGGCTTCGACCCCGCGCCGGCGCGTCGAGCCGACGTTCTGGTAGGTCGCGCGGCCGCCGACGTTGGTCACGGTCGCGATCTCGTCGCTGGTGTGGGTCTCGAACACGGCCAGCGTCGCGCTGCCCCAGACCGAATCGCGCGCCTTGGCGCCCACCTCGACGCTGCCGCTCGTCGCCGGCACGAGCGCGAGGTTCAGCCCCGGCAAGCCGTCGGGCCGGTACGCGAGCTCGTTCAGGGTCGGCGTCTCGAAGCCGCGGCCGGCGGTCGCATACAGGTGGAGATCGTTCGTCGCCGCGAACATCAGCCCGGCGACAGGCAGCGTCGCGCCGTAGTCGATGCGGCCGCTGTCATCGCCGTTGCCGGGAAGAACGATGTAGTGGTCATCAGACTTGAAGCGAACACTGCTGTGGCGAACGCCGGCGTGCAGCGTCCAGCGCTCGGCGAACTGCCACGATCCCTGGGCGTAAGGGTCGAAGCTGGTGACGTGGTTGTCCTCGTCGCGGCGCAGCTCGCCCTGGACGCCGAGCGTCGTGCCGACGAAGTTCTGGTAGCCGCGGCGGTGCTCGTCGAGCGTGTCGTAAGCGATCCCGGCGACGACCGTCAGCGGCGCATCGGCCAGATGCGTGCGCGCCGTCCAGCGCAGGTCGGTGCCACCGTAGTCGCGGCCGAGGTCGATGACGCCACCCGGATGCTGTGGGTTGGCCTGCGGCGCGACCGGGATCGCCTGGAACTGCTCGGTGCCGCGGTGGCCTGTATAGACGAGCGCGCGCAGCGAGTGAACGTCGTCGAGACGGCGCTCCCAGACCAGGCCGAGTTGCGTCTGGTCGACGGTCTTGCGGGTGTCGAATTGCGTCGCGACCGGATCGGCACTGCGCGGGTCGGCGTCGAACTGCGCCCGCTTCAGGCCGAGCGGGTCCTGCGCCTTCGGCAACGCGACGCTGTTGACGACGAGCGTCCAGTGATCGGCTGCGGTTCGCCAGGTGAGCTTGGCGTTGCCGATGTCGCGCTCGGCCTCGCTGTGCTCGCGATAGCCGTCGGTGTGAAAGACGCTGCCGCCGACGACATAGCCGAAATTGCCGACCGCGCCCGCGGCCTTGGCGCCGAAGCGCACCGTCCCGTAGCTGCCGCCGGAGACGCTCGCGCCGAGCGTCGGCGGCCCGCTGCCCTCCTCGGTGAAGACCTGGATGACGCCGCCCGAGGAGTTGCCGTAGAGCGCCGAGAATGGGCCGCGCAGGACCTCGATCCGATCGGCCGAGCCGAGATCGACGTTGGTGATCTGGCCCTGGCCGTCGGGCAAGGTCGCCGGGATGTCGTCGACGTAGAGGCGGACGCCGCGGATGCCGAACGTCGAGCGCGCACCAAAGCCGCGGACCGAGATCTGGACATCCTGCGCATAGTTCTGGCGATCGCGCGCGAGCAGGCCGGGGACGCCATTGAGGCTCTCCGAGATGTTGATCTGCGGCTTGGCATCGCGAATAAAGTCGCCGCCGATGCGATCGATCGACGCTGGAACGTCGAACGGCGCCTGTTCGGTGCGCGTCGCCGTCACGACCACCGGCGCCAGCCTCGCCTCGCCATCCGCGGCCGTCGTCTGGCTCGATGCCAGAGGCGGTGCGACGACGAGCAGACAGACGACGAAGGCCGGCGCGGCGCCGCCGATCGATGCGCCCGCCCCCCTCCTTGCCCCGCCCGCCGCGTGTCTCGACACAAGAAGGAGGATAGGCCGAAAGACCCAGCGACAAAGTCGGTTCTCTTCGCACCGACCGCGAACGATGCGAAGCTTCGATGCGTCAGGGGTTTTCCCAAGGAGGCGTCACCGACACGGGCGCGCATGATGGACCTCTGTCGCCGCTGCGAAGGCATCGGCAAGTGCAGCAAGCGAACCCAATCACTGCAGCGAAGGAGATGGACATGACAGCAGGCAACGGCGGCACACGCGGGCGCGTCGCCCTGGTCACCGGCGGCATGGGCGGCCTCGGCGAAACGATCGCGACCAAGATGGTCGACGCCGGCTATCGCGTCATCGTGACGTACTCGCCGGGCAACACGAAGCACCGTGAGTGGGTCGCGGGGATGAAGGACAACGGCTACGAGATCCTCGCCGTGCAGTGCGACGTCGCCGACGTCGATTCGTGCACGCGGGCCGTCGGCGAGGTGCAGAACAAGCTCGGCGCGGTCGACATTCTGGTCAACAACGCGGGCATCACGCGCGACATGACCTTCAAGAAGATGGACAAGGTCAACTGGGACGCGGTGATGCGGACCAACCTCGACAGCCTGTTCAACATGAGCAAGCAGGTCGTCGACGGCATGGTCGAGCGCAACTGGGGCCGCGTCATCAACGTGTCGTCGGTGAACGGCTCCAAGGGCGCGTTCGGCCAGACCAACTACTCCGCCGCCAAGGCGGGGGTGCACGGCTTCACCAAGGCGCTCGCGCTCGAGGTCGCGAAGAAGGGCGTCACCGTCAATACGATCTCGCCCGGCTATATCGGAACGAAGATGGTGACGGCGATCCCCGAGGAGATCCTCAATAGCAAGATCCTGCCCCAGATCCCGGTCGGCCGCCTGGGCAAGCCCGACGAGGTCGCCGGCCTCATCATCTATCTGGCCTCCGACGAAGCCGCGTTCGTCACCGGCGCCAACATCGCCATCAACGGCGGCCAGCACATGCAATGACGCCGCGGTGCGGCAAACCAGGAGCATCTTCATGATGAAGTCCGGGATCGACCAGGACGCCCTGATCACGATGTTCGCCGAAGCGAGCGCCAAGCAGGGCGATGCGGTGCGCAAGGCCGTCAGCGCAGCCACCCTGCGCGCGCTCCAGGGCCGCGAGCTGACGCTCGACAACATCCGCAAGGTGGTGAAGAACGTCGCCGAGGCAGCATCGGTCGGCATCGCCCGCAACGCCGCACCGCAGGTCGACGTCGAGGGCCTCCTTGGCAAGGCGCTCGGCGGCATCGACGCTGCGCTGCTGCAGGCGGTCGAGGCGAACCGAAAGGCGCTCTCGCAGTTCGTGAGCGGCGGCGCTTCCCTGACCGAAAAGCCCCTCAAGGAGGCGCTCGCCAACGTCGAGAAGATGGAGGATGTGTTCTTCGCCGCCGTGGGCAAGGCCGCGCAGTCGGCGGGTCCGATGCAAGGTCCATGGCAGAGCGCGCTCGACTCGTTTCGCGCCAAGGGAAGTGCCACCGGGTCGCAGGCCGCGCAGACGGTGGAGACGCTGCTCGCGCAGGCGCAGACGATGCTGCGCGACAGCCGCGCGACCGGGGTGCGCGCGGCGCAGGCGATGCTCGACAGCTATACCGCGATCGCGAGCGGGGTGCTGATCGGCATGTCCGAAGGGCTGCAGGCGGGAACGAAGCGGGCGGCATCCGGCGCCGCGGGCGCCGACTCGACCGCAGCGTCAGCGCCGGCGGCTGCGAAGAAGCGCAGCGCGTCCGCTCGCAAGCGGGCGCGCTGATCAGGCGGGGCGAACCGCGGCGATCGCAGCGAGCACACCGGCGACGCGCTCGTCGACTACGGGGTCGCGGCGGATCGGACGGCCCCATGCGCGGTCGGTTTCGCCGGCGCCCTTGGTCGTCGCATCGAGGCCCATCTTGCCGCCGAGGCCGGAAGTCGGCGACGCGAAGTCGAGGCTGTCGATCGGTGTCCGGTCGACGAGCACCGTATCGCGGACCGGGTCGACCCGGGTCGTGATCGCCCAAATCACGTCGGTCCAGTCGCGGATGTCGACGTCGTCGTCGGTGACGACGATGAACTTGGTGTACATGAACTGGCGCAGGAAGCTCCAGACGCCGAACATGACGCGCTTGGCGTGCCCCGGGTAGCGCTTGCGGATGCTGACGACCGCCAGCCGGTAGCTGCACCCTTCGGGCGGCAGATAGAAGTCAACGATCTCGGGAAACTGCTTCTGCAGGATCGGCACGAACACTTCATTGAGAGCGACGCCGAGGACCGCCGGCTCGTCGGGCGGCTTGCCGGTGTAGGTCGAGTGGTAGATCGGGTCGCGGCGGTGCGTCATCCGCTCGATCTCGAAGACCGGGAACCAGTCGGGCTCGTTGTAGTAGCCGGTGTGGTCGCCGAACGGACCCTCGAGCGCGTACAGGTAGCCGCCGATCTCCTTGAGCGGGATGCCGGCCTCGCTCCGGCCCGAAAAACCGGGGGCGGCGACTGGAATGTGGCCCTCGAAGACGAACTCCGCCGTCGCGGGAGCCTGCAGCGGCACGCCTGCGTCGCCGACGCTGCAGTCGCACACTTCCGTTCGACTGCCGCGGAGAAGGCCGGCGAACTGGTACTCGGACAGGGTGTCCGGCACCGGGGTGACAGCGCCGAGCATGGTCGCCGGGTCGGCGCCGAGTGCGACCGCGAGCGGGAAGGGCCGCCCCGGCCGGGCGGCAGCGAACTCCCGGAAATCAAGCGCACCACCGCGGTGGGCAAGCCAGCGCATGATCACCTGCCGGCGCCCGATCACCTGCTGCCGATAGATGCCGAGGTTCTGGCGCACGCGCGACGACGGCTCGCCCTGAGGCCCGCGCGTGATGACCAGGCCCCATGTGATCAGGGGGCCGGCGTCCTCGGGCCAGCATGTCTGGACCGGCAGCGCGCCGAGATCGACAGCGGGGCCTTCGACGACGACCTCTCGACACGGCGGGCGTGAGGCGACTGACGGTCGCATGGTCCAGAGCGTTCGCGCCATTTGTAACAGCCGCCCGGCGTCGCCCAGACCCCTGGGCGGCTCCGGCTCCTTCAAATTGGCGAGCACGGCGCCGATGGTCCGCAGCTCGCTCACCTCGGCCACACCCATCGCCAAGGCGACGCGACGCGTGGTCCCGAAGAGGTTGGCCAGGACCGGAATCTTGTAACCGTCCGGGCTTTCGAACAAAAGTGCCGGGCCTCCCCGACGAAGGGCGAAGTCACCGACCGCTGTCATTTCAAACCGCGTGGAGACTGGCTGTCGAACCCGGAACAGGTCGCCCGATTGCTCCAGGGCGACGAGAAAATGGCGCAAATCTGAGTAGTTCATACGAAATCGCTATAAGAGACTGGCGTACCAGTGTTGCCGGGAATTTGAGCGATTCCTAGAATTCCGCCGTTTCCGCGCTCGCCTTCGGTGAGATCGAGGCGGCGGACCTGAGGACCTGATGTCGCTGGCCCGGCGAAATTATCGCCGTGCCCTTTGCCTCCCCGAGGCGACGGCGGCGTCAAAGGGAAGTGCGAATCATGTCTTCACTGCGACGGTTTTCCTCACGCGCCCGTGCCTGGCACGAGGCGGTGCTGCGCTCCGGCTTGGTGTTCCTGCGTGACGCCGGCCACGGCATGCTCGAAGTCGGCCACAACGGGCTGGCGTTGTTCGGCCTGCTGATCCTGGGCGCGGTGATGTTCGCGTCCGGGCGTCCCGACGTCCGCCATGCCGTCGAGGCGCAGGCCCTGACCTGGCTCCAGGCGCGCCAGGAGGCGCGCTTGCAGGCAAGCGTTGCCGCCGATGCGGAGCCCGACCTTGGCGAGCCGGACGCGATTCAGCGTGCGACCGCCGCCGACCCCAAGGACCTGAGTCGCGCCCAGGCGTCGGTCGCCCAGTGGCTTTCACGGCGCTATCACGTTGCCCCGGAGCCCGTCAGCCGGCTCGTCCAGGAGGCCTGGACGGTGGGCGCGCTGGTCAATCTCGACCCGACCCTGATCCTGTCGGTGATGGCGGTCGAGTCGAGCTTCAATCCGTTCGCGCAGAGCCCGGTCGGGGCCCAAGGGCTGATGCAGGTCATGACCAAGGTCCACGACGACAAGTACGAGGCCTTCGGCGGCAGCCACGCTGCATTCGACCCCGTGACCAATCTTCGCGTCGGCGTTCAGGTGCTGAAGGAATGCATTGCCCGCTCGGGCAGCCTCGAAGCCGGGCTGAGGGCCTATGTCGGTGCCGCCAATTCGGGCGAGGACGGCGGCTACGCCGCCAAGGTGCTCGCCCATCAAAGCCTGCTGCGACTGATCGCCAGCGGCGGCAATGTGCGAGCGACGGTCGCGGCCAATCCGCCAGCCAAGGCGCGGACGCCGGCTGAAGCGCCGGCTGCGACCCCCGCGGCCGAACCGTCAGCACCGACGCCCGCCGTGGCAGCCGAGAAGATCGCGCTGCTCCACTGACGAGCGGCGGCGCGGGCCGCCGCGCCATCCCTGCCGGGCCGGACGGATCGCGCGCAACAGCGAGACGCGACGCAGTCGCAGACCGCTCCGTTAAACTGGCAGCGCCGTGCGACTGGCGATGCGGCTCTTGCGAGCCCAAGGTGGATCACCACCGGGAAGCACGGTCGGCAGCTGCGCCGCAGTTGCCGGTCGAGCCGTTCGCCTGGGCCCCGCGCGCGCCGTCGGCGCGAGCTTCGCGCGGACGCCTTAGAAGGACGGCCTCCATGTTCGATCGCAGCACCTCCACCGTCGCCAACGTCGACCCCGCGATCGCCGCCGCGATCGCGAACGAAAACCGCCGCCAGGAAGAGCACATCGAGCTGATCGCGTCGGAGAACTATGCGTCGCCGGCGGTGATGGCCGCGCAGGGCAGCCAGCTCACCAACAAATACGCCGAGGGCTACCCCGGTCGGCGCTACTACGGCGGCTGCGAATTCGTCGACGTCGTCGAGCAGCTCGCGATCGACCGCGTCAAGCAGTTGTTCGGCGCCGCGCACGCCAACGTCCAGGCGCATTCAGGCTCGCAGGCGAATCAGTCGGTGTTCTTCGCCCTGATCCAGCCGGGCGACACCGTGATGGGAATGAGCCTGGCCGAGGGTGGCCACCTGACCCACGGCATGGCGCTCAACATGAGCGGCAAGTGGTTCAAGGTCGTGAGCTACGGCCTCACCGCGGCGGAAGAGATCGACTACGACGCGATGGAGCGCCTCGCGCACGAGACCCGGCCGAAGCTGATCATCGCCGGCGCGTCGGCGTACAGCCTGCGGATCGACTTCGCCCGCTTCGCCAAAGTGGCCAAGGACGTCGGTGCCTGGTTCATGGTCGACATGGCGCACTACGCCGGCTTGATCGCGGCGGGCCTCTATCCGAATCCGATGCCGCATGCGCACGTCGTGACATCGACGACGCACAAGAGCCTGCGCGGGCCGCGCGGCGGCATCGTGCTGACCAACGACGCCGAAGTCGCCAAGAAGATCAACAGCGCGATCTTCCCGGGGCTGCAGGGCGGCCCGTTGATGCACGTGATCGCGGCGAAGGCGGTGGCGTTCAAGGAAGCTCTCGCGCCCGAGTTCAAGGCCTACCAGCAGCAGGTCGTGACGAACGCCGTCGTCCTCGCCGAAACACTGACCGAGCGCGGCCTTCGCATCGTCAGCGGCCGCACCGAGAGCCACGTCATGCTCGTCGACCTGCGCCCGAAGGGCCTGACCGGCAAGGACGCCGAGGCCGTGCTGCAATCGGCGCACATGACGTGCAACAAGAACGGCATCCCGAACGACCCGCAAAAGCCGATGGTGACGAGCGGGATCCGCCTCGGCACGCCAGCGCTCACGACGCGCGGCTTCGGCGAGAGCCAGACACGCCAGACCGCGCACCTCATCGCTGACGTCCTCGACCGCCCGCGCGACGAAGGCAACATCGCAGCGGTGAGGGCCAAGGTCGCGACCCTAACGAGGGACTTCCCCGTCTACCGCTGATGCGCTGCCCGTTCTGCAGCCACGAAGACACACAGGTCGTCGAGACCCGCGACTCCGACGAAGGCGACGTCGTTCGCCGCCGCCGCCGCTGCCAGAGCTGCGACAAGCGCTTCACGACCTACGAACACGCCGAGATCGCGTTGCCTTCGGTCGTCAAGAAGGACGGTACGCGAGCCGAGTTCGACCTCGCCAAGGTGCGGGCGTCGATGACGCTCGCGCTGCGCAAGCGCCCGGTAAGCGTCGAGCAGATCGACGCTGCGCTCGAGCGCATCCAGGACAAGCTCCTCAACAGCGGCGCGAAGGAAGTGCTTTCGGCCAAGGTCGGCGAGCACGTGATGCGCGAGCTGAAGCGGATCGACAAGGTCGCCTACGTGCGCTTCGCGTCGGTCTACCGCAGCTTCGAGGACGTCGACGAGTTCCGTCAGCTGATTCGCGACATCTAGCGCGGCGCCGACCGGCGCGCTCGCCAGGCCCACACCCTGCGACGGGCACCCGCTCGCGACCCCCTCTGGCCCCCCGGCTGCACCTCGGGTCGAGGAGACCGCGCTCGACGCCTTCTGCGATCGTCCGTGCGCGGCAGCCAGCGTGCGCTGCCCGCCGCGCGAGCAGGTGCGCAGCTTCGCGATGACGCCTCGCCGGCCGTGCGGCGACCGATCCCGGCGTGCCTCGGTCGCTGCACAGCAGCCTGCGCGTTCGCAACGACACCGTCGTCGGCAGTTGCGAAGCGACGATCGCGCGGCAATCGATGCGAACATCGCGTCTGCGGCGTCGATCTCGATGTCGACGACGCACTGCTCGGCCGCAGCTTTCTCGTCGTGCGCGGCAGCGACCCGTGCCCGCGCACGCCGCCGGCCGAGCAGCACCAGCCGTGAGCGGGAGCGACGACCAGCGATGACTGCATCTTCTACTGCGACGCCGGGGACACCGATGCGCGAAGCACTGGCGCTCGCCGGGCGCGCAATCGGCCTCTCGGACCCGAATCCGCGCGTCGGCTGCGTCATCGTCGCCGGCGACACGATCGTCGGTCGCGGCCACACGCAGCACGCCGGCGGCCCGCACGCCGAGATCATGGCGCTCGCCGACGCCGCCGCGCGCGGCGTCGAGGTCCGCGGCGCGACGGTTCACGTCACGCTCGAGCCGTGCGCGCACCACGGTCGCACGCCGCCGTGCGCCGACGCGCTCGTCGCCGCCGGCGTTGGCCGCGTCGTCATCGCGATGCGCGATCCGAATCCGCTGGTCGCGGGCCGAGGTGCGGCGCGGCTTGCCGCCGCCGGCATCGTCGTCGAGTGGGGCGAAGGCGGCGCCGAGTCGCACGCCCTCAACATCGGCTTTGTCTCGCGTATGGAGCGCGGCCGGCCGTGGCTGCGGATGAAGGCGGCGATCTCGCTCGATGGCCGCAGCGCGCTTGCCGACGGCACCAGTCGGTGGATCACCGGCGCCGCCGCGCGCACCGACGGGCATGCGTGGAGGAAGCGCGCCGGCGCCGTGCTGACCGGCGTCGGCACGGTGCGCGAGGACGATCCGCGGCTCGACGTCCGGCTGGTCGAGACTGCGCGCCAGCCGCTGCGCGTGATCGTCGATTCCCGGCTCGAGACGCCGGCCGACGCCCGGATCGTGCAGCCACCGGGCAGCGTGCTCGTATACGCGGCGGTCGACGATCGCCCGCGCCGCGCCGCGCTCGAGCAACGCGGCGCCGAGGTCGTCCTGTTGCCGTCGCCCGCGGCAAAGGTCGACCTCGCCGCGATGGTCGCCGACCTCGGCCGGCGCGAGATCAACGAGTTGCACGTCGAGGCGGGCGAGAAGCTGAACGCCTCGCTGCTCGCCGCCGGACTCGTCGACGAACTGCTCGTCTACGTCGCGCCGCGCCTTCTCGGCAGCGGCCGCGGCCTCGCCGCGCTGGCACCGATCACCCGCCTCGACGACGCCCCCGGCTTTGCCTTCGTCGGCGTCGCGCCGGTCGGCGACGACCTTCGGCTCCTTCTGCGGCCGGCCGGAGCAGCCGCCTAGGCCGACCTGACGCCTGCGCGACGGTGCGGCTGGCGGCCGGCGATGACAATCGAGCCATGTTCACCGGCATCGTCAGCGCCGTCGGCCGGATCGTCGAGATCGAGGCTCTCGGCGGCGGCGCGGCGTTCGGCAAAGCGCTGACGGTCGAGACGCCGCCAGGCTGGCTCGGCGCCACCGCAATCGGCGACAGCATCGCGATCGCAGGCGCGTGCATGACGGTCGTCGGCCGCGACCCGGCGCGCGACCGCTTCCGGATCGAGATCTCCGCCGCCAGCCTCGCTGCGACGAGCGGCCTCGACGGTGTCGGCGACGTCAACCTCGAAAAGGCATTGCGCGCGGGCGACCGTCTCGACGGCCATCTCGTCAGCGGCCATGTCGACGGCGTCGGCACCGTGACGCGCTTCGAGCGCGCCGGCGAATCATGGCTGCTCGCGGTCCGGGCGCCGGGCACGCTCGCGCGCTTGCTCGCGCTCAAGGGATCGGTCGCCGTCGACGGCGTCAGCCTGACCGTCAACGACGTCAGCGACACGGGCTCGGGCGCCGCCTGCGAATTCGCCGCCAACCTCATCCCGCACACCGTCGAAAAGACGACGTTGCGCGGGCTCGCCACCGGCCGCAAGGTCAACCTCGAGGTCGACCTCATCGCACGTTACGTCGAGCGCATGCTCGCCGTCGCGGGCAACGTCGGCCAGTGGCCGCACGCGGCGCCACCCCTCCCTACAATCGAACCGCCATGACGATCGCACCGATTCCCGAACTCGTCGCCGACCTCGCCGCCGGCCGCATGGTCATCCTCGTCGACGAGGAGGATCGCGAGAACGAAGGCGATCTCATCCTCGCCGCCGACCACGTCACGCCGGAAGCGATCAACTTCATGGCTCGACACGCGCGCGGCCTGATCTGCCTGACGCTGACGCGCGAGCGCTGCGAGCGGCTGCAACTGCCGCCGATGACGGCCAGAAACGGCGCCCAGCACGGCACCGCGTTCACGGTCTCGATCGAGGCGGCGACCGGCGTCACGACGGGCATCTCTGCGGCCGACCGCGCCCGCACCGTGCAAGCGGCGGTGCGCCGCGACGCGAAGGCGAGCGATCTCGTCCAGCCCGGCCACATCTTCCCGCTCCAGGCACAGGACGGCGGCGTCCTCATGCGCGCCGGCCACACCGAAGCCGGTTGCGACCTCGCCGCGATGGCGGGCCTGACACCGGCCGCGGTCATCTGCGAGGTGATGAACGACGACGGCACGATGGCGCGCCTGCCCGACCTGGTCGCGTTCGCCGAGCGCCATGGCCTCAGGATCGGAACGATCGCGAGCCTGATCGAGCACCGCAGCCGCAACGAGTCGCTGATCGAACGCGCCGGGACGAGGAAGATGCTGACGCCGCAAGGCGAGTTCACCTGCAGCGTCTACAGCGACCGTACCGGCGGCGTCCATCTGGCGCTGACGCACGGCCGCTGGACGCCGACCGACGAGGTGCTCGTTCGCGTGCACGAACCGCTGTCGGTGCTCGATCTGCTCGACGCCGGCCCCGGCGACCACTCGTGGCCGTTGCCGCGCGCACTCGCCGCGCTGCGCAAGAGCGACCGCGGCGCCGCCGTCCTCCTCAACTGCGGCGAGAGCGCGGCCGCGCTGCTGCCGCGTGCTCTCGCGCGCAGCCACGGCAGGCGCCAGCCGTCGCTGCCGATGGATCTGCGCACGTACGGCATCGGCGCGCAGATCCTGCGCGACCTCGGCGTCGGCCGCATGAAGCTGCTCGGCAGCCCGCGCCGCATGCCGAGCCTGCTCGGCTACGGCCTCGAGGTGACCGGCTTCGTGACCGACGAGCCGTCGGTGCCGGCGAGCGGCGCCGTTCATGCGCAACGCTGATCGCGGCGACCCGGTGCGGCTCGACGGCCGCGAGCTACGCGTCGGCGTCGTCCAGGCGCGCTTCAACGCCGAGCTCACCGATCGCATCGCGCGCACCTGCATCAACGAGCTGATTGCGCTCGGCGTCGCCGTGTCCGACGTCACGCATGTCCTCGTCCCCGGCGCGCTCGAGATCGGCATCGCGCTGAATGCGCTCGCCGACGCCGACGAGCACGACGCGCTGGTCGCGGTCGGTTGCGTGCTGCGCGGCGAGACCTATCACTTCGAGCTGGTCGCCAACGAAAGCGGCGCCGCCGTCACGCGCGTCGCGATCGACCACGGCATCGCCATCGCCAACGCCATCCTGACTTGCGACACCCAGGCGCAGGCCGAAGAGCGTGCCGACGACAAGGGCCGCGACGCCGCGCGCGTCGCGGTCGAGATGGCGAATCTCCTCGACGAGCTGTCGTGAGCGGGCCGGACGACGGCGATCCGGCCGAGCGTCGGGCCGCTGCGAAACGGGGCCGCGCCTCGGCCGGTGGCAGCGGATCGGCGGCGGCCGCGAGGCGCGGCATCGCGGCGAAGTCGGCGCGCCGGCGAGCGCGCGAATTCGCGCTCCAGGGCCTCTACGAATGGCTCCTCAACGGCGCCGACGCCGGCGTCGTCGACGCGCACGTTCGCGAGCAGGACGGCTTCGACAAGTGCGACACCGCCCATTACGAGCTCCTGCTGCACGGCGTGATCCGCGAGGCGGCCGCGATCGATGCGCGGCTCGCCGCGCACATCGACCGCCGCGCCGAGCTGCTGTCGCCGGTCGAGCACGCGGCGTTGATGATCGGCAGCTTCGAGCTGCTGAACTGCATCGCGATTCCGTACAAGGTCGCGATCAACGAGGCGGTCGAGCTTGCCAAGAGCTACGGCGGCACCGACGGCCACAAGTACGTGAACGGCGTGCTCGACAAGGTCGCGGCCGACGTGCGCCGGATCGAGATCGAGGCCGCCCGCGCGAAGCGCGACTGACGTCGCGGAACCTCGGCTTTTCTGCGGTGCCGCGCGCGTGGCAAACGCCCTGCGAACGGTCGCTCTTTGGTGAGCTTGTGTTACGAACGTAGGCAGGGTCGTGTTTTTCACGCAGTTCGCGCGTGCGCGTCACGTAAGCTGGCGCGGTGAGCACGACCTTGCCACCTCCCGGCTCCGGCGACACCGAGCCCGGGCCGCCGCCGAGCCTTCCCGCGATGGACACTGAGCCCGGTCCGCCGCCGACCCTCCCGCTCGCGCTGTGGAGCGATTCCGACCCGCCACCGGAGCCGGCAGGAGCACCGGTCGCGTTCTCCGGCCTGGTCGCCTCGCCCTCCGATCGCACGATGCCGACGATCGGCCACATCGGCCGCTACGCGCTCAAGTACCAGCTCGGCGAGGGCGGCCTCGGCACCGTCTTCGCGGCGCACGATCCACTCCTCTCGCGCCTGATCGCGGTCAAGACGCTGAACGTCAAGGTTCCGGAACACGAGCGCGATGCTTTCAACACGCTGTTCCTGAACGAGGCGCGCGCCGCCGGCGGCCTCAGTCATCCGCACATCGTCACCGTGTTCGATGCCGGCATCAGCGACGACCGTGCCTACATCGCGATGGAGCTGTTGAAGGGCCGTGACCTGCAACAGCTGCGCCAGGAAGGCTGGCGGGCAACGCCGGCGCAGGCGGCACTGATCATCCGCCGCGTTGCCGACGCGCTCGCGTTCGCGCACTCGAAGGGAGTGATCCACCGCGACATCAAGCCGGCGAACATCTTCATGGTCGGGCGGACGCAGCCGCGCGTGCTCGACTTCGGCATCGCCCGCGTCGCCCACGAGCAGCAGGACGGCGATCCGCACACCGGCGCCGGCTCGCCCTACTACATGGCGCCCGAGCAGGTCCGGCGCGAGAACGCCGACCGCCGCGCCGACGTCTTCTCGCTCGGCGTCGTCCTCTACGAGCTGCTGACCGACACCAAGCCGTTCCGCGGCGAATCGCTGGCCGAGATCCGCGACGCGGTTCTCCATCACGACGCTCCGCTCGCGACGAAGGTCGATCCGTCCGTGCCGAAGGCGCTGGCCGTGATCGCCCAGCGGGCGATGGCGAAGGATCCCGAGCATCGCTTCCGCTCGGCGCGATCGTTTGCGCGCGAGTTGCGCCAGTGGCTCGACGACAACCCGGTCAACGCCGATGGCGAGAAGACCACGCCGACGCCCGAGCCGCGCCAACGGCGCGCGCGGATCGTCACCCGCGTCGCGGTCGCAGCCGCCGCCGCCGCGATCGTCGTCGGCGGTGGCGTGTGGGCGGTCCTCGCGCGGCCGTCGGCCGCGGCCGCGGAAGCCTCGGTCGCCGAATCGCGTCCGCAGCCGCCGGCACTCGACGGGGCCGCTCAGCGATCAGCGGTCGTTCAGCCCGGCAATGCCGGCCTGGCGCCGGCAGCCGCCGCGGTCCCACAAGCATCGGACGCAGTCGCCCAGCCCGCGGCTCCCGACGTCGCCGTCGCTCCAGCCGCGGCCATCGAGGGCAAGCACACGGCGGCCGCGGCGACCGCCGATCCGGCGCATGCGGCAGCAGCAGGAACGACGGCGCCAACCGCCGCGGTCGCAGCGACGGCGAGCCCGGCGACGACGAGCCACATCGGTGCGGCCGCAACGCCCAAGCCCGGCGCAACCGTCGCGGCCGCCGCGACGGCGACTGCGGCGGCACGCGAAACGCCGAAGGAGCGGCGCACGCGAGAGGCACGCGAGCGTGCCGCCCGCGAGAGCGACGCCAGCGTCGCCGCCGCGGCCAAGCTTGCATCGCCGCCCACCGGCACGGTCAAGATCGCGATCAGCCCCTGGGGCCTGGTCGAGGTCGACGGCAGGTCGTCGGGCGCCGCGCCGCCGATCACCGAGCTCACGCTCGCCGAGGGCAAGCACCAGATCGTGGTCCGCAACGGCGACTACCCGGCGTACACGGCACAGGTCCAGGTGACCGCCGGCCAGACCGTCTCCCTGCGCTACAAGTTCGGCTCCTAGCCTTGAGACCGCAGCGGATGCGACTTCGGGTCGCGCTAGCATCGGCCGCCCTGCTCGTGGCGTGCGCTATGCAGACCACGCCAGCGCCTGTCGGCGTTCTCGACGTCAGCGCGCGGCCTGCAGAGCGTGCCCTCCTGGACGGGCTGAAGGCCTACGACGATGCCCAATACGAATCCGCCGAACGCCTCTTCCGCGAAGCCCTGGCCGCCGGGCTGGCGTCGCCGCGCGACCGCGCCGAGGCGCACAAGCGACTCGCCTTCCTGCACTGCGCGGCCGGTCGCCTCACCGACTGCGAAGCCGAGTTCAGGCTGGCGCGCCAGGCCGACCGCAACTTCGCGCTCGACAAGTCAGAAGCCGGGCATCCGGTCTGGGGTCCGGTCTACAAGAAGCTGCAGCCCTGATCCGGCGGCCGCACTGCCGTTGCGCGAGGAGCTGCGATGAGGGCGCGTGACGCTGGCGGCTTTCGCGTGCCGATCCGCATCTACTGGGAAGACACCGACGCCGCGGGAATCGTCTTCTACGCGAACTACCTCAAGTTCTTCGAGCGTGCGCGCACCGAGTGGCTGCGCGGCTTCGGCTTCGGCCAGGAGACGCTCAGGCGTGAGGCCGGCGTCGCCTTCGTCGTCAGCGAGACGTCGCTGCGCTATCTGAAGCCGGCGCGCCTCGACGACGTCGTCGACGTCAGCGTCGACGTCGTCCATCTCGGCCAGGCGAGCCTGCAGCTCGCGCAGCACGCGTACCGGGCCGATGAATTGCTGGCCGAAGGCAAGATCCGCATCGGCTGTGTCGAGCTCGGAACTTTCCGACCCTGCCGAATCCCCAACGACATTCGCATGTCCATTCATCGATGAACCAGGATTTCTCGATCGTCACGCTCGTTCTGCACGCGAGCACTGTCGTGCAGGTGGTGATGGCGGGACTCCTGATCGCATCGCTTGCGAGCTGGACCGTCATCTTCGGCAAGCTGTTCGGCCTGCGCCGCGTCAAGGCCGCCAACGACGAGTTCGAGCGCGAGTTCTGGGCCGGCCGCAACCTCAACGACCTCTACAGCGACGCGACCAAGCACGTCGGCGACGCGCCGATGGAGCGCATCTTCGCCTCGGGCATGCGCGAGTTCTTCAAGCTGCGCGAGAAGCGCGTGATGGACACCGCCTCCTTGCTCGACGGCGCCAGGCGGGCGATGCGGGCGAGCTTTCAGCGCGAGCTCGACGTGATCGAGTCGAACCTGTCGTTCCTCGCCGCGGTCGGCTCGGTCTCACCCTACGTCGGCCTGTTCGGCACCGTGTGGGGGATCATGCACGCGTTCATCGGCCTCGCGAACATGACGCAGGTGACGCTCGCGACGGTCGCTCCCGGCATCGCCGAGGCGCTCGTCGCGACGGCGATCGGCCTGTTCGCGGCGATCCCGGCGGTGATCGCCTATAACCGATTCGCGCGCGACATCGACCGCACCGCGAGCCAGCTCGAGAGCTTCATCGAGGAGTTCTCCAACATCCTGCAGCGCAACGCCGCAGCGATGCCGATGCCGGCGCCGCCGGCGCCTTCGGTGATCGCGACGCGCTAGGACGAAAGAGCGATGCCCTCGGTCCTCCAGCGCGGCCCGCGCCGGCGCACGATCAGCGAGATCAACATGGTTCCGTTCATCGACGTCATGCTGGTGCTGCTGATCATCTTCATGGTGACGGCGCCGCTCATCACCGCCGGCGTCGTCGACCTGCCGAGCGTCGGCAAGGCGCGCCAGCGGAGCGAGCCGCATGTCATCGAGCTCGTCGTCGCTGGCGACGAGCAGCTTCGCCTGCGCGTCGACGGCAAGGAGCTCGGGCCGCTCGCAGGCGCCGATGTCGCCGCCCGCGTGCGCGACGCGCAGGGCGGCGTCGAGTCGACGCCGGTCGTCATCTCGGCCGACCGCAACGTGCGCTACGAATCGGTCGTCAAGGTGATGGATGCGCTGCAGCGCGCCGGCATTCAGCGCGTCGGCCTGTCGGTCAAGAGTCAGCGCGGCGGCTGACTCGCGCGTTGATGGCGAACGCCCTCCATCCGAGATGAATACAGCAGTCCTCGAGCGCGACCTGTTCGCGCCGCAGCAGCCACCGGGAATGCGCTCGGGGCTCGGGCTCGCGATCCTCGCCCACGTCCTGCTCGTCCTGGCGCTCGCCTGGAGCGTCCACTGGAAGGCGAGCGAACCCGAGGGCGTCGTCGCCGAGCTGTGGTCGTCGGTGCCGCAGGTGGCGGCGCCGCGCGCGACCCCGCCCGAACCAAGACCAACGCCGCCGGAGCCAAAGCCGGCACCGCCGGTCGAGGTGAAGCCGGCACCGCCGCCGCCGATGCGCGCCGATGCGCAGATCGCGATCGATCGCGAACGCGCCGTGCGCGAGAAGGCGCGTCAGGACGAGCTCGATCGCGTCGAGGCGGCGAAGAAGGCCGAGCTGAAGAAGCGCGACGACGCTAAGCGCCTCGAGACCGAGCGCGTCGCTGCCGAGCAGGCAGAGCAGAAGCGGATCGCCGAGCAGGCGAAAAAGGACGAGGCACGCCAGGTGGCGATCCGCGACGCCAACCTGAAGCGGATGATGAAGGAAGCCGGCAGCAGCGACGACCCGGCCGCCACCGGCGCTGCGGCGCGCACGTCCGGGCCATCGTCAGGCTATGCCGGTCGGATCAAGGCGCGCATCAAGCCGAACATCGTCCTCACCGCGGCACTCGATGGCAATCCATCGGCGACGGTCGAGGTGCGCGTCGCTCCGGACGGCACGATCGTCGGCAGGAAGCTGGTCCAGAGCAGCGGCTCGCCGGTGTGGGACGAGACCGTGCTGCGCGCGATCGACAAGACCGAGGTGTTGCCCAAGGATGTCGACGGCCGGGTGCCGCCGACCATCACGATCGCCTTTCGGCCACTCGAATAGCGACCGCGCGGCGTCGCGACGCGGCTCAGGGCTCGAGGACGAGGCCGCTGACGTACGAGATCGTGTGGCCCTTGGTGTTGTCGGAATCCCCGCCGACCGAAACGCCGAGGACCGGCGGCACGGTCTTGCTCTCGTCGCCGAAAAGACGCAGGAAGTCGGCGCCGACGTCGCGCTTCTCGGCAACCCACCGATCGAGCCGGTCGTTGCCCGATTCCAGCACCACATAGCGAACGCGCCGGGTGAATACGTTGTCGAGCGTCGTTCCTATCGGCAGGCGCGTATCCCAGACGTAGCAGATGGTCGCCGTCGGCTGGAAGTCGGTCGTCTTGCTACGTGCCAGGCGCAGCAGCTGTCGATCGGTGAACGAGATGTTCTCGATCGGCATGTCAAAGAAGACGCAGACCCTGACCGCCGTGTCGTCACCGCTGCGTGAGCGAAGGTCGGACGTCTCGAGCGGCTTTTCCAGGCGCCATTGCCACGCGAGATGCGTCGAAGTAACCGAGCTCAGGGGGTGGACGAGGTTCGCGTACGACTCGTCGGCCTCGATCTTGACGGCTCGCTTGCCGTCGACGTCGACCACCGAGAAACGCGTCAGCGGCTTCGATCCCTGTTGCGGCAGGCCCTGGACATTCCAGGGCGCCTGTGCGGCGGCGCCGACGGCACCGAACGGACTGAGCGCGTTGTCGGCGCCGGCGGCCCCGCCGGACAGGCCAGCGAGTGACAGCGCGGAGGCCAGGGCGAAGACGAGTGAGAGTGCGGAGCGAGGATGGCGGTTCATGGGTGAAGTTTCGCCGTTCTTCGCGCCGTTGGGGCCTCGGCGGAACCCCAACCGCCGCCGCGGGGCGGCCGCCTCAGACACTACCGCAACCCCCGCCGCCCGGGGTTTCGATCACGAAGACATCGCCCGGGGCCATCTCGACGCTGGCGATGTGGTCGAGCGCCTCGACGCTGCCGTCGGCGCGCTCGACGCGGTTGATGCCGGGCCGCCCGGCCGAGCCGCCGGCGACGCCGAAAGCGCCATGATGGCGGCCGTTCGACAGGATCGACGCCGTCATCGGCTCGAGGAAGCGGACGCGACGAACACCGCCGTCGCCGCCGTGCCAGCGACCACCGCCTCCCGAGCCGGCGCGAAGCTCGTAGCTGTCGAGACGGACCGGGAAGCGGAACTCGAGCACCTCGGGGTCGGTGAGGCGCGAGTTCGTCATGTGCGTCTGCACGACCGAGGTGCCGTCGAAGCCGCCGACCGCGCGCCCCTCGTCGTCGAAGACCAACCCGGCGCCAGAGCCGCCTGAGATCGTTTCGTAGTACTGGTGGCGCGCGTTGCCGAAGGTGAAGTTGTTCATCGTGCACTGCGCCGACGCCATCACCCCGAGCGCGCCATAAAGCGCGTTGGTGATGCAGGTCGAGGTCTCGACGTTGCCGGCGACGACCGATGCCGGCGGCCGCGGGTTGAGCATCGAGCCCTCGGGGATGATGACGCGGATCGGCTTCAGGCAGCCGGCGTTGAGCGGGATCTCGTCGTCGACCAGCGTCCGAAAGACGTACAGCACGGCGGCCATCGAGACCGCGGTCGGCGCGTTGAAGTTGTTCTCGAGCTGCGCCGACGTGCCGGTGAAATCGATCTCGGCC
>DATAYY010000131.1:0-8708 GCA_036272325.1 Caldimonas sp. | reverse complement strand
GCTTGCGTTCGTCGACACGCAGGTGCCGCTGCCGAACGGCCAGTCGATGCTCGAGCCCAAGGTCGAGGCAAGACTGCTGCAGGAGCTCGTCGTCCAGCGCCACGAGCGGGTGCTCGAGATCGGTGCCGGCTCGGGCTACATGGCGGCGCTGCTCGCCCACAAATCGCAGCACGTGACGACGGTCGAGATCGATCCCGAGCTGGCGCGGTTGGCGAGCGAGAACCTGAGGCGCGCCTGGGTGCTGAACGCGCGCGTGATCGAGGCCGATGCATCGAAGGGGCTGGTCGTCGACGGCCCCTTCGACGTCATCGTCGTCTCCGGCTCGGTCGCCGAGGTGCCGCGGTCGCTCCTCGGCCAGCTGAAGCCCGGCGGCAGGCTGACTGCGATCGTCGGTCAGCTGCCGATCATGCAGGCCGTCCTCGTGACCCGCGGCGACGACGCCGGCCATTCGACGGTCGAGCTGTTCGACACCGTCGCGCCGCGCCTCGTCGGCTTCCCTGAGCCGAGCCGCTTCACCTTCTGACGACAACCCGAACGACGATGCCGGCGCGCAGCTCGTCGCAAGGTTTCGCGGTCGCGGTCGCCTCCAGGCGCAGGCCGTCGCATCGACGCACCGGGCCACGACGGGCTCGCCTATAACCTCGCGGGGCGCCGCGGCCGCCATGCGGCATCGCCTCGCACCCGCCGCGGCGCGCCGCAAAACAATCGCACACAAGGGAACCCGCATGGCCGTCGAGATCCGAAACCAGCGTCGATCGCCTCGGCGGCAGCGTCGTGCGTCGGTCATCGGGGTCCCGGCGGTCATTGCCGGGCTGTCGCTCGCGTCGATGCCGCTACGCGCGCAGTCGTTGCTCGAGCTCTACGAAGCGGCGCACGGCTACGACGCGACCTACCTGTCGGCACGTGCGCTCGCCGACTCGGCGAGCTATCGGGTCGAGCAGACCCGCGCGCTGATGCGACCGAGCGCCTCGCTCTCGGCCGATGTCGGCCGTGTCCAGACCAAGCCGACGATCGGCGACAACTTCGGCAGCAACGCGCTCAGCGCGACGCTGAACGGCAAGCAGCCGCTCTTCAATCGCGGCAACAGCGCGACCATCGCCCAGGCCGAGCGCACGCTCGAGTCGTCGCTCGCCGACCTCGACACCGCCGAGCAGGACCTCATCCTGCGCCTCAGCCAGGCCTACTTCGACGTCCTCGGCGCTCAGGACACCCTCGAGACGACGCGCGCGAACAAGACGGCGATCGCGGAGCAGCTCGCGTCGGCCAAGCGCAACTTCGAGGTCGGCACGGCGACGATCACCGACACCCGCGAGGCGCAGGCGCGGTTCGACCTGGCGACGGCGCAGGAGATCGCGGCCAGCAACGACCTCGTCACCAAGCGGATCGCGCTCGACCAGCTGGTCGGCCGCGACAACGTCGTGCCGCACCAGCTCGCCGGCCCACTGGTACTGCCGCCGACGGCGTCGACGCCGGTCGATCAGCTCGTCAGCCGCGCCGCCGAGGAGCACCCGGCAGTGCGGCGTGCCCAGGTTGCCTACGACATCGCGCAGCTCGAGACCGAAAAGGCGCGCGCGCAGGCGCTGCCGACGATCGACGCGATCGCATCGGTCACCGGCGGCCACGGCACGATCGCCGCGAACGCCACCGGCTACAACACCGCCGGCACCCTCGGCGTCCAAATCAACGTGCCGCTCTACGCCGGCGGCTCGATCCAGAACCGCATCCGCGAGACGATCGTCCTCGAGGAGCGCTCACGCAACGACCTCGAAGCGGCACGCCGCGCCGTGACGCAGGCGACAAAACAGGCGTACTACACCGTGCAATCGAGCGCCGCGCAGGTGAAGGCGCTCGAGGCGGCCGAGGCGTCGAGCCAGCTGGCGTTGGAAGCGACGCAGCTCGGCTATCGCGTCGGCATCCGCGTCAACGTCGACGTGCTGAACGCGCAGAGCCAGCTCTACCAGACCCGGCGCGACCTCGCCCGGGCGCGTTACGACGTGCTGCTCGCGACGCTGCGGCTCCGCCAGGCCTCGGGGCGCCTGCTGGCGTCCGACGTGCTCGGCATCGACCGCTTGCTCGTGAAGTAGTCGCGCTCTCTTGCCGGCAGGTGCGACAGGCGGTTCGCCGTCGCACAGTTCTTGACATCCACCACACTCCAGCTTGACATGGCGCGAGGAGAATCACGGCACTCACGGGAGGTGTGGTGACGTCTTCCCCGTCCCTTTCCGCCGCGATCGCGGCGCATCGCTTCGGCCTTGGCGAAGCCGATCTCGCCGTCGTCGGCGGCGATGCCCGCGGTTGGCTCGAGGCGCAGATCGGCCGGGCTGATCCGCCGCGCGGCGAGGGACTCCTGGACACCCGCGCCGCGCTCGAACATACCGCCGCCGAACGCGAGAAGCGTCAGCTGGCGAAGAACCCGCCGCCGGGTACGACTGCGGCGCAGATTCTCGCCGGCCACTACCGCGAGGTCACGATCGCCGACGTGCGGTCGCGGCTGGCGACCGCGGCGGCGACGACGCGGCCGTTCGCCGAACGGCTGCAATGGTTCTGGGCCAATCACTTCACCGTTTCGCTCCTGAAGGGCAGCACGCGCGGGCTCGCCGGCGCGTTCGAGCGTGATGCGATCCGGCCGAACATCGCCGGCCGCTTCGAGACGCTGCTGGCCGCCTCGACCACGCATCCGGCGATGCTGCGCTACCTCGACAACGTCCAGTCCGCCGGGCCGCACTCGCGGGTGGTCACGTTCGAATCGAGGCGAGCGGCGCGCAACGACCAAACACCGCGCGTGACCGGCATCAACGAGAACCTCGCCCGCGAAGTGCTGGAGCTGCACACGCTCGGCGCCGAGGCGGCGCGCGCCGGCATCTACACCCAGGCCGACGTGACGGCGTTTGCCGCCGTCCTGAGCGGTTGGCGTGTCGGCCAGGACGCGACCTGGAACGGCGCTCAGCCGTTCGAAGCCAACTGGCACGAGCCGGGGACGAAGACGGTCCTCGGCCGGACGTACCCGGAAGGGCCCGAGGCGCTGACGCTCGTATTGCACGATCTCGCGCGCCACCCGGCGACGGCGCGCTTCGTCGCCACCAAGCTGGCGCGCCAGTTCGTCGCCGACGAGCCCCCGCCGGCGCTGGTCGAGCGGCTGAGCACGGTCTACCTGAACAACGACGGCGAGCTGGCGGCCGTCTACCGGGCGCTGATCGCGAACGACGCGGCGTGGAACGCGCAACCGTCGAAGCTGAAGACTCCTGAGGAGTTCGTCGTCTCGACGGCGCGCATGCTCGGCGCCGGCGAGCGCATGTTCGAGCGCGCCGACGTCGCCAATCCGGCGGCGGCCATCGGTGCGCTCGGCCAACGGCTCCTCGCCGCACCCTCGCCTGCCGGCTGGAGCGACCGCGCCGATGACTGGCTCGGTCCCGACGCGGTGTGGAAGCGCGTCGAATGGGCAACGCGCGTCGCCGATCGCGCCGGCCGCGCGGTCGACGCGCGCCGGGTCGCCGAGAAGAGCCTCGGCCCATTGCTCGGCCGCGAGACCGCGCTGCAGCTCGAGCGCGCTGCCGACGCGCCGCAGGCGCTCGCGTTGTTGTTGCTCGCACCGGAATTCCAGCGCCGCTGAACGGAGTCGCCATGACGCCAGCACCGAGCGAACCTCGAGACCGCGCCGCTGGCAGCGGCCAGACGCCATCGTCTTCGCGCCGGCGCCTGCTCGCCGGCGTCGCCGCAGCAGGCGCGCTCGCCGTCGCACCGCGGCTCGCCTTCGCCGGCACCGGCGCTCCCGGCGGCAATCGCTTCGTGCTCGTCATCCTGCGCGGCGGCATGGACGGCCTCGGCGCGGCGCCGGCGATCGGCGATCCAGACTTCGCGAGCGCGCGCGGCCCGCTCGCGCAGATCGGCGCGCCGGCCCTGCCCATCGATGCGACGTTCGCACTTCACCCCAACCTGGTCGAGCTGCACGCGATGGTCGGCCGTCGCGAAGCGACGGTGGTCCACGCTGTCAGCCTCGCCTACCGCCAGCGGTCGCACTTCGACGCCCAGCAGGTTCTCGAAAGCGGGGCGACGCGGCCGTACGAATTGCAGACCGGCTGGCTCGGTCGCGCGCTCGCCGCGAGCGGCCAGAAAGGCATCGCGCTCGAGACGAGCGTTCCGCTCGTGCTGCGCGGCAACGCCGCGGTCGACACCTGGGCGCCTTCCGTGCTGCCCGATCCGTCGGCCGATCTGGTCGCCCGGCTCGAACGCATCTACGCCGGCGATCCGGCGCTCGCCACGGCGCTGCAGCGTGCCCGGATGCTGCACCTCGACGGCCAGCTCGCGAGCGAAGAGCCGATGACCGCGGGCGCGATGGCGGCAGCAGGCGCGCCGCCACGCCCCGGCGCGTTCGTCGTGCTGGCGCATCGGGCCGCCGATTTCCTCGCCCAGCCCGCCGGGCCGCAAGCCGCCGTGCTCGAGATCGGCGGCTGGGACACGCACGCGAACCAGGCCAACCCCAACGGCCCGCTCGCCAACAGCCTGCGCCAGCTCGATACCGGCCTCGCCGCGCTGCGCAACGACCTCGATGCCCAGGGGGCATGGCGCCGCACGGTCGTAGTCGTCGCCAGCGAGTTCGGCCGCGAGGTCGCGGTCAACGGAACGCTCGGCACCGATCACGGCACCGGCGGCGCCGTCTTCGTCCTCGGCGGAGCGGTGCGCGGCGGTGTCGTCGCCGACTGGCCCGGTCTCGCCCGCGCGCAACGCTTCGAAGGCCGCGACCTGCGCGCGACGACGGACCTGCGTGCGGTGCTGAAGGGCGCCCTCGGCGACCATCTGCAGATCTCGTCGCGCATCCTCGAGCGCGACGTCTTTCCGGCCAGCGACAGCGTTCGCCCGCTCGCCCTCCTGCGCGGCTGAGCCGAGGCCGCGCTAGGCGCGCCGATGCGAGTCGGCGACCTCGAGAATGCGACGCGCCATCCGTTCGGCGGCGCCGCGGTGCGCGCTCGCGAATGCGCGCGCAGCCTCCGACTGCTGCCCGCGCGCCGGCGCACCGGCGGCCGACGCGAGCGCGATCGCCGCAGCGACGCCGGTGCCGAGGTCGGCGACGCGGGTCGCCGCGCCAGCCGCGATCGCCAGCTCGGCGGCGTCGCTGAAGTTGAACGTATGCGGACCCAGTACGAGGGGACAGCCGCACGCTGCGGCCTCGATCAGGTTCTGACCACCGAGCGGAGCGAAACTGCCGCCGAGCAGGGCGACATCGGCAAACGCGTACCACGCCGGCATCTCGAGCATCGAGTCACCGAGCCAGACGTCGACGCGATCGGCATCGACGGGCGGCTGCCCGGCGACCCAGGCACTTCGCCGCGACAACGTCAAGCCGGCCGCTGCGATCATCTCGGCGACGGCGTCGAAGCGCTGCGGGTGGCGCGGCACGACGACGAGCAACGGCCGCGGCGCTGGCGTCGCGCGCCACGCCGCGAGCAGCTCGGCCTCCTCGCCTTCACGGGTCGACGCGGCGAGGACGACACCGCCCGCGACCCGCGTCCGCCAGCCGCGGCCGCGCTCGAGCAGCTCGAGGTCGGGAGCGACGTCGTACTTGAGGTTGCCGACGATGCGCACTTCGCCGACGCCGGCGGCGCGGAGTCGCAGGGCGTCGGCGTCGCTCTGCGCGAGCGCCGACGCCAGGCTCGCGAACGCCGGCCGCAGCAACGCGTCGACGCGGGCGCCGCGGTGGCGGCTGCGCTCGCTGAGGCGCGCGTTGGCGAGGACGACGGGAACGCCGTCGCGCGCAGCGGCAGCGAGCAGGTTCGGCCAGATCTCGGTTTCCATCAGCACTCCG
This sequence comes from Caldimonas sp., assembly GCA_036272325.1. Taxonomy (GTDB): domain Bacteria; phylum Pseudomonadota; class Gammaproteobacteria; order Burkholderiales; family Burkholderiaceae_C; genus Schlegelella_A. The sequence goes on along the minus strand of DATAYY010000131.1, from coordinate 2,908 downwards.
ACCGCCGGTGCGACGCGGCGCACGAACCGACGCACCGCACCTGGCGTGTCGAACGGCAGCCAGAGCTGACGGTCGCCCTCGCCGAGCAGGGCTTGCCCCGCGGCACGGCCGGTCGCAGTGCCGTGCGTGAGGACGAGGCGAATCCCCGGCCGCAGGCGGCGCAGAGCGTCCATGAGCGGCGCCGCCGCACGCGTCTCGCCGAGCGAGACCGCGTGCAGCCATACCGCGCCCGGAACAATGGCGTCGCGATAGAAGCCGAAGCGCTCGCCGATCGCGCTCGCGTAGAGCGCTTCGCGGCGGCCGCGCCAGCGCAGCTTCAGCCAGAACAGCGGCACGATGCCACGCACGAGCAGCGAATAGCCGGCGCGTGCGAGTCGCTGGCGCACGGTCGCGCTCACCCGCCTCATCCACCCTTGCGCGGCGCTGCGGCGCTGCGAGCGGCGTCCTGAACGCGGTTCCACGCCGACCAGACGGCCGCAACGGTCGGCGTCGGCTCGTCTTCGATCGCGACCTGCAGGCCCGCGCCGTGGCGAGGCTGCGGCCCGGTCCGCCACGAAGTCGGGAAGTTGTAGATCTGCACGTGCGGCAGGCCGAGCGCGACGGCGATATGGCTCGGCCCGCTGTCGACGCCGATCACGCCGGCGCTGCCGGCGAGACGGTCGATGAACGCGCCGAGCTCCACCTTCGGCCAGACGGCGCAGCTTGCGCCGCCGATCGCCTCGGCGATCGTGCGTCCTCGCGCCGCTTCGGCGCTGCCCGACTGCGGCAGAGCGACATTCCAGCCCTGGTCAACGAGACGGCGGCCGAGCTCGATCCAATGCGTCTCGGGCCACAGCTTGTCGACCCGCGAGGTGCCGTGGACGAGGACCACCGTACGCTCGCGCTCCAGAGTCGGCGTCGGCCGCGCCCGCAGCCCGAACGACGGTGCGCCGTCGATCCGCGTGCCGAGTGCAGCGGCGACGAGTTCGCGCGAGCGGTCGAGCGCGTGGCTGTGCTGCTCGACCCGGATCGCATGCGTCGCGAGGAAGCGCGCCGGCCACTCGTGGCCCGCACCGTCGGTGCGGTTGGCCAGGCCCCAGCTCGGGCCGCGCGCAAGCGCCGCGATCAGCGCCGCCTTGGTCAGCCCCTGCAGCTCGAGAACACGGTCGTAGCGGTCACGGCGCAGGCGGTGGCCGAAGGCACGCGCCTCGGTCCACGTCGTCGGCCGCCACCAGCCATCACGCGTCCAGCGCCTGAGCGGGCATTCGAGAATCTCGGCCACGCCGTCGACGCGAGCGAGAAGCGGTGCAAATGCAGGCTCCACGACCCAGTCGATCCGCGCCTCGGGATGCGCGGCGCGAATGTCGGCGACGACCGGCAACGTGTGGACGACGTCGCCGAGCGACGACAGCTTGACGATCAGGACCCGCATCGCGCGGCCGCTGCTGTCGCCGAGGCCGGGCGCACGCGCACTCGGGAGCTCAATGCGCTGCCGCCTGCACGCGGGCGTCGGGCTTGACCGCGCGCAGCGCCGCCATGCAATCGGACTCGATCCGTGCCAGTGCCTCCGGCGTCGTGCCTTCGAAGCGCAGCACCAGCACCGGCGTCGTGTTCGACGCCCGCACGAGGCCGAAGCCGTCGTCGTACTCGACGCGAATGCCGTCGATCGTCACGACTTCCCTCGCGCCCGGGAACCTCGCCTCGGCGCGCAGGCGCGCAACGACCTCGGCTGGCTCGCCCTCGGCGCAGCCGACGTTGAGCTCGGGCGTCGAGAAGCTGGTCGGCAAGGCATCGAGCAGCGCGCTCGGGTCGGCGGTCGCACTGACGATCTCGAGCAAGCGCGCCGCCGTGTAGGTTGCATCGTCGAAGCCGTACCAGCGCTCGCCGAAGAAGATGTGTCCGCTCATCTCGCCGGCGAGCGGCGCGCCGATCTCGCGCATCTTGGCCTTGATCAGCGAGTGGCCGGTCTTCCACATCAACGGCACGCCGCCGGCGGCGCGGATCAGCGGCGCGATCTGCTGCGAGCACTTGACGTCGTAGAGGACCGTCGCGCCGCGATTGCGCTTGAGCACATCGCGCGCGAACAGCATCAGCTGGCGATCCGGATAGACGATGTCGCCCGACTTGGTGACGACGCCGAGGCGGTCACCGTCGCCGTCGAAGGCGAGCCCGAGCTCGGCATCGCCGCTCCTGACGACGCGCGCCAGCTCAGCGAGATTTTCGGGCTTGCTCGGGTCGGGATGGTGGTTCGGAAACTCGCCGTCGACCTCCGAATAGAGCTCGTGGACGGTGCAGCCGAGGGCGCGCAGGATGCCCGGTGCCGAGGCGCCGGCGATGCCGTTGCCAGAATCGACCGCGATCGTCATCGGCCGCGCCAGACGGCAGTCGGCGACGATCCGGCCCCGGTACTCGGGCAGGATGTCCATCGCCGCCGTGCGGCCGCGGCCCTGCACGACATCCCCTGTCTCCATTCGTCGGCGCAGCCGCTGGATCGCGTCGCCGTGGATCGCGCCGCCGGCGACGACCATCTTGAAGCCGTTGTCGTCCTTCGGGTTGTGGCTGCCGGTGACCTGGATGCCGCTCGTGCAGCCGTGTCGGCCGCGCGTCGCGGCGACGTAGTACAGCATCGGCGTCGTCACCGCGCCGAGGTCGACAACATCGAGCCCCGTCGACGCAAGACCGCGCACGAGCGCGGCCTGGAGCGAGGGGCCCGAGATGCGGCCGTCGCGCCCGGTCGCGACCGCGCGGTCGCCCGCTGCGAGCACCTCGCTGCCGAAGGCGCGGCCAAGTTGCTCGGCGAAGCGCTCGTCGATGGCCTTGCCCACGGTGCCGCGGATGTCGTAGGCCTTGAAAACCGAAGCGCTGACGTGCATGAGAATCCGAGTCGTCGAGGCCGGCGATTGTAGGGACGCCCCCCGACGCCGCCGCT
>DATAYY010000130.1:0-10875 GCA_036272325.1 Caldimonas sp. | reverse complement strand
GATGCTGCCCTCCTGGTTGAACTGGTTCACCGCGAACATCGGCTATCATCACATCCATCACCTCTCGGCGCGGATTCCGAGCTACTGCCTGGTCGCCTGCCACAACGAGTTCGGGCATCTGTTCGTCGACGTCCAGCGCATCCGCCTTGCGCAGATTCCGGCAGCGCTGCGCTGCATGCTCTGGGACGCCGCGGGCGCGCGCATCGTCTCGGTGGCGCACGCGCGGCCCTAGCCGGCTGCGGCCGGTTTCGCGTCAGGGCCGGCGCAGGCTGGCGAGCGCAATCGAGCGCAATCGAGCGCTTCTGTCAACGCGGGCGGCGATGGTTGCGCCGCAACCCTCGGCCAGTCGTCGCGGCGAGGACCGGGTCACAGCCCCAGCGTCGACCGATGCATCAGCTCGGGATCGCGTTCGAGGTAGACCACGCGCACGCCGCCTTCCTCGAGGATCGCTCGCGAGGAGCGAAATGCCGCGCCCCAGAGCGGGTCGGCGAAGTCGGGCGGCAGCGTGTGCAGGCTGGCGATCCCCGCCTGGACGATCGCGCGGGCGCAATCGGCGCAGGGATGGAACGTGGCGATCAGCGTCGCGCCGGCCGTCGCCATGCCATGTCGGGCCGCCGCGAAGATCGCGTTGCGCTCGGCGTGCTCGATCCAGAGCAATCGCTCGGGATGGGCGTGGCGCTCCTCGAGATCGCGCACGCCGGCGGGAAAGTCGTTGCACGCGACGAGCGTGGTCGCGCCATCGGCCAACACCAACACCGCTCCGACCTTGCGCGGTCGACTCGGGCTCCGCCGCGCGACGACGATCGCCTGCTCCAGCAGTTCGTCGATGTCCAAGGCGAAACCTCAGCGTCCTTGCCACACGGGCTTGCGCTTTTCCTGGAAGGCGCGCACGCCTTCGTGCGAATCCTCCGACTGCAAGGCCGCGACCAGCGCCGGCAGGCGCAGCGCCTGCGCGTCGGCCGGCGCCATCGAGCCGGTGGCGCGCACCACTTGCTTGATCGCCTGCACCGAGAGCGGCGCGCAGGCGAGGACCTTGTCGACCCAGCGCGCCACGGCGGCATCGAGCTCGGTCCGCGGCACCACCTCGTTGATCAAGCCCCAGTCCAGCGCGCGGGCGGCGTCGATGCGTTGCCCGGTGAGCAGCATGCCCATCGCGAGCCGGTGCGGAATCTGACGCTGCAGCAACGTCATTCCGCCATCGAGCGGCATCCGTCCGACCAGCGGCTCGGGCAGGCCGAAGCTGGCCTCCGCGCAGGCGACGACGATGTCGCAGCCGAGGACCATCTCGAAGCCGCCGCCGAGCGCGAAGCCGTTGACGCGCGCGATGACGGGCAGGTGGAGGCTCTCGCGCAGGGCGATCCCGCCGAAGCCGCCCGGGCGGGCGCGAGCCCAGTACTCGAGGCCGCTCGTCGACGGATTCTTCAGGTCGGCACCGACGCAGAAGGCGCGCTCGCCGGCGCCCGTCAGCACGACCACGCGCACGTCCCGGCGCTGCTCGAGATCGGTCCAGATGCGCTGCAACTCGGCTTCGGTGGCGAGGTCGATCGCGTTGAGCGTCTCGGGCCGGTCGATCGTCACCGTCGCGACGTGCTCGCGGATCTCGTAGCGCACGCTCATGGCCGGCCCTTCGTCGCCGCCGCTGCCGCTTCGGCCAGGACCTCGTCGGTGTGCTCGCCCAGGCGCGGCGGTACTCGGTTCAGCACCACCGGCGCGGCCGACATCGTGATCGGGCTGGCGATGAAGCGATAGCGGGTGCTGCCCGCAGCAGGGCCCTCCATCACCATCGCGTTGTGCACCGTCTGCGGGTCGACCAGCACTTCGCGCATGTCGCGCACCGGCGCGCACAACAGGTCCTGCGCCTCGAGCCGGGCGAGCCAGTGATCCCGCGGCCGGGTGCGAAAGCGCGCGCGGAACAGGCCTTGCAGCTCGGCCTTGTGCGCGAACTGCTGCTCGAGGTTGGCGAAGCGCGCCTCGAGCGAGAGATCGGGCAGCTCGAGCGCGGCGCAGATGTCGCGCAGCGGATGGGCCTTGAACGCTCCGATCAGGACGAGCGGATGGTCGGCGCACTCGAACACGCCCGACAGCGGCATCGCCGCCCAGTTCACCTCCTCGCCCCGCATCAGGATCATCGCCGCTTCCTGCATCTGCATCGCCAGCATCGAGTCGTAGAGCGAGACGCTGATCTTCTGTCCCGCGCCGGTCTGCGCGCGCTGCAGCAGCGCCAGCAGGATCCCCTGCACCATGTGCATGCCGGCGGAATAGTCCGCCAGTGCGGTGGCGTAGGTGGCGAGCGGATGCGACGGGTCGGCCTTGCGCATCATCACCCCGCTCATCGCCTGCGCCAGCACGTCCTGGCCGCCCTTGTGGGCGTACGGCCCGCTCTCGCCGAAGCCGGTGCCGACGGCGTAGACGATGCGCGGGTTGAGAGAGCGGCAATCCTCGTAGCCGAGCCCCATCCGGTCCATCACGCCGGCGCGAAAGTTGTTGACGACGACATCGGCGCCCGCGATCAGCGCCTTCACGGCCGCCATGCTGGACGGATCGCGCAGGTCGAGGGCGACGCTGCGCTTGTTGCGGTTGAGGCTGCAGAAGATGGGGTTGTCGATGCCTTCCTTGGCCGGGAAGGTCGAGCGGCTCAGATCGCCGGCGCCGGCGCGCTCGATCTTGATCACATCGGCGCCGTAATCGCCGAGCATCTGGGTGCAGACCGGACCCATCATGACTTGGGTGAAGTCGATGACGCGGATGCCGGCGAGCGGCAGGACTGCGTTTCGACCGGGGGTCGGATTCATGCTGCCTCCCGGCGCCGCACCGCGCGCGCGATGGCAGGAACGTCGGCATTGGGCCCGGACTGGTCGCCCGGGTCGGCGCCCTGGGCGCGCAGCCGCACCTGCAGCGACGCGACATCGACTTCGCGCACGGTGACGCCGGCCTCGAGCGCCATCGCCGCGGCGACTCCGGCGGCCTCACCCATCGCCATGCAGGGCGGGATCTCGCGCGACATCTTCTGCGCCGTCGAGGTCGCGGAGTAGTGGCGCCCGGCCACCAGGAGGTTGTCGACCCGCTGCGGCAGGAGTGCGCGGTAGGGAGTGGTGTAGTCGCGGCCGCGCCCGACCGCGTCGGCGAACCGCGTGCGCAGCGCCAGGTCTTCCTTGGTCATGACGTACTCGCCTTCGAGGAGCCGCGTCTGGCGGACCCCGGTCTGTGGCGCGACGTCGATGACGACACAGCGCTCGAAGCCGGGCAGGTGGGCGCGGGCGTAGTCGACCGCGTCGTGAAGATGCGCTCGGCCGCGCACTTCGGCCTCGGTCAAGTCCTCGACCTTCAGGCCGTCGAGGCCGGTCATGTGCGGACAGTTGCACCAGACCACGCCCGGCAGGGGAGTCTTCAGCCACCAGTACGCCCAGCTGCCGCCGATCAGCCGCTTGATCTCCTTGTCGAGCACGGCGAAGCGTTCCGGGTTCTCGCGCTCGAAGCGCTCGGCCTCATCGGTGTCGACGCTGCCGAGTCGGAACACGGTGGTCAGCATGTAGGCGCCGCCGATGTGCGGTGCTCCGGCCGAGGCGGCGACGTCGAGGTCGCCGGTGGCATCGACGACAACGCTGCCGAGGATCGCCTGGCGACCGCTCTTCGTGTCGCAGACGACGCCGGAGATGCGCCGGTCTTCGACCAGCGCGTGCGAGAACCACGAGTGCAGGCGCAGCTCGATGCGGTGTTGCGCCACCATCTCGAGCGCGACGCGCTTGAAGCCGTCGGGATCGAACGCTGCGGCGAAGACGATCGGATGGGGCTTGGTCTGGCTGTGGAAGTCGAACGCACCCCAGCGCGTCCAGCGCTGCAGTGCCGCCAAGCCGCTGCCCCATTCGTCCTGGCGCGGAAATGCCGCCAGGCCGCGCGCTGCCAGGCGCTCGATCAGGTCGAGGCAGATGCCGCGCACCGAGATCTCGTGGTGCTGCGAGTCCCACATGTCGTCGAGCACCAGCACCATGCCGCCCGAGGCCAGGCCGCCGAGGTGGTTGTAGCGCTCGACGAGGATGGTCGAGGCGCCGTTGCGGGCCGCGGCGATGGCCGCGGCCATTCCGGCCGGCCCGCCGCCGACGACGACGACGTCGGCGCGCGCGACCACCTCGACGTCGCGCGCCGGCTCGCGAACCGATGACGTTGTCGCGATCATGAACAGCTCCTGACCCGAAAAGCGGAGACGGTGACCATGGCAGCGATCAGACGTGATCCGGCTGCCAGCGAATGATGATGCGCTCCAGAGCGACGATCACCATGAAGAAGGAGCCCGACAGGCACGCGCTCATCGTGATCGCCGCATAGAGCAGCGCCGAGTCGAAGTTGTAGGTGGCCTGGATGATCATCGCGCCGATGCCCTGGGTAGCGCCGATCCATTCGCCAACGACCGCGCCGATGACCGACATCGATGCGGCAATGCGCAGCGCCGAGAACAGATAGGGCAGCGCCGCGTAGACGCGCAGCCTGAAGAAGACTTCGCTGCGACTCGCGGAGAGGACGCGCATCAGCTCGAGCGCCTGCGGGTTGACCGCCTCGAGCCCGCGCACGCTGTTGACCAGCGTCGGGAAGAAGCACACCAGCGCGGCGATCGCGATCTTGGGCGAGACGCCGTTGCCCATGATGAGGACCAGGATCGGCGCCTTGGCGACGACCGGGATCGAATTGAACATCACCACCACCGGAAAGAAGATCTCCTGCAGCCTCCGGTTGTGGACGAACACGGTGGCGACGCCGATCGCGACGGCGTTGCCGAGCAGGAAGCCGCACAAGGCTTCGGTTGCGGTGGGCATCAGGTTGCCAAGCAGCACGGCGCGCTTGTTCCAGAGCGTCTGGGCAACGGCCCACGGCGTCGGCGCGATGAAAGGCTTGACGTCGAACACCACCACCACGGCCCACCACAGCGCCAGCAGGCCGACGATGCCGAGCGTCGGCAGCAGCCGCCGGCGCCGCCGCTCGCGCCGCTGCGCCGCGCGCCAGCGGGCCTCCGCGGCATCGAGATCCGGCGCGCCGGCGGCAGCGGCGGCGCCGGTGGCCCAGACGACCTCGCTCGGCGTGCCCATCAGCAAGTCACCAGCAGGCCGCGAAGCGTTGCCGCCAGCGTCACGAACGGCGCGCTGTCGCGGATCGCGAGCGTGCGTTCTGCCGGCAGCTCGACCGGAACGATCGCTTGCACCCGGCCCGGATTGGCCGCCATCATCAGCACGCGCTGGCCGAGATAGGCGGCCTCGTGAATGCTGTGGGTCACGAAGAGCACCGTCAGCCCGAGCTCGCGCCAGACCCGACGCAGCTCCTCGTTCAGTCGGTCGCGGGTGATCTCGTCGAGGGCGCCGAACGGCTCGTCCATGAGCAGGACCTTCGGGTCGCTGGCCAACGCGCGGGCAATCGCGACGCGTTGGCGCATGCCACCCGAGAGCTCCTGCGGATAGGCCAGTTCGCTGCCCTTCAGCCCCACCATCTCGAGCAGCTCGCGCGGCGTCGCCTTGGCCCGCCGCACCCGGCTGACCGCCACCTGCAACGGCAGCTCGACGTTGGCCAGCGCCGTCCGCCACGGCAGCAGCGCCGGGTCCTGGAACACGAAGCCGATGTCGCGGCGCAGCCGCGCCGCCTCTGGTGCGGCGCCGAAGACCCGGATCTCGCCGTCGTCGGGCTGGATCAAATCGGCGACCACGCGCAGGAAGGTCGACTTGCCGCAGCCCGAAGGCCCGAGCAGCGTCAGGAAATCGCCCGCCGCGACGTCGAGGCTCAGGCCCTGCAGCGCGGTGATGGCGCGGCGCGGCGTGAAGAAGCGCACCCGCAGGTTCCGGCAACTCACCGCCAGGCCGGCGCTGGCGTCGGCCCTCGCGGTCGGCGGCGACAAGGGCGACAGGACCGCCGCCGCGGTCATCGTCAGGCCTTCAGGCGTGCCGCCTGCGTCGCCTTGAGGATGTCGAGGGTGATCACCTCGTCGACCTTCGGCGTCTTGGCGGTGAATTGGCCGAGCTCGCTGTAGAGGGCGATCTGGTCCTGCCAGATCGCCGGGTCCATCGTGCCCCAGCCGTTCGCGCGGGCGGCGTCGCCGAAGCTGTAGGCGAGCATGACGTCGGCGGCGACGCGTTCGTCGGCCCGGTCGAGGTTCGGGTACTCCTTGACCAGGATGTCGACCGCCTGGTCGCGATTCTTGTCGGCCCAATGCCAGCCCCTGGCCGACGCCCGCACGAAGCCGGCAAGGACGTCGCCGTGCGTCTGCAGCGTCTTGTCGGTGGTGTAGTAAGGCAGCGCGTAGAGCTTGACGCCGGTGTCCCAGAGCGCCATGTCGACGCGCTCCGCGCCCAGCACCTTCAGGGCCGAGGTGTTGGTGAGCCAACCGGTGACGGCATCGACCTGGCCGGTCATGAGCGGCGTCATGTCGGCGCCGATCGGCACGATCGTGACGCTCTTCTCGTCGATCTTGTTCTTGGCCAGCAGCGCCTTGAGCAGGATGATGCCGGTCGACTGGATGCCGATCTTCTTGCCGACCATGTCCTGGGCAGTGCGGATCGGCTTCTTCTTGAGCGAGAAGAAGCAGTACGGGTGCTTTTGCACGCCGACCGCGAAGCACTTGATCGGCAGACCCTGAGAGACCGCGAGCATGAGCGAAGGGCTCGACGACACCTGGCCCAGATCGAAGCGGCCCGAAGCGACGACGGCGACGCCGTCGATGTTCGGCCCGCCGGGCTGGATCTCGAAATCGATGCCCTCCTGGTCGAAGTAGCCCTGCTTCCTGGCGACGACCTCGCCGAGCTGGTTGCCGCCGATCAGCCAGCCGAGTTGCATGTCGATCTTGGCCCGCCCGGCGGCGCGCACGCCCACGGACAACACGCTGCTGCCGCTCAGGAGGCCACCCGCCGATGCCGCCAGCAGCCTTCGACGGGTTCGATCCAGGATGTCCGTCATCGCCTTCTCCTGCTGCAGTGTGCGAGTGATTCTGTGGAATCCGGTGCCATCTCGCAAGGACGGTTTCTCTCGTCGCGGTCGCGGCGGGCAGGGGTTCGCGGCTCGCCATCGCGGCGCCGCGCTTCGTCCCAAATCGCTGGTCGCGGTCGCGGCGAGGTCGTACCTTCGGCCGACGTTGCGACTCCGGGCAAAACCATGAACCGACGCCAACTCCTGCAGCGCCTCGCGGCGTCATCACTGCTGTCCGGACTCGGCCTGTCGCTACCTCCGGGCTCGAAAGCCACCTGGGCGCCGATGCGCCGCGTCCGTCCCGGCGACCCCGGCTGGCCTTCGCCCGATCGCTGGGCCAGCCTCGGGCGCGCCGTCGAAGGTCGACTCGTCGCCGTTCATTCGCCGCTCGCCGACTGCGTGGGCCAGGCGCCGAGCGCGCGCTGCGATGCGCTCTTCAAGTCGCTGAAGAATCCCTACTTCCTCGGCGACGACGTCGGTCTGACGCAGACGCTCGGCTGGGTCGGCGCGTGGACTTTCGCGCCGAGCCGCTACGCGGTCGCCTGCGAGACGGTGGCCGACGTCGTCGCTGCGGTGAACTTCGCGCGCGAGCACAACCTGCGCCTCGTCGTCAAAGGCGGCGGCCACAGCTATCTCGGCACGTCGTGCGCGGCCGATTCGCTGCTCGTCTGGACGCGCGCCATGAACGACATCCGCCTGCACGATTCCTTCGTCGGCGAAGGCTGCACCGGTCGCGTCGCGGCGCAGCCGGCCGTCTCGGTGGGCGGCGGCGCGATCTGGGCCCACGCCTACGACGCTGTCACGACGAAGGCCGGCCGCTATGTGCAGGGCGGCGGCTGCGTCACCGTCGGCGTGGCCGGGCTCGTGCAGGGCGGCGGCTTCGGCAGCTTCTCGAAGCGCTACGGCAGTGCTGCCGCTTCGCTGCTCGAAGCCGAGGTGGTCACGGCCGACGGCGCGGTGCGCCTCGCCAACGCCTGCACGCATCCCGATCTCTTCTGGGCCTTGAAGGGCGGTGGCGGCGGCAGCTTCGGCGTGGTCACGCGCATGACGCTGCGCACGCACGAACTGCCGCGCTTCTTCGGCGTCGTCTCGATGACGATCCAAGCCGCCTCCGACGCCGTCTTCCAGCGTCTCGTCGGCCGCTTCCTGAGCTTCTACCGCGAGAGCCTCTTCAACCCGGACTGGGGCGAGATCGTCAACGTCAAGCCCGGCCGGCGGCTCGACATCGCGATGGTCTTCCAGGGACTCGATCGGGTGCAGGCCGAAGCCACGTGGGCGCCATTTCTGGGCTGGGTCAAGAGCGTGGGCGACGAGCTCGCGTTCACGTCGGCGCCGACGATCATCGCGGCGCCGGCACGCGTGTGGTGGGATCCCGCGATACTGCGCGTCTACGCTCCCGAGCACGTTCGCTTCGACGATCGGCCCGGAGCGAGCCCCGACAACTTCTACTGGCCGGGCAACGCGGCCGAAGCGGGACACGTGCTGTACGGATTCACGTCGACCTGGCTGCCCGCGCGCCTGCTCGAGCCCGACCGGCGCGATGCGTTCGTTGCCGCGCTCACGGCGGCGGCGGCGCATTCCACCGTCGAGCTCCATCTGCAGAAGGGCCTCGCCGGCGCTCCCGCCGAAGCCATCGCCGCAGCCGGCGAGACGGCGATGAATCCACAAGTGCTCGACGCGTTCGCGCTCGCCATCGTCGCCGGCGAGGGGCAACCTGCGTATCCAGGCGTGCCGAATCACGAGCCCGACCTCGACGCGGCGCGTTCAAGCGCCCGGCGCATACGCGCCGCGACCAAGGAGCTGCGCACGGTGCTCGCTGACGCGCCAGCCGCGTCGTACGTGGCCGAAAGCGATTTCTTCGAGCCCGACTGGCAGCAGGCCTACTGGGGCCCGCATTACGAACGTCTGCGCGTCGTGAAAGCGAAGTTCGACCCGACCGGGCTCTTCTTCGTGCACCACGGCGTGGGCGGCGAGGAATGGAGCGCCGATGGCTTCGGCAAGCTCGTCGCCTGACCCGAGCGGTGCGGCCTTCGAGGCCGAAGTCTTCCCTTGGGGGCGCGGGCTCGTGCTGCTCTGGGTCGTCTTCTGGCTGCTGATGTTCCTGGTCGGCGTGCAGGAGGAGTGGCGCAACGGCGGCCGCGGCATCTTTCGCCCGAGCGTCGACTACGCCACGTCGGCCGCAGTGGCCACCGCCGTCGCGGTGCTGCAACTTCGCCGCGCGCGCCACGCCGACGCGCTCCTGAACACGCCGCTGCGCTGGTTCGCGCACCTCTGGTCGTGGGTGCCGCTGATCGCGCCCGCCTATGTGGCCGCGACGTACGCGCTGCGCCATGCGATCTTCTTTCTCGCCGGCATGTCGTACAGCCACGGGCCGTGGTCCGAGGTGGCGCGCTACGAGATCGTCAAGTTCCTGCTCTTCTACGCGTTGTTCAGCGGCGTTCACTTCGGCCTGCGCTCGTACGCCGCGTGGAACGCCGAGCGCCTGCGCGGCGAGTACCTGGCGCGCCTCACGCAGGAAGCGCGTGTCGCTCAGCTGACGCAGCAGATCCAGCCGCACTTCCTCTTCAACGCGCTCAATACCGTGTCGTCGCTCATCCACAGCGACGCGCCGCTCGCCGACGCGTTGCTGACGCGCCTGGCCGTCCTGCTGCGCGCCGCCACCGAGGCGAGTCAGCAGCCGCAGCATTCGCTGGGCGACGAGCTGGTGCTGCTCGAGTCGTACGTCGTCATCATGAGCGAGCGCTTCGCCGGTCGCGTGCAGGTGAAATGGCAGATCGACGCCGAGGCGCGTGCCTGTCGCGTGCCCACGCTCGGGTTGCAGCCGCTGCTCGAGAACTGCTTTCAGCACGTGGTCGAGCACCGGCGCCAGTGCACCGGCATCGTTGTGCGCGCGCGCCGCGAAGACGACGCGGGCGGCCGGCTCGTCGTCGAGATCGAGAACGACGGCGAGCTGCCGTCGCACGCCCCGTCGCCGGGCGTGGGTCTCGGCAATCTGCGCCAGCGGCTGGCGACGCTCTACGGCGCCGACGCGGTGCTCACGCTGTCGTCGCAGCCGCCGGGCAAGACCACGGCGCGGGTCGAGCTGCCATGCGTGTGCTGATCGTCGACGACGAGGCACCGGCGCGCGCCAAGCTGCGGCGCATGCTCGGCGGCTTTGCCGACGTCGAGATCGTCGGCGAGGCGGGCGATGGCGGCGCCGCGCTCGAGCTCGTCGCGCGAGCGGCGCCCGACGCACTTTTCCTCGACATCCAGATGCCCGAGATCGGCGGCTTCGATCTTGCCGCCTCGCTCCCCGACAACGCGCCGGCGCTCGTCTTCGTGACGGCGTTCGACCAGTACGCGTTGCAAGCGTTCGAGGCCCAGGCGATCGACTACCTGCTCAAGCCCATCGTTCCCGATCGCCTCGACCTGGCGCTGCAGCGCCTGCGCGTCTTCGTTCGCGGCGCGAAAGAAGGCCACAGCAACGGCAGGACGCGCACCGGCCCGCCGCGCCAGTTGCTCGTCGCCGACCGCGGCCGCACGCACGTCGTGCGCTGCGCCGACATCGCCTGGATCGAGGCCGCCGACAACTACGTGCAGCTGCACGTGGGCGGTCGGTCGTTGCTCATGCGGCGCACCTTCACCGGCCTGCTCGCCGACCTCGGGCCGCCCTTTGTGCGCACGCATCGCAGCGCTGCGATCGCGCTGGCACAGGTGCGCGAATTGCGTCCGCGCGAGAACGGCGACGCGATCGTCGTTCTGCACGATGACACCCAGGTGCCGTGCAGCCGGCTCTATCGGAACAGGCTCGTCGCCCTCCTGACGAGCTGAGGCGCCGTCCTCGCGCCTCCGACCGATTCGCTCTATCGTTCCAGGGGTCAGAGAAGGCCTTCGCTCACGAACGGCGAAAACAGCCAAAGCTTCAGCTGGGTGCCGAAATCGACCTCGGGGTCGCTC
>DATAYY010000129.1:0-9034 GCA_036272325.1 Caldimonas sp. | reverse complement strand
AGGCACGCTCGGCGACCTCGTGTTCTTCCAGCCGCACTCGGCGCCCGGCGTCTATGCGCGCGCTTTCCTCGAAGGCCGGCTCGGCGCCGAAGACCTCGCCCACTATCGCCAGGAGCTGGTGGCGCCGGCGCACGGCGCGCGCGGCCTCACGTCGTATCCGCACCCGATGCTGATGCCCGACTTCTGGCAGTTCCCCACCGGCTCGATGGGCATCGGCCCGATCAACGCCATCTACCAGGCGCGGTTCATGCGCTACCTCGGGCATCGCGGCCTGCTGCCGCCCGCGCAAGGCGCGGCACAGCGACGTGTCTGGGGCTTCTTCGGCGACGGCGAGATGGACGAGCCCGAGTCCGTCGCCGCGCTCTCGCTCGCCGCGCGCGAGAAGCTCGACAACCTCGTCTGGGTGGTCAACTGCAACCTGCAGCGCCTGGACGGCCCGGTGCGCGGCAACGGCCGCATCATCGACGAGCTCGAGTCGCTGTTCGCCGGCGCCGGCTGGCACGTGATCAAGTGCCTGTGGTCGAGCGACTGGGACGTGCTGTTCGCGCGCGACCACGGCCACGCCCTGATGCGCGCGTTCGCGCACACCGTCGACGGCCAGTTCCAGACCCTCTCGGCGAAGGATGGCGCGTTCAACCGCGAGGTCTTCTTCGGCCAGAACGACGAGCTGCGCGCGCTCGTCGCCGACCTGCGCGACGACGACATCGATCGCCTGCGCCGCGGCGGCCACGACGCCGTCAAGATCCACGCCGCCTTCGCCGCCGCGGTCGCACACACGGGCCAACCGACCGTCGTCCTCGCCAAGACGATGAAGGGCTACGCGATGGGCGAGGCGGCGCAGGGCCGGATGACGACGCACCAGGCGAAGAAGCTCGACAGCGCCGGCCTGCTCGCGTTCCGCGATCGCTTCGCACTGCCGATGAGCGATGCCGACACGCAATCGCTCGCGTTCTACAAGCCCGCCGACGACAGCGCCGAGATCCGTTACCTGCAAAGCCGCCGGCGCGCGCTCGGTGGCGCGTTGCCGGCCCGACGAGGCGACTGCCCGCAGGTCCCGGTGCCGCCGCTCGAGGCGACGTCGGCGTTCGCGCTCCACGCCGACGGCAAGGAGATGAGCACGACGATGGCGTTCGTGCGCGTCCTCGGCAACCTGCTCAAGGATCCGCTGCTCGGGCCGCGCATCGTGCCGATCGTCGCCGACGAGGCGCGCACCTTCGGCATGCAGAGCCTGTTTCGTCAGGTGGGCATCTACGCGCCGCTCGGCCAGCTCTACCAGCCCGAGGACTCGGGCTCGATCCTCTCGTACCGCGAGGACAAGAGCGGGCAGATCCTCGAGGAAGGCATCACCGAGGCGGGCGCGCTCTCGTCGTGGACGGCGGCGGCGACGTCGTACTCGACCCACGGCCTGGCGATGCTGCCGTTCTACATCTACTACTCGATGTTCGGCTTCCAGCGCGTCGGCGACCTGATCTGGGCCGCCGCCGATCAGCGCGCCCGGGGCTTCCTGATCGGCGCGACCGCTGGCCGCACGACGCTCTCGGGCGAAGGGCTGCAGCACCAGGACGGCACCAGCCATCTCGTCGCCGCGACGGTGCCGAACTGCCGGGCCTGGGATCCGGCAACCGCCGGCGAGCTCGCCGTCATCATCGATCACGGCATGCGCGAGATGCTGGTCCAGCAGCACGACGTTTTCTACTACGTGACGGCGATGAACGAGAACTCGGCGCAGCCATCGCTGCCCGTCGACGCGCACGACAACATCCTGCGCGGCATGTACCGCTTCCGCGTCTCGACCCTGGATTCGTCGCGGCGCGTCCAGCTCCTCGCCGCCGGCGCCATGCTCGGCGAGGCGATCAAGGCAGCCGCAGCGCTCGAGGCCGAGCACGGCATCGCCGCCGACCTGTGGAGCGTGACCAGCTTCAGCGAGTTGGCGCGCGCCGGAGTCGCCGCCGAGACGGCGTGGCGACACGGCGCGACGTCGGTCGTTCGCAGCCACGTCGGCGAGCAGCTAGGGCCGACGCGCGGCCCGATCGTCATCGCCACCGACTACGTTCGCGCCGTGCCCGAGCAGATCCGCGCCTTCTTGCCCGCGGGCCGGCGCTGCGTCACGCTCGGCACCGATGGCTTTGGCCGCAGCGACACGCGGGCGGCGTTGCGCCGCCATTTCGAGGTCGATGCGGCGGCGATCGTCGAAGCGGCACGGCGCGCCCTCGCCTGAGCGCAAGACGGCCGCGTCGACGGAGTCGGCGCCGGCGAATCAGCGATGCGCCATGCCGGCCACCAGCGACTCGGTGCGCGCCGACGGCTTCAGCCCGAGGACGATCGACAACAGCTCGCGGCAGCGCCGATATGTGTTGAGCGCCTGCGCCGCCTCGCCGCGCGCGAGGTGGCAAGCGATCAGCCGTTGATAGAGCTCTTCGGCGAGATTGTCCTTCTCCAGTCCGGCGCGATAGAGCGCGATCGCGCCCTCGGTGCGTCCGGTGCGTTCGAGGCGCTGGCCGTGCCGCAGGCGATCCATGCGCGGGTTGGCCGGCGGCGGGGTCGCCATCGCCATCTGCTTGTCCGTCCCGGCTTCGACCGAGCGCTGGGCCGCCTGCGCGGTCCCGCCCAGGCCTCCCGTCAGGACGGCGGTCGTCAGCAGCGCCTTGCTGGTTTGTTGCTGCGCCTTCAACTCCCCGGTCTTTTGAGCACGCGCCTGCTGTTCGCGCTCCTTTTCAGCCGCGCCCTCGGCGAAGATCTGCTCACAGGTCAGTGCCTCGTCGCCCGGCTTGGCTGCCGGCGGATCGGCGGCCAGCGCCGCGCCGGCCCAGAGCGCTGCGCACGCCACGCAAGGGGCAAGCATCCTCGCATCGTTCACCTTCATTTCGAACTCCCATGACGGTCCTGCCGCCTGAGAAGGCTAGGGCGTCGCGGGTGACGGATAGGGAACGGATTCGCGAATCGAACCTGCGGCACGTCCCGCGTCGCGAGTTCGGATCGGCGCGGCCGTGGCCGACCGCGCTCGCCGCCGACCTCAGAGCTGGAACGCCAGCCACAGCAGCAGGCCTTCGGAGAGGTCGCGCAGCAGCCCCGGCTCGGTCGGTAGGTAGCGGACTGCGCCGCTTCGCTCGCGCTCGATCCAGGCGGCGAAGCGGGTCACGTCCGACGGCTCGTAGAACGCGACCATCAGCTCGTAGTTGAGAAAGAGGCTGCGCAGGTCGAGGTTGGCCGAGCCGGCGAGCGCGAGCTGATCGTCGACGACGACGATCTTGGCGTGCAGCATGAACGGCGTGAACCAGAGCCGTGCACCGGCGGCGGCGAGCCCGCGCAGCGGACGGTGGCGTGCGACGTCGGCGAGTCGATGGTTGGAGCGGCGCGGCATGACGATGTCGACCTGCACGCCGCGCCGCGCCGCGAGCGAGAGGGCCATCAACAGCGTCGCGTCGGGAATGAAATACGGCGTGACGACGAGCAGCCGCCGCTCGGCGCGAAAGCACCCCGAGACGAGCAGCGCCTGCACCGTGTCGTCCCCCTGCTCGGGACCACTCGGCACGAGTTGCGCGAGCGATCCATCGGCGGGCGGCTTTGGATACGCCGTCGGCGCACGCCGCTCAGGCGGTTCGCGCCGCGTCGCGTAGGCCCAATCCTGTTCGAACTGATCGGCCGCACGCACCGCGATCTCGCCCTGCAGATCGAAGCTGAGGTCGTGCCAGGCAACACTGCGCCGATCCGGATCGCCCTCGAAATATTCGGCCGCGAAATTGCGGCCACCACACCAGAGCCGCGAGGCGTCGGCGACGATCATCTTGCGATGGTTGCGCAGGTTGGCGCGGCCGCGCAGGATCGAGCGGAACGGCGGCACGAACTTGACGACCTCGACGCCCGCGCGGCGCAGGCTCTGGACGTCGAGCCGGCCGCCGAGCCAGGCACCGATGCCGTCGATCAGGACGCGGACGCGAACGCCTTCTTCCGTCTTCCTGCGCAGCGCCGCTGAGACCTCGTCGCCGAGACAGTCGGGGGCAAGGATGAAGGTGCAGACGTCGAGCGTCGATCGCGCGCCGTCGATCACCGCGAGCGCGGCACGGCGCGCCTCGGCACCGTCGGCGTGGATCTGCAGCGACCGGTACGGTGCCGCCGGTGCAAGCCCCATCGAGCGGCCGAGCCGGCGGGCCCAGAGCGATGCCGCCTCGTCGTCGTTGGCCGCCGCGGCGGCGATCAGCGGCAGGATCGGCGCGTCGCGCATGCGGAGCTTGCGGCTGCCGAACATCAGGTAGAGCGGGATTGCGACGTACGGCAGCAGCGCGAGCGCGACCACCCAGGCAATCGCCGCCGACGGGTCGCGCCGCTGCGGCAGCGAGCGCGCGACGCCGACGTAGACGATGAGGCCGATCGCGACGACGATGCCGTGCAGCGTCAGCAGGTAGCGGGCGAGAAACTCGTGCAGCGTCATCGCGGCGCGAAAAAACGAAACCCGCCGAGGCCTGGGCCGGGCGGGTCGCTCCTCGGCGCGGCGAGCGTCAGCACATCAGGTCTTGCGGAACTTGCGCAGCGCCGCGATCTGCGCCGCCATCACTGCGAACTCGCTCTGCGCCTTGGCGAAGTCGATGTCGCTCTTGGAGTTCCTCATCGCTTCCTCGGCGCTCTTCTTGGCCTCGTTGGCCCGTGCCTCGTCGAGATCCTTACCGCGGATCGCGGTGTCGGCGAGCACCGTCACCGAGCCCGGCTGGACCTCGAGGATGCCGCCGGCGACGAAGACGAACTCCTCCTGGTCGTTGTCGGCACGCTGGATCCGCACCGCACCGGGCTTGATCCGGGTGATGAGCGGCGTGTGGCGCGGATAGATGCCGAGCTCGCCCACCTCGCCGGGCAAGGCGACGAACTTGGCCTCGCCCGAGAAGATGCTCTCCTCGGCCGAGACGACGTCAACGTGGAGCGTGGCCATGGGTCAGACCTTCTTCGCCTTCTCGAACGCTTCGTCGATCGTGCCGACCATGTAGAAGGCCTGCTCGGGCAGCGAGTCGCACTCGCCGCTCGCGATCATCTTGAAGCCGCGGATCGTCTCCTTGAGCGGGACGTACTTGCCGGGGCTGCCGGTGAACACCTCGGCGACGTGGAACGGCTGGCTGAGGAAGCGCTGGATCTTGCGCGCGCGGGCGACCGCGAGCTTGTCTTCCGGCGCCAGCTCGTCCATGCCGAGGATCGCGATGATGTCGCGCAGCTCCTTGTAGCGCTGCAGCGTTCCCTGCACCGCGCGGGCGACGTTGTAGTGCTCCTCGCCGACGACGTGCGGGTCGAGCTGGCGCGAGGTCGAGTCGAGCGGATCGACCGCGGGGTAGATGCCGAGCGATGCGATGTCGCGCGAGAGCACGACGGTCGAATCGAGGTGGGCGAAGGTGGTCGCCGGCGAGGGGTCGGTGAGGTCGTCGGCCGGAACGTAGACGGCCTGGATCGAGGTGATTGAGCCGACCTTGGTCGACGTGATGCGCTCCTGCAGCCGCCCCATCTCCTCGGCCAACGTCGGCTGGTAGCCGACCGCCGACGGCATCCGGCCGAGCAGCGCCGAGACTTCGGTGCCGGCGAGCGTGTAGCGATAGATGTTGTCGACGAAGAAGAGGACGTCCTTGCCTTCGTCGCGGAACGACTCGGCGATCGTCAGACCGGTGAGCGCGACGCGCAGGCGATTGCCCGGCGGCTCGTTCATCTGGCCGTAGACCATCGCCACCTTGGAGTCGGCCAGGTTGTCGCTGTTGACGACGCCCGAGTCCATCATCTCGTGATAGAAGTCGTTGCCCTCGCGGGTGCGCTCGCCGACGCCAGCGAACACGCTCAACCCCGAGTGCGCCTTCGCGATGTTGTTGATCAGTTCCATCATGGCGACGGTCTTGCCGACGCCGGCGCCGCCGAACAGGCCCACCTTGCCGCCCTTTGCGAAAGGGCACATCAGGTCGATGACCTTGATGCCGGTCTCGAGCAGGTCCTGCGACGGCGAGAGCTCTTCGTAGGTCGGGGGCTTGCGATGGATCGAGGCGACGAGGTCCTGACTCACCGGGCCGCGTTCGTCGATCGGGTTGCCGAGCACGTCCATGATGCGGCCGATCGTCGCCGGGCCGACGGGCACCGAGATCGCGGCGCCGGTGTTCAGGATCTCGACGCCGCGGCGCAGGCCCTCGGAGGAGCCGAGTGCGATCGTGCGCACGACGCCGTCGCCGAGCTGCTGCTGCACCTCGAGCGTCAGGTCCGAGCCCTCCATCTTGAGCGCGTCGTAGACCTTCGGCATCTGGTTGCGGGGGAACTCGACGTCGACGACGGCGCCGATGCACTGGACGATCTTGCCTTTCGCGACGGTGGCGGTCTGCATGTCAGCCATGGGATGTTCCTTGCTTTCTTGAACGATGTTCGGATCGGGCGGCGCGCTAGACGGCCGCTGCGCCGGCGACGATCTCGGAGAGCTCCTTGGTGATCGCCGCCTGCCGTGTCTTGTTGTAGACGAGCTTCAGCTCGCTGATGACGTTGCCGGCGTTGTCGGTCGCCGACTTCATCGCGACCATGCGCGCCGACTGCTCGGAGGCCATGTTCTCGGCCATCGCCTGGTAGGCGAGCGCCTCGATGTAGCGGATGAGCAGCTCGTCGATGACGACGCGCGCCTCCGGCTCGTAGATGTAGTCCCAGCCGTGCTTGCCGTCCTCTGTCGTCATCTGCTCGGCGCTGAGCGGCAACAACTGCTCGATCATCGGCTCCTGGCGCATCGTGTTGATGAAGCGCGAGTAGCAGAGGTAGACGGCGGCGAGCTCGCCGGCCGAATAGGCGTCGAGCAGCACCTTGACCGGGCCGACCAGCTTGTCGATCATCGGCCGGTCGCCCAGCTGGGTCGCGTGCGACACGACCTTGGCGCCGATCCGGTTGAGAAAGCCGAGCCCCTTGCTGCCGATCGCGACCGCATCCGCCTTCAGGCCCTGGCCCTCCAGCTCCTTCAGCTTGGCCGTCGTCGCCCGCAGGACGTTGGTGTTGAGCCCGCCGCACAGTCCCTTGTCGGTGGTGACGACGATGAAGCCGACTTTCTTCGCACCCTTGTTGGCGACCATGAACGGATGCTTGTACTCGGGCGTCGCCTGCGCGAGGTTGGCGGCGAGACTGCGCACGATCTCGGCGTAGGGGCGCGCGGCGCGCATACGGTCCTGCGCCTTCCTCATCTTCGAGGCGGCGACCATCTCCATCGCCTTGGTGATCTTCTTCGTGTTCTCGACACTCTTGATCTTGCCGCGGATTTCCTTGCCGGCTGCCATCCTGAGTCCTTTGCTCTGGTGTTGTCTGATCCGGACGATCAGGCAAACGACTTCCTGAACGCGCCGATCGCGTCGTTGAGCTCGGCCTCGGTGTCCTTGTCGAGCTGCTTGGTGTCCTCGATCTTGGCGAGGAGCGCCGCGTGACTGGTCTTCAGATGGGTGTGCAGCCCGCTTTCGAACGCCAGCACCTGCTTGACGTCGATGTTGTCGAAGAAGCCCTTGTTGACGGCGAACAGCGACGCCGCCATCAGCGAGATCGGCAGCGGCGAGTACTGAGGCTGCTTCAGCAGCTCGGTGACGCGGGCGCCGCGGTCGAGCTGCTTCCTGGTCGCCTCATCGAGGTCGGACGCGAACTGGGCGAACGCCGCCAGCTCGCGGTACTGCGCGAGGTCGGTCCGGATGCCGCCCGAAAGGCCCTTGATGACCTTGGTCTGCGCCGCGCCGCCGACGCGCGACACCGAGATGCCGGCGTTGATCGCTGGCCGGATGCCGGCGTTGAAGAGCGAGGTCTCGAGGAAGATCTGGCCGTCGGTGATCGAGATGACATTGGTCGGCACGAACGCCGAGACGTCGCCGGCCTGCGTCTCGATGATCGGCAGCGCGGTGAGCGAACCGGTCTTGCCCTTGACGGCGCCGTTGGTGAACTTCTCGACGTAGTCGGCGTTGACGCGCGCGGCACGCTCGAGCAAGCGCGAGTGGAGATAGAACACGTCGCCTGGATACGCCTCGCGGCCCGGCGGGCGGCGCAGCAGCAGCGAGACCTGGCGGTAGGCGACGGCCTGCTTCGACAGGTCGTCGTAGATGATCAGGGCATCCTCGCCGCGGTCGCGGAAGTACTCGCCCATCGCGCAGCCCGAATAGGCCGAGACGTACTGCATCGCCGCGCTCTCCGCGGCCGAGGCGGCGACGACGATCGTGTACTCCATCGCTCCGGCCTGCTCGAGCGCCCGCACGATGTTCTTGATCGTCGACGCCTTCTGGCCGATGGCGACGTAGATGCAGGTCATGTTCTGACCTTTTTGATTGATGATCGTGTCGACCGCAACCGCGCTCTTGCCGGTCTGGCGATCGCCGATGATCAGCTCGCGCTGGCCACGGCCGATCGGCACCATCGAGTCGATCGCCTTCAGGCCGGTCTGCATCGGCTGGCTCACGCTCTGGCGCGCGATGACGCCGGGGGCGATCTTTTCGATCGGCGCCGTCAGCTTGGTCATCACGGGGCCCTTGCCGTCGATCGGCGCGCCGAGCGCATTGACGACGCGCCCCTTCAGCTCGGGGCCGATCGGCACCTCGAGGATGCGGCCGGTCGTCTTGACGGTGTCGCCCTCCGAGATGTGCTCGTACTCGCCGAGGATGACCGCGCCGACCGAGTCGCGCTCGAGGTTGAGAGCGAGGCCGTAGGTCGGCGAGCCGTCCGGCGCAGCCGGGAACTCGAGCATCTCGCCCTGCATCGCCTCCGAGAGGCCGTGCACACGGCAGATGCCGTCGGTCACCGAGACGACGGTGCCCTGGTTGCGGATGTCGGCCGAGATGGCGAGCCCTTCGATGCGGCTCTTGATCAGCTCGGAAATTTCGGCGGGGTTGAGGTTCATAGGGACCTTAGGGGGAGAGCAGGCGGCTGACGCCGCCGTTCAAGGTGATGTCGGCTACGCCGACCACGACGTCGGTGCTCATGCGGTCAGTGCCGCCTTCATCTGATCGAGCCGGGCCCGGATCGAGGTGTCGAGCACCTCGTCGCCGACGACGACGCGAACGCCGCCGATCAGCTCGGG